>DATFNV010000490.1:0-27024 GCA_035266225.1 Gemmataceae bacterium
AGCCAGGCGCGAAAAGAACCCTGGCGCCGCCGCTCGAAGGACGGCAACTCCCGCAAGCGGACGAGGAGGACTTCCTGAGCCAGGTCGTCGGCCTCGTTGCGCAGCCCAGGGACGCCGGACAGCCAATGGCGGATCAGCGGCAGGTAGATCTCCTGAAGCCTGCGCCAATCGGCGGCGTCGGGACCGGCACACTTCAGTCAGTCGAGCAGGCTGAGGGACGTCGTGTTCATGAGGGGAACGCCGGCAACGCATCCGCAGGATGCGAGTGCTACTGCGGCGATTATCCGGCTCTTCCTCATCTTCGTCAAACAAATTCAACTGGCACGCGCAGCGGTATGGCCCAACGAGCGCGGGGTCGGTGTGTGCGCATTCTGACTCAGGCGCGTTTCTTCTTCGGACGCGTGCCTGAGTCGTCGGCGTCCTCCGCTTGAGCGAAACTGGTCAGTTTCATCACGAGGAACTGATCGAGGTCGAGGCCCGCCGCTGTGGCCCGCGCGCGCAGCACGCGGACGATCGCGTGCGGCAGGCGAACGTGAAGATCCTCAGCGATGTGATCGAAGGTTTCACCGCCTGGGCGGGCCGGAGGGACTTCGTAGATACTGTCGAGCAGTTGGCCGATCTTCTGATTCTCTTCGGTCTCCAGAAATGCCGACCGCTCGTCCCGCGTGGGGAAGAGCACGGCACACTTGCCGCCGAGCCCGTAAACGGCGTTCATGGCTTGCACCCAACTTTTGCCCTCCCGAACGAGCTGCTGAGTGAACGCCAACGCTTCCCGCGCCCGGGTGGCGATGCTTCGCTTGGCCACGACTGTATCCCTCCTCCCATCTCGGACCGCACCCGCCTGGACCGGTTACCGAGTCGGTTTGCGCCCTTTGGCCGAGGGCACGGTGATGATCTCCACACCGTCGAAGTAACGAACTTCAAAGTACATGGCCTTCTGGCCCAACCGGCGGCCGATGGTAAGGACCAACTCCCGGGCGGCAGGGTAATCACCCCGCTGACAGGCAACCTCCAGGCGTCGGCTCCGCTCCGAGTAGACCTTGCCGTCCTCGTCCGTCCACGCCCCTTCCGCCGCCTCTTCCAAGGTCCATCCGCTGAACAGGACGTTCACCTCGGCAGTAATTGCTCGCCACACGGCGGGCGGCACAGGCGTGCCATCATTATAGTGGGTCGGAATCCGGGTAATGAAGATCACGGCGGGCATCCTTTCACGTTGGCGCGGCCTCTCCCTCGCGCTCAGCCCACCGCGAAGCCCGTGTGATGCCGCAGCTCGCGCGGGTGCCAGGCAAGGACGATATCGGTCTGCGGAATTCCCGCCTCGATGAGTGCGTCGGCGACGGGGCGGTCGGTCCCGTCGTACTGAATCCACACCTTGCCGTCGATGATATCGATGTGGATGACGGTCCCATGTACCCGTAGCCTGCGATCCCAACCGATGTCCATCACCTCGTAATGGTCGCGCACGGGGTCCACGATCATTTCGGTGTCGATCTGACCGTTCGCCGGTTTGTACCGAGCGTATTCCTCCAGGACCTGGCGAACGATCTTGCGGTATCGCTCTAATTGATCCATTGGACGATCCTTTCTTCCTCTTCGTCAAAGACAACGACGCGTAAGGGTAGCCGATTCACGATGAACTGCCCGAAGCGATCCGCCAGGACCTCGTCGTAGGCACTGAAATGCACCGCCATGTACAGGGCGCGACCAGGATCGGTCTCTTCGATGAGCATTCGGTAGACTTCGTACTGCCCGACGGCCTCCTCGAGATTGCGCACCGAAGATCGACCGAGGAAGCTCTGGATCTCGACAGCGATTTGTCGCCCTTCTTTTTCGGCTGCGAGCGTTGCTCGTTCCGCGCCGAGATCGACAAAGAGCTTCCGATCTCCGTAAGCAAGCTTGTACGGGTCGTGCGTGATAGTCCAACCGTCGGCCTGTAGTGCCCTGACGACCGCATCGTGATAAATGTTCCTGGCGGACATCGCACCCCCCGAACGGACACTCATGACACTGCTCATCATACCCCGAACCTGCATGTGCAGTCGAGGGCACAGCCAGGTTGCTGGGCTTGCCGCTTCGCGCTCGCGCCTCCCGAAGGACGGCGCGAGCGCGAAACGGCAAGCCGGTCACCACTTCTTGTACGGCAGGAACTTCCCGCTCATCGTCACCACGACGCGGTCGCCCTTCGGGTCTTCCTTCTTCTGAATGTCCATCTCGAAGTCGATGGCGCTCATGATGCCGTCGCCGAACATCTCGTGGATGATGGCCTTGAGGGTCGTGCCGTAGACCTGCGTGATCTCGTGGAAGCGGTAGATCAGCGGATCGACCGGCACCGTCTGCCCCACGGAGCCTTTCGTCGGGATCTCCTGCAGGGCGGCGGCCACGTCCGGCCCCAGCCCGAGCAGCACGACTGCCTTGTGCGCCTCCTCGGCCGACATGGTGGCCTGGCCGAGCAGGGCCGACGCCACCCAGACCTTGTGGCGGCCGACCGCCTTGGCGATCGCCTCAAAGCTCAGTCCCTTCTGTTTCTTCGCTTCCAGGATCCGGACGGTGGCGTCGTCGCGCGTCATGGCAGGAAATCCCCCAGTCAGTGAGCGGGAGAGGTGGCGGTTGAACTGGAGGTTTCTTAGGATTTCCTCGCGGATTGACCACTCGCCAAGCGTTGTCACGATCGCTGGACTCGGGTATCTTGAATGAGGGAAAAGGTGCGGCTCACGTCGAGGGGTTGAGACCACGCGGAGGACAATTCCATGACTCAGGCGGTGTCGCGAGAGCTGAGCCAGGCGCTGGCGAAGATCGATCGGCCCGGCTCGTTCTGTGCCAGCGGCAGCGTCCCGGCCGTCCTGCCGGGGTTGGAGGTGGAGGGCCTTGGGCCGATCGGCTTACCCCTCACCGCCAGGCAGGCGGAAGAGCTAAAGGCCCGCTGCGAGCAAGCCCCCTACGGCAAGGGGGAGGAGACCGTCATCGATACGACCGTGCGGCGCGTCTGGCGCCTGACGCCGGATCGATTCTCGCTGACGAACCCCGATTGGGAGCAATTCCTGCGGCAAACGGTCCGCAAGGTCCAGGAGGAGCTGGGCCTGGAAAAGCAGAAGCTGCAAAGCCATCTGTACGACCTGCTGCTCTACGAGCCGGGGAGCTTCTTTCTGCCTCATCGCGACGGCGAGAAGCTCGACCGCATGGTCGCGACACTGGTCATCGTGCTTCCCTCGTCCTTCCAGGGTGGCGAGCTGGTGGTACGGCACGACGGAGAGGAACGGACGGTCGATTTCGGCGGCGACAACAACGCGTTTCACATCCACTTCGCCGCTTTCTATGCCGACTGCGAGCACGAAATCCGCCCTCTGCGCAAGGGTTATCGCCTCTGCCTCGTCTACAACCTGACGCTGGCGAAAGCGAAGAAGGGCCTCGCCGCCCCGCGCACCTCGGAACAGGTCGAGAAGATCGCAGAAATCCTCGGCCGATGGGTGAAGGACAGCGAGCCGCGGAAGTTGGTCGTGACGCTGGGCCACCAGTACACCGAGGGCGGACTGACCTGGGACGCGCTGAAGGGAGTGGACCGTACACAGGCGCAGGCCCTTGCCGAGGCGGCCCGGCGGGCGGGCTGTCAGGCTCACCTGGGGCTGCTCACCTTCCACGAGTCCGGCTCGGCGGTGGACGACGGGGGCGGCTACTACGGCCACCGCCGCCGCTGGTACGACGACGACGAGGACGAGTACGACGAGGACGACGCCGGTCTCCATGAGATGGACGAAGTGTTTGAAACCAGCCTGACGGCGGAGCACCTGATCGACCCCGAGGGCAACCGGCTGCCGCTGGGGCCGCTTGACGTCGAGGAGGACGAGGTCCTCGACTCGGAGTCGCTCACGGACGTGGAACCCGAGGAGGATTTTGAAGGCTACACAGGCAACGCGGGCATGACTCTCGACCGCTGGTATCGTCATGCGGCGATTCTTCTCTGGCCGAACCCGAGGCATTTCGAGGTCCTCTGCACCGCCGGCAGCCAAAGCGCCGTCGAGGCCCTGGGGCAGATGGTGAAGCAGTGGCAGAAGGCGGGGCCCACGGGCACCGCAGCGCTGCGGGCGGGGTGCATCGACTTCGCCGCCTCGATCATCGCGCGGTGGCAAGAAAACCCCTACGGCGGCCCCTTCGCCGAAAAAGCGGAACCGTGCCGTCTGTTCCACTCGCTCGCGGCGATCGACGACCCCAGGCTCGTCAAGGCCTACCTCGGCGAGGTGCTGCCTCAGGATGCGGCGGTCGATCCGGCCAAGTCCCTGGCGGCGGTCTGCCGGAAGCACGGCTGGCTGGCCTTTCGACCGGAGTTGGAGTCCGCGTTCCAGAAGACGACAGCGGGGTCGCTCGCGAGGAATGTCCGGCTGCTGGAGCACATTTCCCTGGCCCGGCCGGGGAAGAACGAAGGAGGGGCCGAACTCTGTGAAGCCCTGGCTCCTGCCCTCGTCGCGGCCCTCGAAGGGATCGACCAGCAACCGGCCGCGCACGATTGGCGGGTGCAGGAAGTGAAGAGGGCGGACGTGCTGGCCGGACTGGCCCGGTCGCTGCTGGCCGCCGAGCAGGGCGAGCTGCTGTCGCGCGTCGTGGCCCACGCCCTGGCCAGGCCGAAGAAGTACCCCCTGACGCTCGCGCACGTGGCCGCGCTCACCGCCCTCCAGCCCTGGCTCAAGAAAAACGTCACCAAGCCTTGTCCCGCGCTGGCCGACTGGGTCGCCGCGTGCCGGCAGCAGCTGGAAGCGCTGACGGCCAAGGCGCCGCAACCGCCTGCCGACTTCCGTCGCGCCGCCCCGACTTCCTGCAAGTGCTCGGACTGCGACGAGCTGAGACGGTTCCTGCACGACCCGCAGGAGCAAGTGCATCAATTCCGTGCCGCCGAACATCGCCGCCGGCACCTGGAAGACATCGTCCGCGGGCACGGTTCTGACCTGGACCTCAAGACCGAGCGGCGCGGGTCGCCGCACACCCTGGTCTGCACCAAGAATACCGCGTCATACAAGGCCCAGGTCGCGACGTTTCATCAGGACCAGGAGTACCTGAAGACCGTGCTGGCGATCCAGGCCAGCCTGCCGAAAGGAAACGCCGGAAAGACGTGATCCAGGTGACCGCGACGATCAAGAAGAAGTAGCGCGGTCCCAGGGTCCTGCGAAGCCGCAAGCGGCTCAGGCGGGCCGCAGGATCAGCTTGCTCACCTCGGGACGGCAGTTGAAGCGCAGCGGTTGATCGCCGCCGAGGCCGCGACTGACGTGCAGCACCGTCGGAGGCTCGTCGAAGGTGCCGCAGTCGTAGCGACGGCCGTACCGACTTGGGATCACCACCGAGCCGATCAGCGGCAAGCGGATCTGTCCGCCGTGGACGTGGCCGGCCAGCATCAGGTCGATGCCCTGCCGCCGCGCCCAGCCAATGTTGTCCGGCGTGTGGCTCAGGCACAGGCGGAACGGCCCCGATGGGCAGGCCGACAGGTCCGGCGCCGTCCCGAACCAGGGCCCTTCGTGGCCGATCACCACCAACGGCTCGCCGCGCACCTCGATCTGCGTCCAGGTGTTGCCCAGGACGCGCATCCCCGCCCGGCCCAGCCGCCGCCGCACCAGCGCCGGCTCGAAGTAGCTGTCGTGGTTGCCCAGGATGGCGAAGGCGCCGCAGCGCGACTTCAGCCGGCCGAACAGCGGCACGATCCAGCGATAATGGACATCGGTGTCCACCGTGTCGCCGGTGAAGGCCACCAGGTCCGGCCCCCAGGCGGCACACAGGTCCATGACGCGGCGGAAGTAGTCGCGGTCGGGCGTGCCGGTGAAATGCACGTCGCTGAAGTGCAGGATGCTCAACCCGTCCCAGGCCGCCGGCAAGCGCTTCAGCCGTAGCGTTTTCTCGGTGATATCGACCTGAAACACCTGGTTCCCGGGGAGGCAGGCGAGGAACCGGCGCCCGCCGCGGCCGACGGGCTTGTAACCCAGTTCCGCGGCGACGTCGATCGTGCGCGTGTGGTTGCTCTCCAGCACCGCCGGCCTCGGCCGCACCAGGCGCCACACCGTGATCAGGGCGAAGACGACGAGGGCCAGCCAGCAAAGGACAACGTAGATCGCGACGGGAAGAAAGGCGGGGGAGGGGTCGGCCGCGTGAAACGGCGGCCGCAGGTCGAAGCCGAGGACGAACCAGATCGCGGCCGGCCCCGCCAGCAGCAGCACGGCGTGGACCCACTGGACGAGGTCGATCATCCGGCGGCCCAGTCCGGTGCCGTACCAGGTGTTATGGCTGCGGATCAACAGGACGGCGTGTCCGGCGACCGCGGCCAGGAAGAGAAGCGCGCCGGCCGCCTCGCTGGGGGAGAGGGGGAAGGTCGCGAAGGGAAGGGGCGCTGGGTCCGTAATGCTCATCAATCCTCACCGGCTCAGGCCTGCACCACTTCCGGTTGCTTGGCGGGCGCCGGCTCTGGCCCCTCCAGGGCTCCCAGGAGTTGGTCAATGCGGAAAGGTTTGTAAAGCACGAAGCGCAGGCCGTCCTGGCGGGCCTTGACCAGCGTGTGCGTCGGGTCGTAGCCGTAGGCGGTCATGAGGATGACGCGCGCCTGCGGCTGGGCCTGGCGCAGCTCGCGGTAGACCTCGTAGCCGCTGCGGTCCGGCAGGCGGATGTCGGCCAGGACGTAGTCGTAGGTACACAGCCGGGCCATCGTGGTCGCCTCCTGGGTGTCGCGCGCCGTCTCGACGACGCACCCCCAGCGACCGAGCAACCCGTGCGCCGAGCGGCGCACGCGCTCGTCGTTGTCGGCGACCAGGACGCGCTTGCCCTTCAACTTCGGGCGGGTGCCGTCCTCCGAGTGCGGCTGCGCCTTGCCGGCCGGCACCAGGCCTTCGCCCACTTTCTGGATGCTCTGCTTGATGGCGCGGGCCCCGGCCAGGATCTGCCGCAGCTTGGCGGCCATCTCGGCGTCGTGACCGATGTAGCGGTCGAGGACCGCGGTCGCCGCCGTCAGGATGTCGTCCACCGGCAGGGCCACCTCGCTGCTGATGGCCTCCACCGAGCGCGTGGCCGTGCTGTGCTTCTCGGCCGACAGCAGTTCGAGGGTGTGCAGCGCCGAGGCGATCTCGCGGCAGAAGATCTCGGCGAACTGCAGGTCCTGTTCGCCGAAGCCGTTCAAGGTCGGGCTCTCGACGTTGAAGGTGCCGATGACCTGGTCTTCGTACAGCAGCGGCACCGTGAGGGAGGAGCGCGCCCCGGCCGCCCCCTGGATGTAGAGCGGGTCGTTGGTGGCGTCGCCGCACAGGTAGCTCTGGCCGGAGGAGGCCACGAAGCCGGTGACGCCGTTGCCCTGGGGCTCGGCGTAGAGCACGCGGTGGGCCGCCTCCGGCGTCATGCCCTCTTCGAGGAGCGGCTCCAGGCGGCCCGTCTGCCGGTCGAGCAGGCGGATCTCGATGACGTCGTAGTGCAGCAGGTCGTGCGTCAGCCGGCGGATGTCCTGCTTGAGCAGCTCGACGCGCTCCTCCGGGCTCATGTCGGACAGCTGGTCGGGGGCCAGGGCGGCCAACTCGGCGCCGGCCTTGTGCAGGGCGTCGAGCTTCTGCTGCTGCAGTTCCTCGGCGGTCACGTCGCGGGCCAGGACGATCAGCTGCGCCGTCGGCGACTCGCGGTTGCTCATCGGCGTGACGTGCAGCTCGAGGTAGCGGTCAGTGGAGCAGTGCAGGCGCGTGGTGGCGATCCGGCCGGCCAGGGCGGTGTGAAACGGCGAATAGTCGGGGCCGAGAATTTCGGGGGTGCCGAGGACTTCGTAGAAGCCGCGGCCGCGGACGTTGCCGCCGCCGCAACAGGTCGCGAAAGCCGGGTTGGACCAGATCACGCGCAGGTCGGCGCCGACGACCGCCACGCCGTCCGCGAGGGCGTCGAGCAACCGCCCGGCCCGGGTCAGGTCGCCGGCCTGCTCGCGCAGGGCCGGCTCGGTCGAGTCGGCACAGAAGGCGTCGAAGTGCTGTTCGCGCAGCAGGGCCAGGGCCTGAGGCACACTGTCCACCCGCACCACATCGCAGTCCTGCAAGCGGGGTTGCAGCAAGCTGGTGACGCGTCCCACGTTTTCGAGAACCAGGATCCGTGGTCGTTCCGGCACGATCTACCCACCCCCTTGTGGTCGGCTGCGCTGCGACGATCTAGTGAATTATAAGGTTCTTTGCGGCAAGCCACAAGCCGGCCCGGCCAGCAGGGGGCGTCAGCCCCCGCTGCGGGTGGTGGTGCCACCGCCATGCGCTTGCCTGAAGGCCGGCGAGAACCTCGTGGACTGCGCGTGCGGAATGAGGCGGGGCGGCGCGGGAGTTGCATTATCTCCCAGGTCGTCGTGGAGAGGCCCGAGTGACGGACTTCTGCCTGCGGTTCGCGGGCCGAAGCCAGCATTCATTCAACAAGGAGACTTGCCGGTGTACGCCTACCTGCGAAGTGCCTGTTTCGTGATCCTGGCCGGTGCGGTGCTCGCCGTCTCGGCGCGGGCAGCCGACGACGTCGGCGTCCCGTCGAAGGAGGTCAAGCCGGTCGTCGAGAAGGGTTACGCCTATCTCAAGAAAAGTCAGAAGACCGACGGCAGCTTCGGCGACCGGCCGGAGCAGGCGCCGGGCATCACCGCCCTCGTCGCCGCCGCCCTGCTGCACAACGGCTACGGCCCCGACGACCCGGTCACCGGCGCCGCCCTGAAGTACCTCGAGGAGCAGGTGAAGAAGGACGGCGGCATCTACAGCAAGGGGCTGGCCAACTACGTCACCAGCGTCGCCCTCATGGCCCTCAGCGACGCCAACCAGGGCGGCAAGTACGACACCGTCATCAAGAACGCCAGCAAGTTCCTCAAGAGTCTCCAGTTTGACGTGGACGAGAAGGACGCGAAGTACGGCGGCGTCGGCTACGGCAACGGCGGCCCCAAGGAACGCCCCGACCTGTCCAACACACAGCTCTTCCTCGACGCGCTCATGGCGGCGGGCGTGCCGAAGGATGACCCCGCCGTGCAGCGGGCCGTCAAGTTCATCAGCCGCTGCCAGAACCTTCCCGGAGAGACCAACGACCAGCCGTTCGCCAAGAAGACCAGCGAGGACGACAAGGGCGGCCTCACCTACAACCCCTTCGTCCCCGACGACGACCACCCGAGCAAGACGGCCGACGGCGGCCTGCGCTCGCTGGGCGGGATGACCTACGCCGGGCTGAAGAGCTTCCTCTACGCCGGGGTGAGCAAGGACGACCCGCGCGTCAAGGGGGCGATCAACTGGATTCGCCGGCACTACACCCTGGAGGATAACCCCGGCATGGGCCAGTCGGGACTGTACTACTACTACCACACCTTCGCCAAGGCGATGAGCGCCTGGGGCGAGGACCGCTTCGAGGACGCCAAGGGGACCAAGCACGACTGGCGGCGCGACCTGTTCGACGCGCTGAAGGCCCGCCAAGGCAGCGACGGCAGCTGGGTCAACAAAAAGGACCAGGCATACGGCGAAAAGAACGCCGACCTCGCCACCGCCTTCGCGCTGCTGGCGATCAGCTATACACAACCGGCGAAGAAGTAGCCACTGGCGGGGAGGATGCGCCGTCGCGCGGCGCAGGCGGCCTCCTCCCCTCTCTCCGATACTCTGGGGAGAGGGGTTGGGGGTGAGGGGCTGTCTTCTCCCCCTCACCCCCAACCCCTCTCCCCCAAGGGGCGAGGGGAGGAAGCCGCCAGCCGATGGCTTTCCGCCGCCGATGCCGTACACTGCCCCTCGTAGCCCGACCTTCCCCGAGGGACCCGCCATGACGCCGCACCTCCGCCGCCTGCTCGTCGTCATCATTCCCGCCCTGCTCGTCCTGCCGGCCATCGGCGAGGAAAAGGAGGAATTGTTCAAGGCCAAGCCGTTCACCGAGGAGAAGTCGTTCACCGGCGGCATCGAGGGGCCCGCCTGCGACGCCAAGGGCAACGTCTACGCCGTCAACTTCCAGAAGGATCAGACCATCGGCCGCGTCACCCCCGACGGCAAGGCCGAGGTGTGGGTCGAGCTGCCGGGGAAGAGTACCGGCAACGGCATCGTCTTCGACAAAAAAGGGATGATGTACGTTGCCGATTACGTCGGCCACAACGTCCTAAAAATTGACCCGGCCACGAAGAAGGTGACGGTCTTCGCCCACGAAGACAAGATGAACCAGCCGAACGATTTGGCCATCGCCCCCGACGGGACCCTGTACGCCAGCGACCCGAATTGGGGGAACAGCACCGGTCAGGTGTGGTGCATCGACCGCGAGGGGAAGGTGACTCTCGCGGCCGAGAAGATGGGCACGTCGAACGGCATCGAGGTCAGCCCCGACGGCAAGACGCTGTACGTCAACGAGAGCGTTCAGCGCAACGTCTGGGCGTTCGACATCGGCAAGGACGGCTCGCTGTCGAACAAGCGTCTTTTGAAGAAGTTCGACGACTTCGGCTTCGACGGCATGCGCTGCGACGTGGACGGCAACCTGTACATCAGCCGATACGGCAAGGGGACGGTGGCGGTGCTGTCGCCGGCGGGCAAGGTGCTGCGCGAGATCGACGTGCTGGGCGAGTCGCCGAGCAACCTGTGCTTCGGTGGGGCGGACGGGCGCACGGTGTACGTCACGGAGGTGAAACATCGTCGGCTGGTGCAGTTCCGGGTGGACAGGCCGGGGCTAGCGTGGCAGCGCTGGCAGGAGAAGTGAAACGCCGCTTGCGGCTTAGCGTCCGTTCCCCCATTATGAAGCCAACGCTAAGCCGCAAGCGCCCCCTCCGTGTCAGGGTCGCTCCTCCTGGAGAGCAGCCCAGCTTCTGAGCGCGTCAGCAGCAACCTCACGCACGGCCTGGTCCTGGTCCTCGCCCTCCAGTTTGTGAAGAGCTTCCTCGACCTTCAGTTCCGTCAGCCGCGCAAGGAGCTTCGGCGAGGCGAGAGGCTTCAACCCAGCGGGTGGGCGTTCGGGCTCATCCTGCCTCCCTTCGCGGGTCGGGACTCCCTTGAGCAAACCGCGGGCTTGGCGGCGGACGAAGATCGTGTTATCGGCCACCAAGCTCACGAAGACCGCCGCACCCCGGCGCATGATCGGCGTACTGTCGTCAATATACCTGAGGATCAGCTTCGCCACCTCATCTGTGCGTTCCTCACCCTGTTGCTGGAGGACCGTGAACGCGGCCATCTGCATCAGTTGCTTTGAAGCCCGCTGACGTTTGGCCTCCTCCGGACTGCTGGGCGGGAGGAGCGGTAGGTTGCGGTAGTCCACCTGAATACGCAGACAGTAAGGCACGAACGCTTCCAGGTCACCGGTGACCTTGAACCAGGCGCAGTAAGCGTTGTGGCGAACCTCGAAGTCCTTATCCTCTCGGGCGGCATCGATCGCGCGGCGAGCCCGGTCGTCCCGCTCCGCCGCTTGACCAAGAAGCAAAATCGCCCCCCGCCGTACGGCCGGGTCCCCTTGGGCCGCTGCCGTCAGCAGCACTTCTGTCGTTTCGGGGGGAACTTCTTTGAAGAGGCCGGAATAGGTCTCGAGGGCTCCGCGCAGCTCGCGGTCCTCATCGAACAGCGTTCGCGCCACCGATGGTGGACAAGCTCCGTTCTCATGGTGGTGAGCGATCAAACACCGTGCCTCGGTAGCTCTCCAGCGAACACGGGGGTCAGGATCCTCCTTCATCCAGCGTTCGATGAGAGGGATGGACCGGGTAACGCCTAGCTGCTCGCTCAGATGAGACAAGCAGTCCAGCACCTCGAGCCGTTCTTCCGCCGACGCCTGCGGCCTGAGCTTCTGGGACCGGTCCGCGAACGGCTTGAGCCACCAGAGCCAGAGGCCGAGGGCAAGTAACAAGATCGGGACGGCGAATAGCAGGACTTTGCGAATCGACATGATGTCACCTACCGACGCCGGTTCAGGAGCACATCGACGTGCCTGGCTGCCAACTTACCTCTCAGCATGCGACACGGTGTGCGAGTCGTCAACGCGCAAGACGCCTACTCCGGTGGACCGGACGGGCAGGCGGTGGACGTCGCGGCGATTTGTAGTAGTGCGTGGGGCGGCCGTGCTGCAGCTCGGCGTCCTCCATCAGTGTCGAGTGCAGGTGCATGCTCATCGCCAGGTCGCGCGCCGACGCCGCCATCTCCGCCGCCAGCACGCACTCGCCGATCAAGTCGCCCGCATTGCGGCGGTGCCAGGGCTGTTCGGGTAGAATGTGACAAGCCCCCTGAACGAAAGGAGAAGGGCCATGAGCCTCAGTGAAGTCGTCATCGAAGGCACCCTCAAGCCGGATGGCACGCTGGAACTGGACCAGAAGCCCAACCTGTCGCCGGGCCGGGTCACGGTCGTGTTGCGGCAAGTGTCCGCAGCGCCCCAGCCGCCCAAGGAGGACTGGTGGCAGTTCCTACAGAACGCCAGAAAGAGAATGGAAGAAGCCGGCTGCCATTTCATGGACGACAAGGAGGTGCAGGCGCACATCGAGTGGCTTCGCGCGCCCGATCACATTGATGAACTGCTCCGAGAAGCCGATGAGCGACGCCGGCAACCGGAGCAACCATAATGCTGATCTACTGCGATAGCGTCATCCTGATTTACTACCTCGACCACACCGGGTCGTTCAACATGCGGGCCAGGAATCGACTGGCGACCCTCGCCGCCGCAGGGGATCGGGTTGCTATCAGCGATCTGGTGCGGCTCGAATATCGCGTCGAGCCGGTCAGGACGGGTGACCCGGTGAAACTGACGATCTTCGATGCCTTCTGCGGCCGACCCGATGTTCAGCTGGTCCCGATCGCAACCGCAGTATTCGATCGAGCCACGGTCATCCGCGCCAGACACAACTTCAAGCTCGGCGATTCGCTGCACCTGGCAGCTGCGGTCGAGGGCGGCTGCCACCGCTTTCTGACCAACGACACCCGGCTGTCAGCATTCCCCGACATTCCCGTAGAAGTGCTGCCATGAGTGAGGCACTGGCTACTTCCGCGGCGGCTTGTAGTAATGTGTCGCGCTGCCGTGCAGCAGCTCCGCGTCCTCCATGAGCGTCTCCGTCAAGGTCGGGTGCGGGTGCATGCTCATGGCCAGGTCGCGCGCCGACGCCGCCATCTCCACTGCCAGCACCCCCTCGCCAATCAGCTCGCCCGCGCCCACCCCGCAGATGCCGACGCCCAGTACCACATCGGTTTCGGGATCGACGATCAGCTTCGTCACCCCCTCGGTGCGGCCCAGCGTCGCCGCCCGGCCGGACGCCGCCCACGGGAAGCGCTCGACCTTGACCTCGCGGCCCTGCTTCTTCGCCTCGGTCTGTGTCACGCCGCACCAGGCGATTTCCGGATCGGTGAAGACCACCGCCGGCACGGCGCGCACGTCGTACACAGCCGGCTCCCCGGCGATGGCCTCGACGGCCACCTTGCCCTCGTAGGTCGCCTTGTGGGCCAGCATCGGCTCGCCGGCCACGTCGCCTACGGCCCAGATGGCCTCGTCCGTCGTGCGCCGCTGGCCGTCCACCTTGACGACGCCTTTCTCGTCGAGCTGCACCTTCGTGTTTTCCAGGCCGAGGTCGCGGCTGTTCGGCCGGCGCCCCACGGCGATCAGCACGCGCTCGAAGGTCGGCTCCCTGTCCTCGACTTCCTCCCCCTCCAGCACCACCTTGACGCCGTTGGCCGCCGCGCTCAGGCGCACCACCTTCGTATTCAGGTAGATCTTGTGGAAGAGTCCCTTGAGGCGCTTCTGCAAGGGCTGGACCAGGTCGCTATCGACGCCGGGCAGCAGGCTCGGTGTCAGTTCCACGACCGTCACCTTGCTGCCCAGCGCGGCGTAGACGTAGCCCAGTTCCAGGCCGATGTAGCCGCCGCCGACGACCAGCAGCGACGCCGGCAGTTCCTCCAGGCGCAGCGCGGCGGTCGAGTCCATGACGCGCGGCGAATCGAGTGCCAGGGCCGGCGGCTTCACGGGGAGCGAGCCCGTCGCCACGATGCAGTTGCGAAAGGCGAGGCGGCGGCCGTCGTCGAGCTGCACGGTGCGGCTATCGGCGAAGCGGGCGCGGGCATGGACAAATTCGACCTTGCGCGACTTGCACAGGCCGAGGAGGTTGGTGGAGAGGGTGGCGACGACCTTCTGCCACTGGCCGCGGACGCCGCCGAGGTCGATCTTCGGGGGGCCGAAGTCCAGGCCGAAGTGGGCGGCGTCGCGGACGTCGGTGATGAGCTTGGCGGTGTGCAAGAGCGCCTTGCTCGGGATGCAGCCAACGTGCAGGCAGGTGCCGCCGGGCTTCTCCCCGGCGTCGATGAGGGTGACTTTCATCCCCTTGTCGGCGGCCAGGAACGCCGCGCCGTAGCCGCCCGGGCCGGCGCCAAGGACTACCAGTTCGGATTCGATGGTGTCGGCCATGAGTGGTCCTTTGTTTACCCGCGGGGGCGATTTATCGTTTCGCGAACCGATAAATCGCCCCCGCGGGTAAACCGGTTATTATGCGTGCAGCAGCATCACCAGCGGGTTCTCCAGCATCTCGGCGAGCCGGCGCGTGAAGCGCGCCGCGGCGGCGCCATCGATCACGCGATGGTCATACGACAGCGACAAGGGCAGCATCAACCGCGGCAGCACCTGGCCGTCGCGCACCACCGGCTCCTGGCGCGAGCGCGATAGGCCCAGGATCGCCACCTCCGGCCAGTTGATGATCGGCGTGAAGCCGGTGCCGCCGATGCCGCCGAGGTTGGTGATCGTGAACGTGCCGCCCTGCATGTCGGCCTTGCCCTTGCGCGCCGCCTCCGCCGCGTCGGTCAGCTCCTGCGCCAGCTCGGCGACGCTCTTTTTATCCACGTCGCGGATGACCGGAACCAGCAGACCGCCCTCGGTGTCCACCGCGACGCCGACGTGGTAATAGCGCTTCAGGATCAATTGGCCCGATGCGAGATCGAGGCTGGCGTTGAAGGTCGGGAACTCCTTCAGGGCGATGGCCGCCGCCTTCAAGGCAAACGCACTGATCGTCAGCTTCGGGCCGGACTTCTGCGCCTTGCGGAACGCTTCCAAATCGGTGACGTCGGCGAGGTCGTGCTGCGTGACGTGCGGGATGAGGCCCCACGCGAGGCTCATCTGCCCGGCGGTCAGCTTGCGGACGCGCGTCAGCGGCTGCGCCTCGATGGGGCCGAACTTGGCGAAGTCGGGCAGCTTAGGCGCCGACGCGGTGGCAGGCGCCGCGGCCGCGGCCGACCCGGAGGCGAGTCGGCGGACGAACCCCTTTACGTCCTCGGGGGTGATGCGACCGTTGCGGCCGCTGCCCGACACCTCCCGCAGATCGACGCCGAGTTCGCGCGCCAGCTGGCGCGTCGCGGGGCCGGCGAGGGGGATGTTGCCCGTCTCGGCCGCGGGGGTCCGGCGGCCGTTGCCCACGTTGGCCTCCCGCGCGGCCTCGGCGGCGGTGTGCTTCGGGGGCGGCTCCGCCTCGCGCTGAGTCGTGCGCGGGGCGGTCTTCTCCGGCTTTACCTCCTTGACCGTGGGAGCGGTGGCGCCGTCCGTCTCCTCGATGAGGACGTAAGGCTGGCCAACCTTGACCTGATCGCCAGCCTTGACGAGCACTTTCGTGACCCGGCCGGCCACGGGCGAGGCCACGTCGAGCGCCGCCTTGTCGGCCTGGACCTCGAGCAGCGCCTGGTCCTTTGCGACCACATCACCCGCCGCGACCTTGACCGCGTTCACCTCGACGCTCTCGACGTTCTCCTTGAGCGCCTGGAGTTTGATCTCGCTCGCCATCGATGTCCTCGTGGGCTGCTTGCCGCTTCACACCACCTGCGAAGCCGCAAGCGGCTGATTATGCCCGCATCGGGCTGACCTTCTCGGGATCGATGCCCAATTGCCGGATGGCGTCGCGCACCACCTCGGGCTTGATCGCCTCGCGGCGCGCCAGTTGCGCCAGGGCCGCCACGGTGACGCACTCCGCGTCCACCTCGAAGAAGCGCCGCAGCGCCTCGCGCGTCTCGCTGCGGCCGAAGCCGTCGGTGCCCAGCGGATACAACCCGCCCGGCACCCAGCGCGTAATCATCTCCGGCACCGACTTCATGAAATCGCTGGCCGCGAGGAAGATGCCCTCCTCCTTCGCCAGCACGCTCTCGAGGTAACTCTGCCGCGGCTTCTCGGTCGGGTGCAG
Organism: Gemmataceae bacterium; assembly: GCA_035266225.1. Lineage (GTDB taxonomy): Bacteria > Planctomycetota > Planctomycetia > Gemmatales > Gemmataceae > DATFNV01. Next base: position 16,085 of record DATFNV010000490.1, read on the forward strand.
CATGTTCCAGCGCTCGACCTCCAGGGCCTCGCGCCGCAGCTCCTTGTAACTGGTCACGCTCCACACGTCGGCAGCCACGCCGAACTGCCCCGCCAGCATCTCCTGCGCCTTCAGGACGTGCGGCAGGATCGGCCCGCTGCCGAGCAGATGCACCTTCAACCGGGGGGATGACTCCCCCCGCTCGCCCGGGATCGGGGCCGGCCGCAGCTTGTACATCCCTTTGAGAATGCCTTCGGCCGAGCCCTCCGGCATCGGCAGCATCGGGTAATTGTCGTTATAGAGCGTGATATAGTAGAAGATGTCCTCCGGCTTGTCGCCGTACATGCGGCGGATGCCGTCGCGGATGATGGCGGCCAGCTCGAAGGCGTAGGCCGGGTCGTAGGCCACCACGTTGGGCACCGTCGAGGCCAGGACGTGACTGTGGCCGTCCTCGTGCTGCAAGCCCTCGCCGTTGAGCGTCGTTCGGCCGGCCGTCGCCCCCAGCAGGAAGCCGCGCGCCCGCGAGTCGGCCGCCGCCCACATCAGGTCGCCGACCCGCTGGAAGCCGAACATCGAATAAAAGATGTAGAACGGCATCGTCGGCAGCCCGTGGATGGCGTAGGCGCTGCCGGCCGCGATGAACGACGACGTCGAGCCCGCCTCGGTGATGCCCTCCTCCAGGATCTGGCCGTTCTTCGCCTCCCGGTAGGCCGTGGCCGCGTACTGGGCATCGACCGGGTCGTACAGCTGACCGACGTTGGAATAGATCTTGTAAGTCGCAAAGAGCGGGTCCATGCCGAAGGTGCGGGCCTCGTCGGGGATGATCGGCACCACCCACTTGCCCAGCTCCTTGTCGCGCAGCAGCCGGCCGAGGATGTCCACGAAGACCATCGTGGTCGAAGGGGTCTTGTCGCCGCTCCCCTTGGCGTAGGCGGCGACCAACTCCTCGCCGGGCGCCTTCAGCGGCGGCGTTTTTCGGGCCCGGCGCTGCGGCAGGTAGCCGCCCAGCACCTTGCGCCGCTCCTGCAAGTACTGCATCTCGCGCGAGTCGTCCGGCGCCCGGTGGAAGGCGGCGTGTTCGACCTCCTCGTCCGACAGCGGCAGGCCGAAGCGGTTGCGGAACTCCACCAGGTACTTCGCCTGGATCTTCTTCTGCTGGTGGGCCGTGTTCTTGCCCTCGCCCGCCTCGCCCAATCCGTATCCCTTGACGGTGTGCGCCAGGATGACCGTCGGCCGACCCCGGTTATCGACCGCGGCCTTGTAGGCGGCGTAGACCTTCTCCGGGTCGTGCCCGCCGCGTTTCAGCTTCTCCAGCTGCTCGTCGCTGAGGTGCTCGACCAGTTGCAGCAACTCGGGGTACTTGCCGAAGAAGTGCTTGCGGATGTAGGCGCCGCCGGCGACGGTGTACTTCTGGAACTCGCCATCGACAACCTCGCCCATGCGCTTGACGAGCAATCCGCTCTTGTCGGCCGCCAACAGCGGATCCCAATCGCTACCCCAGATGACCTTGATGCAGTTCCAGCCGGCGCCGCGGAAGGCCGCCTCCAGCTCCTGGATGATCTTGCCGTTGCCGCGCACCGGGCCGTCGAGGCGCTGCAGGTTGCAGTTGACCACGAAGATCAGGTTGTCCAACCCTTCGCGCGAGGCCAAGGTCAGGGCGCCGAGCGACTCCGGCTCGTCGCACTCGCCGTCGCCCAGGAAGCACCAGACGTGCTGGTTGGACTCCTTCATCAGGCCGCGGTGCTCCAGGTAGCGGTTGAAGCGCGCCTGGTAGATCGCCATGATCGGGCCGAGGCCCATCGACACCGTGGGGAACTGCCAGAAGTCGGGCATCAGCCACGGGTGCGGGTAGGACGCCAGACCGCCGCCCGGTTGCAATTCGCGGCGGAAGTTTTCCAGGACCTTCTCGCTCAGCCGGCCTTCGAGGAAGGCGCGGGCGTAGATGCCGGGCGAGGCGTGGCCCTGGAAGTAAACGATGTCGGCCCCGTCGGGGTGGTCGGGTCCGCAGAAGAAATGGTTGAAGCCGATCTCGTACAGGGTGGCCGACGAGGCGAAGGTCGCGATGTGGCCGCCGAGGGTGCCGTCGATCTTGTTGGCGCGGACGACCATCGCCGTCGCGTTCCAGCGGACCAGGCTCTTGATGCGCCGCTCCAACTCGCGGTTGCCGGGGAAGACCGGCTGACGGCTCACCGGGATGGTGTTGATGTAGGGCGTGTTGGCCGTGAAGGGGATCTCGACGCCCTGCGTCACCGCCTTGTGCTTCAACTCGGCCAGGAGGAAGCGGGCGCGGTCCGGGCCGTCGTGCCGCAGGATCGACTCCAGCGAGTCGAGCCACTCGCGCGTCGCTTCGACGTCCACGTCCGCGGCCCCGTCCTCGTTCACGTCCAGCAGTCCCACGTCCCGCGCCATGGCAACTCTCCCCGCAACAGAGACAATCGGCTGAAGGATATTGTACGGAGCCGCTTGCGGCTTCGCACGGCCTGCGAAGCCGCAAGCGGCGGGACGGCGGGAAGTCAACTTGCGAGTGTTGCGGGGGGCCGCGTACAATAACCCCCCTGTGTTTCCTGCGCCACTCCTGACTGGCCACGGGGTGCCTTTTGACCGTTAGCCATCCCTCTCCCCGCCGCGTTGTCGTCCTCGGCTCGACCGGGTCCATCGGCACCAGCACGCTCGACGTCATCGCCCACCTTCCCCAACGGTTGCAAACGGCGGGTCTGAGTGCCCATTCGAGCTGGCCGGCCCTGTTCGAGCAGGCCAACCGCCATCGGCCGGCCTGGGTCACCGTCACCGACCCCGACGCGGTCCGCAAGCTCGATCGCAGCAAGCTCGATCACGGCATCGAACTGCTCACCGGCCCCGAAGGGGTCGCCCGCATGGTGGCCGACCCAGAGGTGGACGTCGTCCTGAGCGCCGTCGTGGGGGCCGCCGGGCTGGAGGGCACCTGGGCGGCGCTGGAGGCCGGCAAGACGGTCGCCGTCGCCAACAAGGAAACGCTGGTCATGGCTGGGCCGCTCGTCATGGAGCTAGCCGCCCGGCACAACGCGCTCGTCCTGCCCGTCGATAGTGAGCACAGCGCCGTCTTCCAGGCCCTGCACACAAGCCCGACGCGCCAGCGAGGGGGCCAGACAAGCCCGACGCGCCAGCGAGGAGGCCCCCTCGCTGGCGCGTCGGGCTTGTGTAGCGGCGCGGAAGAGGACCCCCTCGCTGGCGCGTCGGGCTTGTGTAGCGGCGCGGAAGACGGCCCCCTCGCTGGCGCGTCGGGCTTGTGTAGCCGCGTGGAAGAGGTCGAGCGCGTCGTTCTGACCGCCAGCGGTGGGCCGTTCCGCGGCAAGCGGGCGGCCGACCTGGCCGCGGTCACGGTCGATCAGGCCCTGCGGCACCCGACCTGGCGCATGGGGCCGAAGATCACCGTCGATTCGGCGACGCTGATGAACAAGGCGCTGGAGGTGATCGAGGCCCGCTGGCTGTTCGGCCTGCCGGCGAAGCGCATTGAGGTCATCATCCACCCGGAATCGATCGTGCATTCGTTCGTGGAGTTCGTGGACGGCTCGGTGCTGGCACAGCTGTCGCCGCCGGACATGCGCCTGCCGATCCAGTACGCCCTGACCTACCCCGAGCGGGTGGCGGGGCCGGCGCGGAAGCTGTGCTGGCGCGAGTTGTCGGAATTGCGCTTCGAGCAGCCCGATCACGAGACGTTCCCGGCGGTACAATTAGGGTACGAAGTCGCCCGCCGCGGCGGGACGTGCGGGGCGGTGCTCAACGCCGCCAACGAGGCGGCCGTCGGCCGCTTCCTGGCCGGCGAGCTGTCCTTCCTCGACATCCCGCGTGTCTGCCGCGCTGTCCTTGACCATCACAACTTCAGCGCCCGGCCCACGCTCACCGAGTTGGCCGCCCTCGACCGCTGGGCGCGACAGGAGGTAACCCGTTGGATAGCCAGCAAACCCCGGACCACGACCCGGACGTAACGCCACCTCCGCCCCAGGCGCCCTCGGGCAACGGCGCGCCGCCGGAGGAGTCGATCGACGACGCCCAGCTGTCGATGCGCGCCTGGTTCTCGCGCAACGGCATCACACTGGCCATTGTCATGGCCTTCTTCGTGATCCTCTACAAGGTCGCCGGCCTAGAGGGCATTTGGACAGGCGCCAAAGTGGGCCTTGGCCTCGGCGCGGTCATCTTCATCCACGAGTTAGGGCACTTCCTGGTGGCCAAGTGGTGTGACGTCCACGTACAGACATTCAGCATCGGCTTCGGGCCGGCGCTGCCGGGTTGCATGTACAAATGGGGCGAGACGACTTACAAGATCGCCCTGTTCCCCCTCGGCGGCTACGTCAAGATGGTCGGCGAGGGGGGCGAGAACGACGAGGAGGACACCGACCCGCGCTCGTACAAGAACAAGACGGTCGGCCAGCGGATGGCGATCATCTCCGCGGGCGTGGTCATGAACGTCCTCTTCGGGCTGCTCGTCTTCATCATCGCCTTCAAGATCGGCGTCCACCAGACGGCGCCGGTTGCCGGCATCGAGGAGACGGGCGGTCCGGCCTGGACGAAGGGGGTGCGCCCCGGCGACGTGATCGTCAAAGTCGATGACGTCGCCCGGCCGAGCTTCGACGACCTCCGGGCGGCCGTCATGACCACCTCGGAGGGAACGCCGGTCACGTTCGTGTTCCGCCGCGGCGAGGAGGACTATACCGTCGCCGTCGTGCCGCGCAAGAACAAGCAGGAGAAGAGGCCGGTCATTGGCATCACCCCGCCCGCCCAGCTCAGGCTCCCCGACAAAGACGAGGTGGAGGAGAACGGCGTCCCGACGCTGCGGAATAGCGCCGCCGCCGCGGCGTGTGTTCTCGACCTGAAACCGGACGACCGGCTTCTCGCCGCCACCGATCCCGACAAGCCGGACGCGCTCAAGGAATTGCCGGCCGGGGCGAAGGGTTACGCCGACCTCGGCGAGCGCCTTTTCCGGCTGAGTGGCAAGTCGGTCCAGGTGAAAGTCCGTCGGGCGGGCGCGGCCGAGGACGAAACGCTCACGCTGGAATCCGGCTCGGGCTTCCAGTTCGGCGACGCCATCGTCGGCACCAGCGATCCCACTGCGGACAACCCCTTTAAGACAGCGGAATTAGAAAAGGATCCGCGCGACCCGCAGGGGAAGAACCTCGATTACTTCCAGTTCCTGCGGCGGATGAACCAGCTGACGGGCCGGCCGGTGGTCATCCAGGTGCGCCGCAAGGGGGCCACGCCCGACAGCAAGGTCAGCGTCTTCGTGCCGGCGGCGTACCACCGCATCATCCCCGGCGTGCGCATGGAGATGGGGGCCGTGACGGCCGTGCGCGAGAAGTCGAGCGGCGAGGCCCGCGGGGTGAAGGAACACGACGTCATCATGGGTGTCACGCTCAGCGACGGCCGCGATAGTGTGACGTTCTCCGCGACCCCGAGCGGCAACGAGAAGCAGCTCGATCCGCTGCGTCTGCCGGACGACCTGCGCCGCTGGGCGCGCGGCCGTTCCCCGGTGACGGCCTCCTTGAAGGTGCGGCGCCTGAACGGGCACGACGCCGACGCCACGGAGGAGTTATCCGACCTGGAATGGAAGGAGGACTGGGCCGACGCCGCCGCGATCCCCTTCCCCAGCACCGCCTCGCTGGCGATCTCCGAGCTGGGCCTCGCCTACCAGGTCAAGTCCCAGGTGGCCTCGGTCGAGCCGGGCGCCCCCGCGGCGCAGCAGGGCTTGCAGGCCGAGGACTTCATTCTGAGCTGGAACCACCAGCGGCCGCCGCGGCGCGCGGGCGAGGCCGAGAAGTGGCTCGACAAACCGATCAACCTGCGGCTGGACGACAACCCCAAGGCCGACCCCGAGCCGCGCTGGGCCTACGTCTTCTTTAGCATGCAGGAGATTGACTATCCGCGCGTGCAGCTTCAGGTGCGGCACAAGGATGGCGAACTGGCGACGGTCGAGGTGGACCTGCAACGGGCGTACTTCCCCGAGTCGCCTGAAAAGACCTGGCCCTTGTTCGATCCCTCGGCGCCGCGCGGTCTGCTGCTGTTCCCCCCGCAGGACCGGGTCGTCCACGCCGACAGCCTGGGCAACGCGGTGCAGATGGGTATGCGCTACACCTCGCGGACCATCGTGACGATTTACATGAGCCTGAAGGCGCTTCTCACGCAGCGGATTTCGGCCGTGGACAACCTGGCAGGGCCGATCGACATCGCCCGGATGGCCTACCGCCAGGCGGGCAGCGACTGGGCCGACTTCCTGATGCTGCTGGGACTCATTAGCGTGAACCTGGCGGTGGTGAATTTCCTGCCGATTCCGATCCTCGACGGCGGTCACATGGTCTTCCTGATCTACGAGAAACTGCGCGGGCGCCCGGCATCGGAACACGTGCGCCTGGCGGCCAACTGGGTCGGGCTGCTCTTGCTGGCGTCGCTGATGCTTTTCGTCATCGGCCTGGGCATCTGGCGTCTGATCCCCAGTTGACGACAAAGGGGACATTCCTCTTTTTCGCCCCGCCCGCAAGACCAAGCCGTGCGGAGGGGCGGCGAAAAAGAAGGAATGTCCCCTTTGTCGCTCGCGGGTAAACACGGAGCCGGGGGAACATCAGTCATGGCGCGTACTGACGGGCGACACAGCTCGCACATCCAGGAAAAGCGACCTCCGTCGGGGGGGAATAGTGCGTCCCCGCCGCCGGCGTCGGCCGGCGAGGAGCGGCAGGCGGCCCAGGAGGGGCGCGACGCCGGCTGGCGCTGGGCGGCGACGCTGTGGGCCATTGTCTTCCTGTTCCTGACGGCGCTGCTGCTGTTCGACCTGCTCGCCGGCCTGATCCATCGCTGAGGGTCTGTAGCGCAAGCCGCTTGCGGCTTAGCGGAAGCCTGGAATCCGCCAAGCCGCAAGCGGCTGTCGCAACAGACTCTGAGTCACACCGCACCCCCCGAGGGAAGCCATGCGTTGCCCCTTGCCGCTGCTCGCCGGTCTTCTCCTCACCGGCCCCGCTTCCGCCGAGTCCATCGACTACCTGCGCGACGTCAAGCCGATCCTCCGCGAGCGCTGCTACGCCTGCCACGGATCGCTGCGCCAGAAGGCCGGCCTGCGCCTCGACTCGGCGGTGTTGATCCGCAAGGGCGGCAAGGGGGGGCCGGTCGTCGTCCCCGGCAAGAGCGCCGACTCACCGCTGATCGATGCGGTGTTGGGGCGCGGCCGTCCGCGCATGCCGCCGGAGAAGGAAGGGCCGCCGCTGACGGAGAAGCAAATCGCTGTCCTCCAGGGATGGATCGACGCCGGGGCGAAGGCGCCGGACGAGCGGCCGCCCGAAGACCCCCGCAAGCACTGGGCCTTTCAGGTGCCGGTGCGGCCCGCCCTGCCGGCGGTGCGGAACGCCGCCTGGGTGCGCAACCCCATCGATGCCTTCGTCGCCGCCGAGCAGGAGAAGCACGGCCTGCGCCCTCTGCCCCCCGCCGACCGGGAGTCGCTCCTGCGCCGCGTCTGCCTCGACCTGACCGGCCTGCCGCCGACGCGTGACGAGTTGCACGCCTTCCTGGCCGATGGCGGCGCGGACGCTTACGAACGGGCGGTCGATCGGCTGCTGGCGTCGCCGCAGTACGGCGAGCGCTGGGGCCGCCACTGGATGGACGTCTGGCGCTACTCCGACTGGTACGGCCGCCGTTCGGTGCCCGACTGGTGGAACAGCGCCTCGCAAATCTGGCGCTGGCGCGACTGGATCGTCAAGTCGCTCGACGCGGACAAGGGCTACGATCGCATGATTCAGGAGATGCTCGCCGCCGACGAGATTTGCCCCGACGACGACGAGGCGTTGGTGGCGACCGGCTACCTCGCCCGTAACTGGTACGCCCTCAACCCGAACCAGTGGATGCGCGACACGGTCGAGCACACCGGCAAGGCGTTCCTCGGCCTGACGTTCAACTGCGCCCACTGCCACGACCACAAGTACGACCCGATCTCACAGGAGGACTACTTCCGCTTCCGCGCCGTCTTCGAGCCGATCGACCTGCGCCAGGATCGCGTGGCCGGCGAGCCCGATCCGGGGCCGTTCCAGAAATACGACTATTCAAAACTGCGCAAGCCTGTCCGCGTCGGCTCGATCCGCGTCTTCGACGAGCACCCCGACGCGAAGACCTGGATGTATCACCTCGGCGACGAGCGCAATCGCCTGGAGGGCAAGCCGCCGCTCGCGCTCGGCGCGCCGGCATTCCTTGGCGGCGACAAGCTGAACGTCAAGCCCGTGGAACTCCCGCCGGTGGCCTATTACCCGGGGCTGAAGCTGTTCATCCAGCAGGAGGAAACGGCGAAGCGCGAGGCCGCGGTGGGCGCGGCGAAGGCGGCCCTGGCGAGGGCGCCGGCCGATGCCCTGGCGAAGGCCCGGCTGACAGCGGCCGAGGCGGAGCTGCGCTCGATGCAGGCGCGCATCGCCGCCGACAAGGCCCGCTATGGGAAAGGAGGGGGAGACGCCGGCGCGCTGGCCCGTGCCGCGAGCCAGGCCGAGCACGCCGCGAACCTGGCCGCCGCCGAGGAGAAACTGTTGCAAGGCGAGGCGAGCTTGACCGCGGCGAAAGCGAAGACCGACGACGCCGCGACGAAGGCGGCTGAGGCGCAGGTGGCGGCAGCGAAGAAGGCCGTCGGGGCGGCGCGGCAAGCGCTGCCGGCCGACACCGCGAGCTACACCCCGCTGAGCCCGGTCTATCCGAGGACGAGCACCGGCCGGCGGCGGGCGCTGGCGCAATGGATCGCCAGCAGTGACAACCCGTTGACGGCGCGGGTCGCGGTCAATCACGTCTGGATGCGGCACTTCGGCCGGCCGCTGGTCGAGACGGTGTTCGACTTCGGCCGCAACGGCAAGGTGCCGACGCACCCCGAACTGCTCGACTGGCTGGCGGTCGAATTCATGGAGCGGGATTGGAGCCTGAAGCACCTGCACCGGCTGATCGTGACGAGCAATACCTACCGGACGGCCTCGGGTGGTGCGAAGCCGCAAGCGGCGGAGGCCGACCCCGATAACCGCTGGCTGTGGCACTTCCCGCGCCGCCGCGTCGAGGCGGAAGTGGTGCGCGACAGCGTCCTCCACGCCGCGGGAGAACTGGACGTGCAGATGGGCGGGCTCGACCTCGACCCGCAGGCGCAGGCCGGCTCGAGGCGGCGCAGCCTGTACTTCAGCCTCTACCCGGAGGGCGGCGGTCTGTTACATCTGTTGGAGTTCTTCGACGCCCCCGACCCGTGCGACTGCTACCGGCGCAGCGAGACCCTCGTCCCCCAGCAGGCGCTGGTGCTAACCAACAGCACGCTGGTCCTCGACGAGAGCCGTGTGCTGGCCCGCAAGATGTCGGCGACGGTCGCCGCGGAGAAGGGAAACGACGGGGCATTCGTGGTCGCAGCGTTCGAGCAGGTGCTGACGCGCCGGCCGACGGAGGGGGAGACGGCGACGTGCCTGGAGTTCCTGACGCAGCAGACAGAGTTGTACCGCACGGCGGGGGTGAAGACGGCGCCGGCCGACCACGCGCTGCGCGCCCGCGCGAGCCTGGTGCGGGCGCTGTTCAACCACAACGACTTCGTGACGATCCGCTGAGCCGGAAGCCGGCGGTGCGTTCAGGAGCGGCGGGTGTGTAAAGCTTCGCCCATCCCGTTTTTCCCCGTCGTGGGCACGTGATCTTTGCCCGAACCCACCGAACTCGCTAAGTTACGGAGGTCATGGACAGCGCGCTCCTTGAATACTGCCCGACGGCCAATGACGTCGGCGATTGGCAGGAACTCTTCCGCCAGCTGCGACTCGAAGTGGCGCAGCTGCGCGGCGAGGTCGCGGCCCTGCGCCGCGACAACCTCGAGCTGCGCCAGCAGGCCGGCTACTGGAAGAGCATGCCTACCCGCGCCCTCGAACGCCTCGACGCTGTCGCGCAGGACAACGAACATCTCCGCGGCGAGGTCGCGCGCCTCAACGCCCAACTCTTCGGCCAGAAATCCGAGAAGCAATCCCGCAAGGATCGCTCCAACCACCTGGACGGCCTCGACGGCGCGGACGACGCCGACGCCGAGTCGAAGCCGGCCCAGCGGCCGCGGAAAGGGCCCAAACGCCGCGACTACAGTCATCTGCCCGCGCGCGAGGAACTCGTCGAACTTCCCGAGGCCCAGCAGCTTTGTCCCCGCTGTGGCCAGCCCTGGCGCGAGCGGAGCGACACCGAGGACTCCGAGCAGATCGAGATCGAGGTCAAGGCCTACCGCCGCGTGATCCGCCGCCGCCGCTATCAAGCGACCTGCCGGTGCGCGGACTGCCAGACGCGCACGGCGCCGCCGCCACCCAAGTTGATCCCCAAGAGTCTCTTGGGCACTTCGGTGTGGCTGGAGATCCTGCTGGACAAGTACGCCAGCTATCGGCCGACGGAACGGCTGCTGGCCGCCTGGAAACTTCTGGGCCTGCCGATCGCGGCGAGTACCGTGGCCGGTGGCTTGCAGCGGCTGGTGCCGTTGTTCGAGCCGCTGCATCAGGCGATCCAGCAGCGCGTGCGGCAGTCGGCCTCTCAGCAGGCCGACGAGACGCGCTGGCTGGTCTTCGTGGACAAGGACGGCAAGGAGGGCCACCGCGGGTGGCTGTGGGTGTTCCTGGGCACCGACGCGGTGGTGTACGTGCTAGGCACTGTTTGACAATAGGCAGATCGCTGTTGAGTCAGAGCTTCGGCCGCTCGTTTTCCTCAGTGAATCCGAGGGCCAGAGGGAACCGAAACTCTACCTCAACAACGGAAAACGCAATTGTCAAACAGTGCCTAGTAGTACAGCGCGCAGTCTCTCAAGGTACAGCGCAATGGGTTTCAACACAGCTACGCGGAAAACACGGTGTTATTTGAAGACCCGTGTTATTTGTTTTCATGGACGGGCAGTTATAGCTACTATGTAAATCATCATTATGGCAGTAATTGCCCGCGTTTTTCTTGGTATTTTGCGCTGTATCACCCAAGCAATTGCGCTGTCT
>DATFNV010000491.1:0-18456 GCA_035266225.1 Gemmataceae bacterium
TCCTGCACCCACTCGAAGTACGACACCGTCACGCCGCCCGCGTTGCAGACCACGTCGGGGATGATGTAGATGTCGCTTCTCGCAAGGATATCGTCGGCGTCCGGCGTCGTCGGGCCGTTGGCGGCTTCGGCGAGGACTCGGCACCTCAGGCGGGCGGCGTTCTTGGCGTTGATGACGCGCTCCAAGGCGGCCGGCACCAGGACCGTGCAGGGCGTCGTCAGCAGCTCATCGGCCGGTATCTCCTCGGCGCCGGGGAAGTCCTTGACGAGTTTGCCGGCAGCGACGTGCTTGAGCAGGGCCGGGACGTCGATCCCCCTGGGGTCGCGGATGGTGCCGTAGCGGTCGCCGATGGCCAGGACCTTGACGCCGCGCTGGTGCAGCTCCTGGCAGGTGACCGAGCCGACGTTGCCGAAGCCCTGCACCACGGCGGTCGCCTCGGCCGGGTGGATCTTTAGCTCGCTCAGTGCCTCCAGGATGCAGTAGGTGACGCCGCGCCCGGTCGCCTCGCGGCGGCCGACGCAGCCGCCGATCTCGACCGGCTTGCCGGTGACGATCTCCGGGCAGGCGTAGCCGACCGACATGCTGTAAGTGTCGTAGATCCAGGCCATCGTCTGCTCGTCGGTTCCCATGTCGGGGGCCATGACGTCCACGCGCGGGCCGATGACCGGCAGCACCTCGACGGTGAAGCGGCGCGTCAGCCGTTCCAGCTCGCTGCGCGTCAGGGCGGCGGGGTCGCAGGCGATGCCGCCCTTGGCGCCGCCGAAGGGCAGGTTCATGATGCCGCACTTCCACGACATCCACATCGCCAGGGCCGCCACCTCGCCGAGATCGACGCTGGGGTGGTAACGCAGGCCGCCCTTGGACGGGCCGCTGGTCAGGCTGTGCTGCACGCGGAAGCCGACGAAGTTTTCGGTGTGACCGTCCTCGCGCTCGATGGGGATGCTGACGACGATGGCGCGCTTCGGGTGGGCCAGGCGCTCCAGGATGCCGGGGTCGATCTCGATGGCTTCGGCCGCCGTGAGCAGCTGCCGGCAGGCCATCTGGAAGGTCGGGGAATTCTCAAAAACGGGGTTGGGGTGGTGACAATTGCCGTTGCCGTTCGCGTGGACGGTGACTTGCGGTGCTGTCACTTCGGGTCTCCTTGAAGACGGGGAGAGGTTCGCCATCGCGCTCGTCCGGATCGTGGACGGGGCGCCGCGACAGGCCACATCTACAGTATACAGGACGCCCGAGCCGCAAGCGGCGGCGCTTGAATCCCCCCGCCGCAACTCTATGATGAGCAGAAGAACTGCCTCTCCCCGGGGCCCATCACATGGCATTGCAGCGCAAATATCTCTTCCCGCGCGTCATCGAGATGAACTACCAGGCGGGGCGGCGCTTGGGGGTGAACGTCTACCTCATCGACGGCGGCGGCGAGTTCCTGCTCATCGACATCGGCTTCGAGGACGCCGTCGAGGACATCGTGGAGTTGATCCGGCAGATGGGCTTCAACCTGTCGGCCTGCCGGATGGTGATTGCCACGCACGCCGACGCCGATCACGTCCAGGGACTGGCGCGGGCCCGCGACCTCTTGAAAACCAGGGCGGCCGCCCACCCCCTGAGCGTCGAGCCGCTGGAGTCGGGCGACACCATCCTGACGTATGCCTCGATCAAGGCGCAGGGCATCGACATCCCGATGCCGCCGTGCAAGATCGACCTGGTGCTCAACGAGGGCGACGTCATCGCCGTCGGCGACCGCAAGCTGGAGGTGTGGCACACACCCGGCCACACGGCGGGTCAGCTGAGCTTCAAGATGGGCAACCTCCTCTTCAGCGGCGACAACGTCTACAAGGACAGCTGCGTCGGCGTGATCGACGCGCACCACGGCTCGAACATCCCGGACTTCATCCGGTCGCTGATCCGCATCCGCCAGGACGACTCGCAGTACCTGCTGCCGAGCCACGGCCCGGTCTTCCGCCGCGACAACCGCATCCTCCAGCGGGCCATCGATCGGCTGTCGGAGTACCAGTACAGGGCCGACTTCGGCACCTGCGCTATCGGCTGGCCGCTGCTGGACGAGTGGGAGAAGGACGTCAACGCGGGCCGGATGCCGGACTTCGGGCGGGAGTAATCGAACCATTTGGGGAGACAGGTCATGGCCATGATTTTTCCGGGAATGGACCCGTACCTGGAAGACCCGCAACGCTGGCAGGGTCTGCACAATGCATTCATCGTCTACATCCGCGACTACTTGCAGCCTTCGCTGCGACCCCGCTATATCGCGGCTGTCGAGGAACGTGTCTTCGTCGAAGGACCGGATCGCGAGATCATCCCCGATACCTTGGTCCGGCGTCACCGACCCGACGCGGGCGGTGCTGTGGCGCTGGCCGACGCCGATGCCCCGGTCCGCGTGAAGGTGTCGTCCCTGGAAGTCCACGAAAACTATGTGGAAATCCTCGACCGGGCCTCCGGGCAGCAGGTCGTGACGGTGATCGAACTCCTCAGCCCCACGAACAAGTATCAGGGTCCCGGCCGCAACTCCTACTTGACCAAGCAGCGAGAAGTCCTGAGCAGCCAGACCCACCTGGTCGAAATCGACCTGCTGCGCTACGGCCCGCACGTCATGGCCGTGCCGGAGTGGGCCGCCCGCGGCATTGGCCCCTACGACTACCTGTGTTGTGTCAACCGGGCAGGGGGGCTGCGCGAGTCCTATGAGCTGTATCCGCGCCGCCTCGGCGAGCGCCTCCCGCGCATGCGCATCCCGCTGGCCGACGGCGATCCGGACGTCGTTCTCGACGTCCAGGCCGTGCTGGCACAGGCTTACGACCGGGGGAGCTACAGCGAGGTCATCGATTATTCCGCCCCCTGTCGCCCCGCCCTCCCCGCCGCAGACCAGGCGTGGGCCAACGAGCGCATTGCCGGTGCGCGACAGGCACCGCCGGGCTAGCCATTCTTCGGTCGGCATCGGCTCTTGTCCCCCATTCCCTCCCCGCCCATAATGCGCCATCGTGCGCGCGCATCCGAGTCACTGATCGGGAGGGTCGCCCATGAGGCGCAGATGGCCTTGGGCCGTGGGACTTCTCGTCGGGGTGCTGCTGACGTGTCTCGTCGTGCTATGGTATCGCCAGGCGCCGCCGAAGGCGTCCACCGACGTGTTCCGCTGGGGCGCCGACGAAAAGGGCGGCGCCCCTTACGTCTACCTGGGCGACAACGACGAGTTGACCGGCTTCGAGGTCGATCTGGCGAACGAGTTGGCACGGCGGTTGGGGATGCGCAGCGAGTTCGTGTCGAAATCCTGGGAGAATTTGCCCGAGGATTTGAGGCGCGGAGACATCGACGTCATCCTGAACGGCTACGAGTGGTCCCCGGCCCGTGAGCGGCGGATGGCCTCGACGATCCCCTACTACAACGCCACTGTCCGCCTCATGGTCCCCGCCGAGCCGCCCAAGGGCAAGGAAGCGATCGACTCCTGGGACGCCCTGCGACAGCGGAACAAGGACGGCAGCAAGAAAAGGGTCGCGGTCCAGCGCGGCGCGCTCACGGAAACGTACATGAGGAGAGAGTTCTCCAATGACGTCGATATCCTCGCCTTCAAGGAGGGGACCGACAACGCCATGCGCCTGGTGCGCAACGGAGTCGCCGACGCGACGGTTCAGGACGACCTGACCGCCGGGTACTACGCGGAGCACGGCTTTCAGGACCTGCGCTTCCCCGACGCCGACCGGGAAGTCCCTGGGCGCGGGTACTACGTCAACTTCGTGCGCCCGCAAGACACGGCCTTGCGCGACCGTATCAACGACGCCCTGCGCAAGATGACGGAGGACGGCACTCTCAAAGCGATCTACGAAAAGCAGGGCATCTGGAGCAAACGGCAGGAGGGGCTGGCCAAACTCGCCGAGCACTGGCCCCCGGAAGACGTCGAGCCGGAACGCACGCTGCTGGACGAGACGGAACTCCTGATCAAGAGCGCCGGCGTGACGGTCGTCCTCGCCGTCCTGTCCTTCCCGGTGGCGCTGCTGTGCGGCCTCTTCATCGGCCTCGGCCGGCTGTACGGCCCGCGTTTCCTGGCGCTGCCGTTGACCGCCTACGTCGAGGTGATCCGCGGGACGCCGATCCTGTTGCAGTTCTACGTCATCTACTACCTGCTGCCCTACGCGGGCATCACCCTGTCGGGCTTCGCGGCCGGCCTGTTCGGCTTGGCTCTTAACTATTCGGCCTACGAGGCGGAGAACGCGCGGGCGGGACTCCTCGCGGTGCCGAAGGGGCAAATGGAGGCGGCGCTGGCCCTGGGCATGAGCCGCTGGACGGCCCTGCGGCACGTCATCATCCCGCAGGCCCTCCGCATCGTCGTGCCCCCTGTTACCAACGACTTCATTTCGCTGTTTAAGGACACGTCGATCTGCTCGGTCGTCGCGGTGACGGAATTGACGGGCGGCTACGAGCAGCTGCGCATCGCCGAGCCGGACCACATCCTGCGGCTGGCGGCACTGACGACGATCCTGTATCTGCTGATGAGTTACCCCCTGTCGCTGGTCGCGCGCCGGCTCGAGAAGCGCGCCGTCAAGGTAACCGTCTGATTGTTCGGAGGGCGGGACGATGATCTCGGCGCGCAATCTGGTCAAGGACTACGGCACGGGTCGAGTGCTGAACGGCGTGTCGCTGTCGGTCGAGAAGGGCGAGGTCGCGGTCGTCATCGGCCCGTCCGGCTGCGGCAAGAGCACGCTGCTGCGCTGCCTCAACGGGTTGGAGATGTTTCAGGAGGGCGAGGTGCAGGTGGACGAGTTGCGCCTGGAGGGCGGGATACCGGATGCCGACTCGGCCGTGCTGCTGGCACTGCGCCGCCGGCTGGGCATGGTGTTCCAGCAGTTCAACCTGTTCCCGCACATGAGCACCCTGGACAACGTGACCGCCGGGCCGCGCTTCGCCCTGGGGCGGCCGCGGGCGGATGCGGAGAAGGAGGCGCGCGCGCTGCTTGCCCGCGTGGGGTTGGCCGATTTCACCGCGGCGCGGCCGGAGCAGTTGTCCGGCGGCCAGCAGCAGCGCGTGGCCATCGCGCGGGCGCTGGCGATGCACCCCGCGGCGATCCTGTTCGACGAGCCGACCAGCGCCCTCGACCCGCGCATGGCCAACGAGGTGCTGCGCGTGATGGCCGACCTGGCGCGGTCGGGGCAGACGATGGTGGTGGTGACGCACGCGATGGGCTTCGCGCGGCGGGTGGCGCAGACGGTTCACGTGATGTTCGCAGGACAGGTGATCGAGTGCGGGCCGCCGGCGCAGGTGTTCGACAGGGCCGGCGACGAGCGGGTGCGCGCGTTCCTGGCCGAGGCGGAAGGCGCGTAACGAATCGTCGTTTCGCCTTGACCCGCCTGCGCCACGGGGAGGATAATGCCGATGAGCGGTCCGCAGACTCAGGATGGCGTCGCCGTAGCGCTCCGTCCCTCTCGCGACGGCCGCGTGGAACTGTCAGTGCATCCCCAGGGCGCCGGCAATGAGCGCCGGCTGATCGTCGTACCGGGAGCGGGCGCGGGCCACGTCGAGTTCCTGAAGCGCGACCACGTCGGGCTGGCACAGGTCGATGACCTGGGCGATCCGCTCGGGAGACAGTACGCCGTCACAGCCGAGGCAGTGGCGGACGTTGTAACTCATGACGCGCAAGGTTCGGGAACGATACATGGTACTCTCCGCTTGGGACCAGCCGCTTGCGGCTTAGCGTTCGCTTCAGTCCGGTTGCGCGAACGCTAAGCCGCAAGCGGCTTGCTATAACAACAGCATGTCGCAACACCCCGATGTCCTCATCCTGGGCGGCGGCGTCATTGGCCTGACGGTCGCCTACTACCTGGCTCGCGAGAAGGTCCGCGTCGAAGTCGTGGACAAGAGCGACTTCGGCCAGGAAGCATCCTGGGCCGGCGCCGGCATCCTTCCCCCCGGCAACCCGACCCTCGCCCGCACTCCCTTCGACCGCCTCCGGGCGATCAGTTCCGACGCCTTCCCCGCGCTGTCGCAGGAACTGCGCGAGCGCACCGGCATCGACAACGGCTATCTCCGCTGCGGCGGCCTGGAACTCCTCGCCGGCCACGACGACCGCGACGACCAGGAGTGGCGCGGCGACGGCATCCGCTGTGAGGAACTGAGCGGCCCGGACCTCCGCCGCCTGGAGCCGAACCTGGCGCCCCGCTTTGTCAGGGCGTTCCTCCTACCGGATACGGCACAATTGCGGAACCCGCGTCACGTCAAGGCGCTCGTCTCCGGCTGTGATTCCTGGGGCGCCCGCCTGCGCCCGGAATGCGCCGTCGTCGGCTTCGAGCGGAACGGCGACCGGGTCAGCGCCGTCACCACCGCCGCCGGCCGGCTGACGGCGGGGCATTACCTCATCGCCGCGGGCGCCTGGAGCGACGCCCTGCTGGGGCAGGTCGGCTGGCGGCCGGGCATCCGTCCCATCCGTGGACAGATCGCCCTGCTTAACACCGGCGTGCCGCTCTGCCGCCGCGTGCTCATGCTCGGCAAGCGATACCTGGTGCCGCGCCCCGACGGCCGCGTGCTGGTCGGCGCCACCGAAGAGGACGCCGGCTTCGACAAGCGCACCACCGCGGTCGCCATCCGCGACCTGCTCGATTTCGCCATCGACCTGGTGCCCGCGCTCGCGGACGCACCGCTGGAGCGCAGCTGGGCCGGCCTGCGCCCCGGCAGCCCCGACGGCCTGCCCTTCCTGGGATCGGTGCCCGGCGTCGAGAACCTCTCCGTCGCGGCCGGCCACTTCCGCGCCGGCATTCAACTCTCCCTGGGGACCGGCATCGTCATGAAAGAACTGATTCTCGGCCAACCCACCACGATCCCGCTCGAATCGTTCCGCCTGGACCGCTGAGTTGCGCACACAAGCCCGAAGCGCCAGCGAGGCGGAGATCCTCCCGCTGGCGCTTCGGGCTTGTGTGCGCGGTCCCGCACCAGCCCGCATTTCGGCCGGCGGCCCTCTGTGGTAAAATCCAGAGGAGCGCCGGGCCCATCCCGGCGCGACCACCCCGATCTGCGAGCGGATCCTGATGGAACCCTACGGCAGCCGAGCCCTGACGACGCAGCTGGCCGACGACCTCGGCTGGCTGGAGCAGCACTGCCGCCAGCACGCCGAGCAGTCGGTCCACACCGGCCAGCTTCGCCTCGCCGCGGCGCTGGCGCGCAACTGCGTCGGCCCCTTTCTCGACGACCAGCCAGCGGCGCCCATCCACGTCGGCGTGGTCGGCGGCGCCGGCGCCGGCAAGAGCACCGTCGCCAACATGCTCAGCGGCGCCGCCGCCGCCGAGGCCAACCCGCAAGCCGGCTTCACGCGCCACCCCATCGCCTACACCAGCGTCAACGGCCCGCTGACCTGGGCCGGCCACGCCGGCTTCCTCGGCAACCTGCAACTGCTCCCCAAACCCGGCCCCGCCAGCATCGACGCCGACGTCTACCAGGTCCGCCGCGTCTCGTCCGAGGGGGCCGCCGGCCTGCCGCCCGACTTCGTCATCTGGGACTGCCCCGACATGACGACCTGGGCCGCCACCGGCTACGTCTCCCGGCTCCTGGAGATCGCCGGCCTGGCCGACGTGCTCGTCTACGTCGCCTCCGACGAGCGCTACAACGACGCGGTGCCGACGCAGTTCCTCGACCTGCTGCTGCAAACCGGCAAGCCGGTGATCGCCGTCCTGATGAAGATGCGCGAGGCCGACGCCCCCGCCCTGCTCGAGCATTTCAGGAAGGACGTGCTGGCGAAGCTGCGTGGCCGCGTCCTCTCGGTGCTGGCGGTGCCGTTCCTCTCGAAGGCTGAGCTGGCCGACCCCGCCCGCATGGCCGGCCGCTACCGCATCCCACTGCTCAACCAGGTGGCCGTCCTCGGCCGGCCCGCCGCCACCGCCCGCCTGCGCAGCGTGGCCGGCGCCGCCAACTACCTGTTGCACACCCACCAGGCCCTCCTTGCCGTTGCCCGGCGAGACGTGGCCGCCCTGCAAACCTGGCGCGACCTGGTCCTCACCGGCCGCGCCGAGTTCGACCTCCGCTACCGCCGCGAGTACCTGACCAGCTCGAAGTTCCAGCACTTCGACGAGGCGCTGGTGCGGCTGATCGACCTTCTGGAGATGCCCGGGATCGGCAAGATCCTCAGCGTACCTCTGTGGGTGGCGCGGACGCCGTACCGCCTGCTCAAGGGGTTGGTGGTCAAGGCGCTGACCCGCCCCGAGGCGCCGCCGCTGCCCGAGCAGCCGGTCCTCGCCGAGGCGCTCGCCGGTTGGCTCGACCTGCTGCACAAGGAGGCGGCGCGGCGGGCCGACGCCCACCCGCTGTGGGCCCACGTCGAGAAGGGCTTCGCCAGCGGCCTCGCCGAGGGGGCGCGCGAGCGCTTCGAGCAGGGCTTCCGCGGCTACCAACTCGCCCTGGCCAGCGAGGTCGATCACACCGCCCGGGCCATCTACGAGGAGCTGGAGAAGAAGCCCATCCTGCTCAACAGCCTGCGCGGCAGCAAGTTGGCCCTGGACGTGGCCGCCCTCGCGGGCGCCGTCGTCACCGCCGGCCACACCTGGGCGCTCGACTTCCTCCTGGTGCCCCTGGCCACCGCGGTGACGCAGCAGCTGGTCGAGCTGCTCGGCAAACAGTACGTCGATAACCAGCGGGAGGTGGCCCGGGAGCGGCAGCAGGCCCTGATGGCGGAACACATCTCGGGGCCGCTGGCGGAGTGGCTCATCGAGTGGCCGGCGACCGGCGGCTCGGCCTTCGAGCGGCTGCAGCTGGCCCTGCGACGCCTGCCGGAATCGATCCGGCAGCTCCATCAGGTAGTGAACGACCGACTGGCGGCCCCCGCAGGACGGTGATAGATGCCACGGGCTTGCCCCGTGGTCCCTTACGTTTGCTGCTACAGGCGGAGGAGGGAAAGAGTTTTTTTCTCCTCCCCTGCCTGACAGATGCCACGGGCTTGCCCCGTGGTCCCTCACGTTTGCTGCTACAGGCGGAGGAGGGAAAGAGTTTTTTTCTCCTCCCTTGCCTCTAGCGGCGAGCCTAACCATCCACGGGGCAAGCCCGTGGGATTGCGGAAGGAAGATGACCACCGCCGACGCGACCAAGAGCGAGCCCCTCCTTCGCACCCTGGCGCCCGCGCTGCGCGGGCTGGAGCGATCCCTGCGCGCCTGGCTCGACGGCCGGCACCGCCAACCGCCGGCGACCATGACGCGGGCCGCCCTCGAAGGGGTCGCCAACGACCTGCGCCGGGAGGCCGACGCCCTCGACGTGGAGCAGCCGCTGCTGGTCGTCATGCTCATGGGCGGCACCGGCGTCGGCAAATCAACCCTGCTCAACGCCCTCGCCGGCGGCGGCATCGCCCAGGCCTCGTTCCAAAGGCCGACCACGCGCGACCCCGTCGTCTACTACCACGAGACGGTCCACGCCGACCGGCTCGACCCCGCCCTGCGCCACTGCCGCCTGGTGCCGCACGACCGGCCCGGGTTGGAGCAGAAGGTCATCGTCGATACCCCCGACCTCGATAGTAACGACATTGCCAACCGTGAGAAATTGTTGCGCCTGTTGCCGGTCGCCGACATCGTCCTCTACGTCGGATCGCAGGAGAAGTATCACGACAAGCTCGGCTGGGAGCTGTTCCTGGCACAGCGGCGGCGGCGGGCCTTCGCCTTCGTCCTGAACAAATGGGACCGCTGCCAGCACGCCGGCGCCCAGGGGCTGCGGCCCGACGAGGACCTGCTCCGCGACCTGCAGAGTGAGGGCTTCCAGTCGCCACTGCTATTCCGCACCTGCGCCCAGCACTGGGTCGATAAGGCGTCCGGCAACGGCACCCCCGAGCCGCCCGAGGACGAGCAGTTCCTCGACCTCGTGTACTGGCTGGAGATGGGGCTGACGCGGTTGGAGGTCGAGGCGATCAAGGCGCGCGGCGTCAGCCAGACGCTGCACCACCTTCAGCAGACGCTCACGGGCGCCTGCCCGCCGGACCTGGCCGACACGGCTCGGCAGACGCTGGCCGCCTGGGACGGGGAGTTCGAGGAGGAGGCCCGAGCCTCTGCGGGGGTGCTGCTCAACACGCTGGAGCCCTACCAGGGCGAGATCGAGCATCACTTCACGGTCGAGGGCCACCGGCGCTTCCACGGGCTGATGGCGGTCTACCTCGGCCTGTTCACGCGGGCCCGCTACGCCACGACCTCGCTGCGCGACCGCATCCCCTTCCTGCCGAAATCGCAGCAAGCGCAGGTGACGCCGACGGCGTCGTGGGACCTGACGACGTTCTCGCGCGCGTGCAGTGACATGGCCTCCAGCCGGCACCTCGACGCCCGCGGCCGCGCCCTGGCCAACCGCCTGCTCATCGAGGCCGACGCCCGCGGCTTTCCGCTGGCGCTGCTGACCGAGCCGGTGGAGGCGGCCACGAAGATCGACTGGCGGGCGCGCTACGCCCAGGCCCTGGTGGAAGTGATGCAGGATGTCGAGCAGCAGTGGTCCAACCCGAAGGGCGTCCGCCGTTGGGTGCAGAGCAGTCTCGTCTTCCTGGCCGACTGGCTGCCGACGTTGGCCTTGCTCGTGGCCTGCCTGGTGCTGCTGTGGCGGATCTGCGACCCCCAGGACAAGAAGTATCACGTCGAAGCCGCCGACGCCTTGTTTCCACCCGCCGTGACGCTGGTGGTCCTGATCATCCTGCACATTTTGCTCACCCTGCTCCTGCCGCTGCGCTGGCGGAACATCCGCGCCGAGTTTCGCCGGCAACTGGAGAAGCGCTTGCAGGCGTCACTGGCAGCGGTCTACGCCCCGCTACCCGGCGACGTGGCCGACGCCCTGCGCGAGGAGCGCCGGCGCATCGAGGCGCTGCAGAAAGAGACCGACGAGGTGGCGACCTGGCTCCAGGAGCGCGAGCAGTCGGCGAGCATCGTCGGGCTGTACGGGCGTTAGGTCAGGGGGTGGGGGGAAGCTCTGTCTGCGGCACCGGCGGCGGGAGTGGACTGTCGGCCGGCGGGGGAACGGGGGGTGGCGGCGGAGTGGGTTGCTGCAGGCCGACGCCGCCGTGGTAGCCGGGCGCCGGGTCCAGCCGGCCGGGCGACAGCCAGTCCATCAGGTCGGCGACCGGGGCCGAGGTGCATCCCGCCAACAGCAACAGACAGGCCGGCGCGATCCGCTTCATGGTCCGTCCCCTCCGGGCGCGGGCTATACCAGTTCCGCGGGCGCCGACCAAGACCAGTTCCTAAACGATCACATCCCGCAACCCGCCGACCCCGACCAGCACCGCTCGCAACCCCGCGGCCGTCGCCCCCTCGTAATCGTTCCCGCGATCATCACCGATGAAGAGAATCTCCGCAGGGTTCAAATCGACTCGCGCACAGAGGGCGCCGAAGAACTGCGGCGCCGGCTTGCGCCACCCTACCTCGGAGCTGATGACGATGTGCCGTAGCGGCCGCAGCTCGGGCATCCCCGCCGCGACGCCGTGCAGCCGGGCGTCATAGTTCGACGCCATCCCCAGGAGGTAACTCTGTCGTTCCAGTTGAAGGAGCAGCGCCGCGGCCTCCGGGTCGCAGCGCCACGCCTGGGGCCGGCCGAAGTGCGCGAACAACTCCTCGAAACAACGTGCCGGGTCGCAAACGTCATCCAGCACCTCGGCGACGACGTGCCGCCAGCGCTGCCGCTCGCGCTCCTCGCTCGTCCGCAAGCCGTGGGCCAGGTCCAATGCCTCTTGCCGAGCGAACGCGATCCGGAAGCGCGCGGCGACCTCGGCCGTCGTGAGCCGGCTCCCGAGCGACTGCCCCACCGCCGTGTAGACGACGGCCGCGGCCGGCTCGGGGTGGATGAGGGTGCCGACGGCGTCGAAGAAGACGGCACGGACGTCGGGCGGGATCATGCGGATTCCCCCCGATAGGTCGCGGGCGGAGCGGGTCGCCGCCACGGGAGGAACATCGGCACCCGCCTGCGGTAGTCCGCGTAGGCCGGCCCGAACCGCCGCCGCAGGTCGCGCTCCTCCAGCAGCACCCCGAGGAGGATGTACGCGGTCAGCCCGCCACTGAGCAGAAGCAGCGCCGGCGGCATGACCGGCTGAGTCCACAGGAACGCGAGCAGGCACGCCATCAGCGGGTGGCGGACGAACCGATACGGACCGACGACCAGCAGGTGATCGGCGGCCGGCTCACGCCCCTGCTCCCACGCCTGGCGGATGCCGAACAGTCCGAGATGATCGAAGCGCAGGCTCACCCAGGCGAGGCCGACCGCGGCCATGAGCGGCAGCACGACGAGCCCCCGCGGGGCGCACCACGCGGGATCGCCGACCAGCGGCTGCCAGGTGAGGGCCATCCCCGCGAGGATCAACCCGGAGAGCGCCGCATAGACCGACCGCTCCAGGTGGGAAGGCACGACCCGCGTCCAAACGCGCTTCCACCCCGCCCGGACCATGCCGCTGTGCTGGAGTCCGAACACGAGGAGCCAGCCGACATTGATGAACCAGGGGTGTGCGAGGGAAACGGGGTCGGGGCGGAGGTCGAGGCCGAGAAGGAGGACGAGGCCGGCAAACGCGGCGGTGCCACCCAGGGCAACCAGGTAGCAGACGACGGCGACGGCCTTGGCGGCGGACATGCGGTGATTGTATCGCGGGCGCTACCGGCGGCCGAGCTTGTCCTGCAGCTCGTCGTAGCAGTGCTCCAGCTCGCGGATCAACTCGAGAGACTCGCGCTCGAAGCGGAGGGCCCGGCGCAGGCCTTCGCGATCCTCGACGAGGCGGCGACGGGTGTTGTCCAACTCCAGGGCGTGGTCGTAGGCGCTGGGGCCGTCGTGGACGTAGACGAACGACTCGACGCGGGAGGCCAGCAGGGCGGCGCGAGCCTCATTCGCCTTGACGCGCTGGCGGAGATGGGCCATCTCGTCGCGGCAGCGGCGCAGGGCGGCCCGCTCGCGCCCCAGGTCGGCGCTGACGCCATCGGCCTCGTCACGCACCTCGGCCTGTCGGTCGCGGCACAGCTGCCGGCCGAAATTGAACAGGCCCGATTCCAGGGACTGGAATAGCTGTTCCAGACTCATCACACCATCCTCGTACTCGTCCGCGAACGCAAAAAACGAGCGCGTCGGGAGGGCTGCCCTATTGAGTTATTCGTGTACCGCGCCCGATTCTTGCGCGACCCTTGCCAAAATGACGCCGGATCAAGAAACCAGTCACAACGACCGTGGGGACGGGCGTCTCGCCTGTCCCTGGTTCGCGGAGGGACAGGCGAGACGCCCGTCCCTACGGAGGACGGTGTCACATGGCGAAGACGAAGGGCGAACAATTCGCGGGCTTGACGGTGGCGCTGGTAACGCCGTTCAAGGGCGGCGAAATCGACTTCGACGACCTGGGCCGGCTGGTCGATTGGCACGTCGAACAGGGCACCGACTGCCTGGCCCCCGTAGGCACCACCGGCGAATCGCCGACGCTGGACCATGACGAGCACGAGCACGTCATCGCCGCCGTCGTGGAACGGTCGCGCGGCCGCATCAAGGTGATGCCCGGCACCGGCTCCAACAGTACGCGCGAGGCCATCCGCCTGACGAAGTTCGCCAAGCGGGCCGGCGCCGACGGCGCCCTGATGGTCGGCCCGTACTACAACAAGCCGACCCAGGAGGGCTACTACCGCCACTTCGCCGCCGTCGCCGAGGCCGTTGACCTGCCCATCGTCCTGTACAACATCCCCGGCCGCACCGGCTCGAACATCCTGCCGGAGACGATCGCCCGTCTGGCCGAGATCCCCACGATCGTCGGCATCAAGGAAGCGACCGGCTCGCTCGATCAGGCCTCGCAGATCGTGCTGACGACGAACCTGACCCTCCTCAGCGGCGACGATAGCCTCACCCTGCCGCTGGTGAGCATCGGCGGCCGCGGCGTCGTCTCGGTGGTCGGCAACATCGTCCCGCGCGACATGAAGGCCCTGGTGACGGCGTGCCTGGCCGGCCGGGTGGAGGAGGCGCAGCGCTGGCACCGCAAGCTGTTCCCGCTGTGCCGCGACACGCTCGGCGTGGCGACGAACCCCATCCCGATCAAGGCGGCCATGAAGCTGCTCGGCCGCGGCACCGGCGAGTTGCGGCTGCCGATGACGCCGCTCGATGCCGCCGGAGAGGCGAAGGTGCGGAAGACGCTGCAGGAATACGGATTGCTGTAGCGGGCCGGCTCTCCTACACGCGCCTGGAGCTGTTGTCTGGTTCGGCAGGCGGAGCCTGCCCTACGGCCGTAGGGCAGGCTCCGCCTGCCGAAACTCCCGATACCGGCCGCTCTTCTCGGATACACGTATGAACAGTCTTCACACGGCTTCCTCCAGGGCGTCCAGGAACGCGGCCGCCGTCCGGAAGTGCAGATCCTTGCTGTCCACCAGGGCCTGGTCGATCACCACCGCTAGCTTTGCCGGGAGCGACGCCTTCCGCTCGCGGATCGGCACCGGCGCCGTCTCCAGCACAGCGATCCACGGGTCGCGGCCCTCGAAGTTGCGCGGCACGAACCCGGTCAGCATGCAGTACAGCGACGCGGCCATCGCCCACACGTCCACCTCCGGGCCGACCTTCTTGTAGTGGATGACCTGCTGCTGCGGCATGAAGTACGGCTTGCCGGCCGCTTCTCCGGTGCGCGTCGAGCCGCTCAAGCCAGCGTCATCGAACGCCTTGGCCAGGCCGTAGTCGCCCACTTTGACGACCCGAGCACTTCCCTGGCCGGACAGGAACAGGTTGTCTGGGCTGATGTCGCGGTGGACCAGCACCTTGCCCGGCCCGAGCCCGGTGTGGGCGTGGTGCAGCCCCTCCAGCGCTTGCAGGGTGATCTCGACCGCCTCGTCCGCCGGCAGCGTTCCGCCGCGCTGCCGCAGCAGGTTGGCCACGCTGCCGCCGTCACAGAACTCCAGCGTCAGGAAGAAGGTACCCTGCGAGTAGCCGGCGTCCCACAGGCGGACGACGTTGCGGTGATTGAGCATCCGCGTCAGGGCCATCTCGCGCAGGAATTGCTTGACCGCGCGCTCGTCGGCTGCCACCTGCGGCAGCATGACCTTGATGGCCACCAGTCGCTTACTCTCTTCGTGCCGGGCCTTCCACACCGCCCCCATGCCGCCCTGGCCCAGCTTGCCAAGGATGGTGTACCCGGAGACGGTCGGCCGGTCAGAGGCGGTGCGACAGGCGGCGCAGACGAACTCGCCGGGCCGGTCGGCCCCCGCCTCGCCGCTGACGTCCCGGCCGCAGCGGGTGCAGGTGCGCCCGGGTTGCGGCCGACCGGCGGCCGCGGCCTTTGCCCGGCAGCGCGGGCAGCGGTAGACGCCCGGCGACAGTTCGCAGGCCGCCTTGCCATCGTCCGCAATGGCCGTGCCGCACTCCAGGCACCGCGCCGGCACGATGATGCTCACCCGGAAGACGGCGGATTCACGGTGGCCGAGCCGCAGTTCGTCGCCGTCCTTGAGAGCGCGCTCCGGGAGCGGCTTGCCGCGTTCCTCTTCCGTCTTGCGCTGTCCGATCATGTCGTCGTTGACGAAGGTGCCGTTGCGGCTGCCGAGGTCGCGCACGCAGACGTCCGGCGGGTTGACGTCGATGAGGCAATGGTGCCGCGAGATGAGCCGGTGTACCTCGTGCTCCTTGCTGTCCGTGGGGAAATGCGGGTCGCAGTCGTCGTCGCGGCCGAGGATGCAGGACGCGCGCTCGGTGAAGACGACTTGCCGGCCTTGCAGCGGGCCGGCGATCTGCGTGAGGGTGACGGTGGCGGGAGGCGGGTCGGCCGTCGGCCGCAGCAGCGACACGAGATCCTGCGCTTGCCGCAGCGGCAGGGCGGGCGGGACGCTCAGGCCGCTGGGGTCTTCCGGCCGCCGCAGCGACAGGCGCAGCAGATCGGGCAACTCTTCGAGGCAGCGCGACACCTGCTGCTGCACGGCCACGGACTGGCCGGCGGCGACCTCGCGGACCACATCGGCCACCTGCTGGCGAAACTCGTCCGCCGCCATGCGGACGATGGCCTCGACCTCGGCCCGCCGCTGCTGCTCGTTCTTCTCGCGGTTCCACTCCTTCCAGGCTTCCTCGCCGATGCCGACGGCGAGATCGCCAGCGACGCCAAAGCCGACAGCATTGCCCCCGGCACGAACGAGGATCTTGCCGATGCATTTCAACAGGCCGATGCCACGCATGAGTGAGTCTCCGGTTCGATGAGCGGGAAGTCGAAACGGGGCATGGTGCGAACCGGCAGGCACCGGCAGACGAACGGGGTCGGCAACGGTTACGCCTCACCTGAACCACCTCGCCACCTCCCGACTCTCCTTCAGTCATGGTGCTTCACGCGGATCGCCCTACCTCTCCCGTCACCACAGGCGGGTCACACCATACGGGTCCAGGGCCACGTCCACGCTGACTATCGGGATCGCTTCGACCATCGCCTGGGCGACCAGCAGGCGGTCGAACGGGTCTTTGTGATGCGGCGGCAGCGTGGTCAGAACGCTCGTGTGCTTCGGCAGAATGTGAAGAATGCGGAAGTCGTTTGTCGTGATCTGCCGCTCCATGAACGTCTCGTAGGGTTCAGGCAGGGCGTACTTGCCCTTGCCGATCTTGATGGCGATTTCCCAGTAGCTCGCCGGGCTGACTTCGACATCGTTCGCGGGATCTTCGATCAGCGTCCTGGCCGACGCGCTCATCTGCGGATCGTCCAGGATGAACCAGAGGAAGGTATGCGTGTCGAGCAGGACTCTCACGGCATGTACTCCTCGAAGTCCTTGAGGTGTTCGTCATCGTCCTGAATGATGGTCAACATCCCCTTCGCACTCCCGGCCTTGCGGGGTTTCCGCTTCGGCAACTCCTCAACCAGCAGGCGAGCCACCGGCTTTTCGTTCCGGGTGATGACCAGAGTTTCCCCCGGTTGGAGATGGTCGATCAGTTCTGACAGATGCGCCTGGGCTTCTTCAAGCGTGACGGTAGACATCGAGGGACTCCTTGAATGGGTTCACCACAGAGAACAAGGAGGTTCACTCCGTGTACTCCTTCATACAGTCCAGCGGAGCATCAAAGTCCGGGCCGATGAAGGTAATCATCCCCTTGCCCAGCCCGGGGCCAGGTCGCTGCGTCTGCGGCACACGGTCCCAATCGATTTGCGCCGCCCGCTGTTCCACTGCCTGCCGGGTGGCGACTTCGCGCAGCAACTCCGGGTACTCCAGGGGGACGACCGCCGCCAGGTCGGCGCCGTTGCGGCGGACGATCAGCGGTTTGCCTTCGGCGGCGACCTGGCTCAACACGTCGGAATACTCCTGGGCGGCCCGCGGTTCGTCCACGCGGCTGGGTTCCGTTAGCAAGGATTGAGGGGTCATCATTCATTCCTCCAGTGTCGCAGCTGATTCTACCCGATCACCCCAGCGGCGGCGGGCCTTGCCAGGTGGCGGCCATCTTCTCCAGTTCGCGACGGACGCCTTCCGGCCGCAGCCAGCCGTAACCGGCGCAGCCGAGCCTGTCGAGCAAGCGACGGAAGTCATCCTCGGTCCAGGCCGGCTTGTCCCGACGGATCATGCCACCGGCGTAGGGCGTGTGAATGGTCAGGAACACGGTGAGGAACGGCCTCGCGCCTTCGTCCCAGCCCGCCGGCTGGTTCGGTTCAAACTCCCAGTCCAGCTCCCACAGTCGTAGCGTGTGGTCCCTACTTCCGGAGAGGGCGCAGCGGCCGTCAGGGCTCCAGGACACCGAGTTCACACGATCCGTGTGCCCCTCGAAGATGCGGAGGCACTTGCCGCTGAACACATCCCACAGCCACAGCGTATCATCGCTGCCGGACAGGGCGAAGCGGCCGTCGGGGCTCCACGAGACCGAGTTCACATAGCCCGTGTGCCCCTCGAAGGCGCGGAGGCACTTGCCGCTGGACACCTCCCACAGTCGCAGCGTGAGGTCATCGCTGCCGGAGAGAGTGAAGCGGCCGTCAGGGCTCCAGGACACCGAGTTCACACGCTTGGTGTGCCCCTCGAGGGTGCGGAGGCACTTGCCGCTGGACACCTCCCACAGCCGCAGCGTCTTGTCCCAACTCCCTGAGAGGGCAAAGCGACCGTCGGGGCTCCAGGACACTGAGGTCACCGAGTACGTGTGCCCCTTGAACGTGCGGAGGCATTTGCCACTGGCCACCTCCCACAGTCGCAGCGTTTTGTCCTCGCTCTTTATGATTGTGCCCAACATTAGCAGCGGCTTGTCCTCGCTCGCTGTGAGGATGAAGCGGCCGTCGGGGCTCCACGAGACGGAGAACACAGACACGGAAAACGCATAGCCCTTGCGCCTCTCGTCGAGCGTGCGGAGGCACTTGCCGCTGGCCACGTCCCAGAGCCGTAGCGTTTTGTCCTCGCTCCCCGAGAGGACGAAATGGCCATTGGGGCTCCACGAAACCGTAAGGACACTGTCCGTCGCGTCTAACAGCCCGTTGAAAAAGTCGTTCCAAAGCTCAAGCTCAAGTGAATTTCCTGCGAGCATGATTGGTCGAGCTTCAGCTTCTGGATGCCTTTTTCAACGGGCTGTTAGGGGGCGGTGCTT
>DATFNV010000492.1:0-16970 GCA_035266225.1 Gemmataceae bacterium
GAGATCAACCGCGTGCTGCGGCGTAACGAGGAGGCGCGCATCTATCACTGGCACCAGCGGACCAAGGAGTTTCCACCCCGGCGCGGCACGCCGCCCCCAACGCGGGCGCCGCCGGAGGAAAAAGGGTTACAGTAGAACTAGGCCCGCACTAACTTCCCCCTCTAACTCGTTCCAGGTGCGCCCGCAAGGCTTCGTGTTCATGGAGTAGGTGGGAGTAGTGGTGCATGATGACGGCGGGGGTGTTGCCCAAGAGTGTCGCCAGCACCTCCACACTCTCGCCCTTTTTCAGCCACCGTGTCGCAAATGTGTGCCTATAGACATACGGAATTAAATGCTGTAGCCCTGTCCGCTCCCGTATTGCCTTGAAACAGCCGACCAGGTGTCTGTCCTCGTACCGCCGTCCCGAACGTGTCGGGAAGAGGTGGTCGCCCGCCTTCCTGCCTTTCACGGACGGCGTGGCATCGATGTAACTCCTCTGGACGGATGACGTTCAGGCGGGTTGCCGGTATAGCAGAAAAATCGTAGGGTGTAAAGAACGGTGCGTTCGGAAAAGCGATTGTGCCGCAACTGATTCAAAACAAAGGGGTTATGACTGCCATGGCGAGCCTTTGGGACAAGCTGCGCGGCGAGTTGATCGACATCATCGAGTGGACCGAGCCGTCGCACAACGAGATCCTCGCGTACCGCTTCCCGCGCTATAACAACGAACTCAAGATGGGGGCGAAGCTGACCGTCCGCGAAGGGCAGGCGGCCTGCTTCGTTAACGAAGGGCAGCTCGCCGACGTCTACAAGCCCGGCATGTACACCCTGCACACGGAAAACATGCCCATCCTGTCCACCCTCAAGGGCTGGAAGTACGGCTTCAGCTCGCCGTTCAAGGCCGAGGTCTACTTCATCTCCACGCGACAATGGACCGATCAGAAGTGGGGCACGCAGAACCCGATCATGCTGCGCGACCCCGAGTTCGGCCCGGTGCGCGTCCGCGCCTTCGGCACCTACGCCATGCACGTCAGCGACCCCGGCACCTTCCTCAAGCAGCTCGTGGCCACCGACCCGTCGTTCGAGACGTACGAGATCGCCCACCAGCTCCGCAACGTCATCGTCTCGCGCTTCGTCGATGCGGTGGGTCAGCTCAAGATCGCCGTCCTCGACCTGGCGGGCAACTACGACACCATCGGCAAGATCGTCCAGGACCGCATCCGGCCGGACCTGGCGTCGATGGGGCTGGCGCTGACGGCGTTCTTCGTCGAGAACATCTCGCTGCCGCAGGAGGTGGAGCAGGCGCTGGACAAGCGGACGCAGATGGGCGTGCTGGGCAACCTCGACCAGTACACGAAGTACCAGACGGCCAACGCCATTCCCGAGGCGGCGAAGAACCCCGGCGGCATGGCGGGCGCCGGCATGGGGCTGGCCGCGGGGGTGGCGCTGGGCAACCAGATGGCCGGTCAGCTGGCCGGGGCGGCGCAGCCGTCGGCCGCCCCGCCGCCGCTGCCGCAGGCGGGCTACTTCGTCGGCGTCGGCGGGCAGCAGCAGGGGCCGTTCGACGCCGCGGCCCTGGCGGCCCGGGTACGCGACGGCTCGCTGACGCGCGCCACGCTGGTGTGGCGCCAGGGCATGGCCAACTGGGTCGCGGCCGAGACGGTGCCCGACCTGCAACCGCTCTTCGCCGCCGTGCCGCCGCCGCTGCCGCCGCGGTAGACCCCTGCCGGCTTGCCCGGCAGGTGAATCAGGTCGGTTGGCTAGAACCGGGGGGGAGTAACTACCATTTTTCCGCATCTCCTCTAGCCATCGACCTCCTTCACCTGCCGGGCAAGCCGGCAGGGGTCGCCAAAGGGGCAGGATCAGGAGGGGTTGTAGCCGGGATAGGACTTCTCCTCGAACAATCGGGAGTGCAGCACCTCGTTGACGGCCCGTTTCAGGGCGGCGCGGCGGTCGTTCTCGTGGTAGACCGAGCGGGCCAACTCGATGAAGCGCGGGCCGAAGTCCTGCCCCTGCTCGCAGCGGCGGATGGCGTCCTCGATTTCCCACAGCCGCTCGTTGACCGCCTTGAGCCGCCCCGCCAGCTCGGTCAATTCCCGCGACGACGGCAGCGCCTCCTGCCGTACCGCCGCCAGCTCCGCCAGCTCCTGCCGAATGTTGCGCAGCTTCGCCTCGTCGGTAATGCGCTCGTTCTTGATCTCCAGGATCGTGATCTTGTCGAGCAACTCGCCCGGAGCCACCTCGACGTAGAGGCGCTGCCGGGGCGGCCGGGCGGCCATCTCCCCAGGCAGCTCCTCGGCCATCCGCCGGAAGACGCCGGGCCAGTCCCCGAGGGTCGGCTGCCGGAACAGGCGCAGCGTCGGATACCAGAGGTTGTCGGCGCGGCCGAGCAGCCAGCGCCAGTCGGGGGTGTAGGTCAGGGCCAGCCAGGCGGGCACGCCCATCGCCCCGGCCAGGTGGGCCAGGGCCGAATCGACGCAGACGACCAAATCGAGATTGGCCAGCACGGCCGCAGTGTCCATGAAGGGCCCCGAAGCCTCGTCCAGCAACTCGCCCAGGCTGAGGACGGGGAACCGGCCGCCCATGGCGCGGAGCTGATCGCTGCCGGGGCCCTTCTGGAGGCTGACGAGGCGGATACCATCCATTCGGGCCAGCGGCTCGAACTTCTCCAGCGTGACGGAGCGGTGCCGGTCCCAGGCGTGCCGGGGGCTCCCCTGCCAGGAGATGCCCACCCGAAAGCCGCGGACGGGGGCCAGCTGCCGGCGCCAGTACACAACGAGGTCGGGGTCGGGGAAGACGTAAGGGACGGCGGCGGGGATCGTTTCCAGGGTCGTGTGGAACAGGGCCGGCAGGCTCATCAGGGGGATCCAGAGATCGAAAGGCGGCGGCGTGGCGCCCCAGCCGACGAGGCCGTCGATGCCGGGGGTGCGCGACAGCAGCCGCAGCAGGGCGTTCTGGCACTGCACGATCACCCGTCCGCCGCGGGCCTTGACCAGCGGGGCGTAGCGGACGAAGTGAAGCGTGTTGCCGAGCCCCTGCTCGCCATAGAGGAGGATCGTCCGGCCGTCGAGCGGCGAGCCGTCCCAGCGCGGCTGCGTGTAGGCCGGCAGCGTGGTGGTCCGCTTGCAGCGCCAGCGCCACTCATAGGCCGGCCAGCCGCGCTCGTAGTCGCCGCGCAGCAGCCAGATGAGGGCGCGGTTCCAGGCGGCCTCGGCGTGGTCGGGGCTCAGCTCCAGCGCCTCGTCGTAATGGGCCAGGGCCTGGTCGAGCTGACCCTGCTCGCGGATGAGGTTGCCCAGGTTGTGATGGGCCTCGGCCAAGTCGGGGCGGTGCCGTAGGGCCTGTTCGTAACAGGTTTTCGCCTCGTCGTGTCGCTCCAGCTCGCCGAGGACGAAGCCGAGGTTGACCAGGGCCGCGACGTGGTCGGCCTGGAATTGCAGACAACGGCGATAGGCGGCCTCGGCCTCGGCGAACTTACCCTGCTGCGAGAGGACCTTGCCGAGCTGGAAATGACCCTCCGGCTGGCGCGGGTCGATCTCCAGGGCCTGGCGGAAGCAGGCGGCGGCCTCGACCGGCCGGCCGTCCGCCTCACAGAGCTGAGCCAGGGCGAACCAGATCCGGGCGCCGCGCGGCTCGGCGCGGAGGAGGCGGCGGTAGATTTCCTCCGCGCGCTGGTAGTCGCGGGCCTGGTGGTGCTCCCAGGCGCGGGCGAACGGGTCGGCCGGCGCGGTCATGAGGACGACTCCTTTGGCTTGCCCCAGGCCGCTTGCGGCTTAGCGTGAATGCGAAGCCGCAAGCGGCTCACGGCCGCAGGCGCAGCTGGGCCAGGTAGCCGGTGGCGTGGTGCTGGACCTCCAGGAAGTCGGCGTTGGCCAGGGCGGGTTTGTAGACCTTGAAGGTACGCATGATCCCCAGCGACGCCGCCGTTTCCAGCGGCCCGATGAAACGCGATTGGCGGTCGGCGAAGTGCGGTTGCCGAGCCCACTGGGCCATCTGACGGGCGTTGAGGAAGAAGCAACCCGAGTGCGGGTTCAGCGTCCGCTCGAAGACGACGGGTCGGCCCAGCACCTCCAGCGTTTGCGGCGGCGCGTCGTTGACGTTCTGGAACGGGGCCGTGCATTGCGGGCTCAGTTCGCCATCGACGTAGACCTTGGGGACCAGGTAGTTGAGTCCCGCCTCGAAGCGGTTGGGCTGCAGCAGCTTGTCGTCGCCCGCCGCGGCGTTGAACCAGGCGAGCTTGACGAAGAACGCGGGGTCGTGCAGCACGAGGTCGTCTTCCAGGTAGCCGTAGTAATCGTACTGGCCCAGCCGGTCGCGCAGCACGTCGTGGCAGGCGAAGCCGAGCAATTCCGGCGCCGCCCCGGTGTCGGTGTGCGTGTAATAGCGGGATCCCACCGGCAGCCGATCCAGGACGTGATGGCCGCGCGTCGTGCAGAGGACGACCTCCACCTGGTGCGGCACGGCGGCCGCGACGACATGGGCGAGGCGGCGGCCGTGGTCGATGGTGGAGTGCGCCGGCTGGAAGAGCTGGTGCAGGCCGGTCAGGCAGGCGGCCAGGGCGGCGACGCGCGGCTCCGGGCCAGTGTCGAGGGCGCCATGATGGCGCTCAGCGTAGCGCCCTTCCCCGGCCGGGCGGACGTAGTGGGGGATGGCGAAGAGGATACGCATGGGAAGGCAGACAGAGTTTCGGGGCCGCGGGGTAGCCTGGGGCGCCCTGCTCATTGTAGGATGGGCGCATTTGCGGTGCATCCCTTTCCCGAGAAGTGCGGCCCATGCACGTCCTGTTCATCCACCAGAATTTCCCGGCGCAGTTCGGCCACGTCGCCGGCTACCTGGCGCAGCGGCACGGCTTCCGTTGCACCTTCCTGTCGCAGCAGGCGCCCGGCACCGCCGGCGGCGTCGAGCGCATCCAGTATCACCTCAAGGGCGGCGCCCGCGCCGAGAACCATTATTGCAGCCGCACCTTCGAGAACGCCATCTGGCACTCGCACGCCCTCTACGAGGCGCTGGAGGCGCGCCCCGACGTCCGGCCGGACCTGGTCGTCGCCCATTCCGGATTCCTGTCCACCATCTTTCTGCGCGAGCTGTACGACTGCGCCATGGTGAACTACTTCGAGTATTACTACCGGACGCGCGGGGCGGACATGGACTTCCGGCCCGACTTCCCCTACCCGGCCATCAACCGCCTCCGCGCCCGCGCCCGCAACGCAGTGGCGCTGATGGACCTGGAGAACTGCGACGTCGGCTACAGCCCGACGCGCTGGCAGCGATCACTCTTCCCGCGCCTCTTTCAGGACAAGATCCGCACGATCTTCGACGGCCTGGACACCGGCATCTGGCGGCCGCTGACCGGGGTGCCGCGCCGGATCGGCGACCGCGCCATCGCGGACGACGTGCGCGTGGTGACCTACGTCTCGCGCGGCATGGAGAGCATCCGCGGCTTCGACATCTTCATGCAGGTGGCCCGGCGCCTGTGCCAGCGCCGCCGCGACGTGCTGTTCGTGGTCGTCGGCGAAGACCGGGTCTGCTACGGCGGCGACGAGGAGTTCACCGGCCGCAAGAGCTTCAAGGAGTGGGTGCTGGCGCGCGACGAGTACGACCTGTCGCGCTTCGTCTTTACCGGCCCGGTGCCGGTCGGCACGCTGGCGCAGCTCTTCGCCCTGAGCGACCTGCACATCTACCTGACGGTGCCGTTCGTGCTGTCCTGGTCGCTGCTGAACGCCCTGGCCTGCGGGACGACGGTGCTGGCCTCGAACACGCCGCCGGTGCGCGAGGTCGTCGAGCACGGCAAGAACGGCCTGCTGGCGGACTTCTTCGACATCGACGGGCTGGCGGCGGCGGCGGGGCAGGTGCTCGACGCGCCGCAGGACTACAAGCACCTGGGGCGGGCCGGCGTGGAGATGGTACGAGAGCGCTACAGCCTGGAGGTGTGTTTGCCGCGGATGCTCGCCCTGTACGAGGACGCGGTGTGGGCCCACCACCAGGGATAAGAAGCGGTTTCAACACGTGGGGCAGGCCGCCGGCCTGCCCCACGTTTTGAAACCGCTTCTAAGCCGGGACGGCGGCGGAAATGTGCTGGACGCGGGCGGCGCCGCCGTCTCGTCGCCCTGAAGATGATCCTGTCCGGCGAGCACGCCGGCCGGGGTTCAAAACGATCCTGGAAAAGGGGAAATCGCGTGATACCATCGCCGTTGCACAACCGACGTTTAGCCGCCGCCCTCGGGGCGGCGCGCAGCGAGCGCCGCCCCGAGGGCGGCGGCTAAACAACCGGAAATCGAATGGCGCGAGTATAGCGCCCCCGACGGCTACTTCCCCGGCGGCTTCGGCGCCGCGGTCACCGGGTCGCCCTTCTCCGGCGGCGCCTCGCGGAAGCGGACAGCGTTGCGGTTCTCAAACGGATCGGGCAGGCTAACCTTCGCGAAGGGCGCCGGCGTCGCCCGCGCCGGCATCGCGGCACCCTGGGCCGCCGCGGAGGAAAGGTCGGCGGTCGGGTCGTCGGACCCGGAGCGGTCCGGCGCCGGCGTCGCCAGCACCGGCAGCGGCGCCGGCTGGTTCACGTCCGGCCCCGGCAGGCGGACGCGGTCGCCGGCGGGGAACTGCAATTCCTGCGGCGGCTCCGGTCGCGACCCCGACAGCGGCAGCGCGTCGGGCAACGGACGCGGCCGCAGCGGCGGTCCCATGCGGCCTGCCGGCAGGCGCGGCACCTGCCCCTGGTTGGGGCCCAGCGGGACCGACGGGTGTTCCAGCCCCGGCACCCCGGGCAATCGCTTCGGCCCCGATGCCACGTTCTCATTCCCCCCCGGCGCCTTGTCCTCCGGCGGCAGCACCTTGGCGAGCATCTGACCGCCCTTGTCGTCGGGGAAGTGGAAGCCGTCGCCGGCCTCTTCCTTCTTCGGCTCGTCTTTCGCGGCCGCGTCGTCCCCCTTGCCGCGGGCGATCGTGACGGGGGCCGGCTCGTCCGGCTTCTGAATCTGGGCGGGCGTGGACGGCTGCCCGCACGCGGCCAGGGAGGACAGCAGGGCGCCGGTCAGGAGCAGCGCGGCGGGGCGGTAGCGAATGGGTCGCATGATGGCTCTCGCGGTTCGGTTCGGCATCACTTCGCGGGGACTTCCAGCACCAGCTTGACCGGCGTGCCTTCCTTGGGCAGCGCCTCCTTGTTCGTCTCCAGTTTCAAGACCTTCTCCTCCTTGAGCGTCAGGCTCGTCTGGCAGACGGTCTTCTCTGTCACGGGGTAGATGGCGATGAGGGTGCCGCTCTGGTCGGCGCCGTAGGTCTTGTCCGGCTTCTCGGGGTCGAGTTGGATCAGGTTCGAGCCGGTGAAGCGGAACTCGACCGACTTGGGGAACGGCTTCTTGGTCTTGGGGTCGAGCAGCACCTTGTCCATCGTCAGCCGCTTCGGCTCGCCGTCGGGGCCGGTCACCTCGATGTACACGTTGATCTTCGGCCCCTTCGGCTCCTTGCCCTCGACCGCGATCGGCTGGCCCGGCTTGAGGCCGAGTTCTTCCAGGGCCTTGTGGATCGTGCTCGGCTTGATCTTGACGTCGATGGTCACGACGGTCTCGTGGGCCTTCTCGCCGCCCTTGCCCGGCTCGCCGAGGAAGGGCCAACAGGCGACGACCTCGATGGGGTAAATCTCCCCCTTGTAGGAGGGGTGGTCGATCTTGCGCGGCGCCACCTTGGCGTCGATGGTGACGGTGCGCTTGTCCTTGTCCACGACGACGCCGGGGGACTTGTCGTCCGCGGCGTTCGCGGCGGCGACGACCGCGATGACGACGAGCGTGGCGATGAGTTGACGCATGAATCATTCTCCATTCGATGACGCGCTCGTAGTGACCGCATTCATGCGGTCTTGAGCCGGACCCGGACCCGATAAATCGGGTCACTACGAGCGCGCCACCCTCGGGCGGCGCGCTCGTAGTGACCGCATTCATGCGGTCTTGGGCCGACCCGGGCCGACCCGGACCCGATAAATCGGGTCACTACGAGCGCGCCGCCCAATATAACGGGGGTTGTCACTTCTCGCCGACGCACACCACCGCCGTCGGCTTGTTGACGTTCGGCCCTTCGAGGTTGCACGTGGCGGCGTAAATGCGGCCGCCATGCACCACCGGGCCGGCGTAGAACATTCCCGGCGCCGCCACCGCCGGATCCTTGCCGACGTCGAGCGTCCACTTCGCCGTGCCGTCGGCCAGGGCGACGGCGTGCAGGACGCCCTTGAGGTCGCCGGCGTAGACCACGCCGCCCGCGACGGCCGGGGCGGCGAAGAACGGCGACTTGCCGTCGTAGTGCCAGCGCAGCTCGCCGGTCTTCACGTCGAAGGCGCGCACCTTGCCGTCGGTCGCGGTGACGACGGCCAGGCCGTCGGCGACGGCGGCGCACGACAGCACCCCGCCCTTCAGCTCCTTGCGCCACTTCTCCTTGCCGTCGGCGAGGTTGTAGGCGGCGATCTCACCCCGGGCCTTGGGGATCTCCTTCGTCTCGTAACGGATGTTGCTGGCGCCGACGAGGATGGTGTCGCCGGTGACGGTCGGGCCACCCCACGGGTTGAGGGCCAGCTGCGTGCGCCACTTCACCTCGCCGCTCTTGGCGTCGAGGGCGAACAGGGCACGGTCGCCAACCTTCTCGTGCTCGAGGTAGGCCGACGCCGCCAGCACCAGGCCGCCGGCCACCGCCACGGGGGCGTCCACGTGCCACTTGTCCTTGCCCTGCTCCCAGACCTTGACCGGGGCCGGCTTCGGCAGCTGGGCGTCGGTCGGCTTGACGGCGAAGTCGGGATCCTTTTTGAGGTCTTCTTGATACTTCTTCTGCAATTCCGCCCATTTGGCGTCGATGAGTTTCTGGATGGCGGGCAGGTCCATTTCCTTGCCGTCGAGGGTGACGCGGTTCATGTCCACGCAGAAGACGCCCGCCGCCCCGCCGCCGAGGTAGACGCGCCCCTTCTCGACGGTCGGCGAGCCCTCCAGGTGGACCAGCGTGCCGGGCACCTCCAGGCGCCACAGCGGCAGGCCGGTGTCGCCGCGCAGGCAGTGCAGGAAGGCGCCATCGGTCTGGTGCATGCCGTCGCCGAAGACCAGCTTGCCATCGACCACGGCCGGCGAACTGACCGTCGGCAGCGTCAGGACGGGCGTCGTCTTGCTCCAGGCCACGCGCTCCGCCTTGGCATCGACGGCCAGGGCGCGGAAGGTCGAGACGTTGAAGGCGCCCAGGCCGGAGACGCAGACTCGCTCGCCGAACGGCACCGGGGCCGCGACGAAGTTCTCCTCCGACTTGTACGCCCAAAGCACCTTGGGCGCCGCGGGGCCGGCCTTGCCGTCGGTGCAGCCGGTGCGCTCGGCGTTGCCGCGGTAGGTCGCCCACGGCTCGGCGGCCGGCACCGATGCGGCCACGGCGCACGCGAAGATCAAACTCAGGTAATGTCTCATTCCCATGAAACGCTTTCTCCCTCCGGCCGCTTGCGGCTTAGCGTTCGCGGTCCCAGGGCTATGTGAACGCTAAGCCGCAAGCGGCTCCGCGGCCGTTAAACGGGTTAGTCCATCTTCGGGGTCTGTTCATCGATCACGCCACGGACGGGGCTGCCGGCCACGGTGATCTCCTTCATCCGGCGCACGCCGGAACTGTAGCGCACCTCGACGCGGTAGTTGCCGGGGGCCAATACGAAGCGCGCCTGGGGCGATGCCTGTCCGCCGCGGCCGTCGCCGCCAGAAATGAGATGCGTCCCCTGTAATTGGCCGTCCTTGTCCCGCACGCTCACCCGGCTGCCGACGACGCCGTCCTTGCCGGCGATGTTCAGCGTCACCGGGGCCCGCTTGGCCGCCAGGAACTCCTTGTTGCCCAGCAGCACGCACGACTCCTGCCCCTCGTTGTTGAACACCACGTCGAGCATGCCGTCGCCGTTCAGATCGACCAGCGACACCGCCTGCGTGTTAAAGACGCGCTGGTGCAACCCCACCGCCTCCGTGGCGTCCTCGAAGGTGCCGTCGCCCTTGTTGCGGAAGAAGCGGTTCGGTCCCTTCAGGCAGCCGACGACCAGGTCCAGGTGCCCGTCGTTGTCCAGGTCGCCCCAGGCGGCGCAGGTGGCGTGCCCGGTGAACCTGGCCAGGTCGCCGGCCTTGTCAGTCACGTCAGTGAAGTGGCCCTTGCCGTCGTTCTTGAACAGCTTGCAACCGCCGGACTGCGGCACGAACAGGCCGGGGTAGCCGCTGCCGTCGAAGTCGCCGAACACCGGACCGACCTTGCCCGCCCTGTAGGAAATGCCGCTGTCCTTCGCCTCGACGAAGCCCTTCGGCGTGTTCAGGACCAGCAGACCCTTGCCCGCCCCGTAGAGGAAATCGGGCCGGCCGTCGCCGTCCACGTCGCACACCGTCAGCGTGTCGCCCTTGGCGCTGCCGCCGACGCCGTCCGGTCCCAGGCCGACCGAGGTGGACACGTCCTCGAACCAGCGGTGGGCGGCCGTCAGTGGCGCCGGCTGGCCCTTGGTGTTGGGCGCCGGCAGCGGGTCGGCCTTGCCCTTGTTGCGGTACAGGCGCAAGCCGTGGAAGCCGTTGCCGAGCAGGACGTCGGGCTTGCCGTCGCCGTCGTAATCGATCCAGGCGGCGCAGGTCAGGTCGTAGCCTTCCTCTTGCGGTAGCAGGTAGCTGTCGTCGCGGAACTGCCCCTTGCCGAGGTTGGTGTACAGCCGCGGGCCGTTGGCGGTGGCCAGCAGCAGGTCTGGCAGGCCGTCGCCGTTGTAGTCGGCCCAGACCGCGGCCCGGCAGCCGCCGGTGAAGCCCGGCAGACTCATCTCGTTGAGCGACTCGCCGCCGTTCTGCATCAGGGCCATCTTGCCGGCGCCGACCAGGCACACGTCCGGCTTGCCGTCGCCGTCCACGTCCACGCAGGCCACGGCCTGGGCGTCGGGATCGACCCGATTGAGGGCGGCATAGTGCGAGAAGGCCGGCATGCCGCCGATGCGGCGGAAGTCCTCACCGCCCCAGCCGACGAAGTCGCGCTTCTGGTCGTAGTTCCCGAGCTTCAGGCTGCAGCGCAGCCGCTGGATCTTCGCCCGTCGCAGGTGCAAATCGTCCTTGTTGCCGTCCACCATGCAGGGGACGACGACTTCCTTGTTGTCGAGGATGTCCTTGACGGCGGCGGCGAGCTTGTTGACGTCGCCGGCGAAGGTGCGCAGCAGGAACGGCTCGCCGTGACTCATGCCCCACCATTCGCCCTGGGCGTAGCACTGGTACCAGTAGGTGCCGATGCAGGTCTCGCTGGCGCCGCCGTTGTGGAAGAAGATCGCCTTCTTGCCGACCTCGACCCACTCCATCGGGTACTGCCACTCGCGCGGGTGGAAGCCGCCGCGGCCGATGTTGTGCTTGATCACGTCGGTCGGGTGCTTACCCTTGAGGTCGTGCACCTTGCGGTAGATGATCATGTTCTTTTCTTTGTCCACCTTCTCCACCTGCAAGATCATGATGTTGGTGGAGAGGGCAATCACCTGCCCGAGACTGTGCGGCGCCTCGACGTAGGCGTGGGCAGGCGGCGCGGCTACTAGCAGCGCTGCGGCGCAGTACAGGAGGCGTCGGGAAATGGTCATGATGGATCCCCCCCATTAAGCCGCAAGCGGCGAAAAAATCAACCACCCTTGATCTCCGCCAAGCGCTCCTTCGCGACCTCGGCCCACTTGCTCTCCGGGTAATCGCGTAGGACGCGCTCCAGCAGCTTCACCGCCTGGTCGTTCTGCTTCAGCTCCTTGAACGTCCGCGCCGCCTCGACCAGGGCCACGGCGTTCCACTCGGGGTAGTCGTAGGTGAACGGCACCACCAGCAGCGCCGTCGCCGCCTCGGGGTAGCGCTTCTGCTCCAGGCGGCACAGGCCGATTTGCAGCTGCGCCTTGGCCCCGGTCTCCGTCGCGGTCCCGCTCGTCACCTGCTGATAGACGTTGACGGCCTCGTCGTAGCGCTTCTGGTTCTGGTGCGCCCAGCCGATACCGTAGCGGGCCTCGTGGACCCACGGACTCTGCGGGAAGCGGCCGGCCACCTGCTCGTGCGCCTGCCGGCTGGGATCCCACTGCTTCAGCTGCGCCAGGGCGTGGCCGAGCCGCAGCAGCGCCTTGTCGGTGACGCCGGGCAGGTTCTGGAACTCGGGGCGGTCGCGGAAGACCGCCAGCAGCTTCACCGCCTCCGCCGCCTCGCCCATCGCCAGCTGGCACTCGCCGGCCCGGTAGTACGCCTGGCCGGCGTACGGGCTCTTGGCGTTGCCGTAGACCGCGGAGAACTGGCCCAGCGCCGCCTTGTTGTCGCCCTTGGCCGCGAGACAGGTGCCCAGGCGGACGCGCACCTTGTCGGTCAACTCCGGCGGCGGCTCCTTGTCGAGCGCCTCGCGCAGCACCTTGATGGCCGTGTCGTTGTCGTTGCGCTCGGCATGCAGCTCGGCCAGGTCGAAGCGGGCATCGCCGGCCAGCGGCAGGTCGGGGAAGGAGTCGATCAGCGCCCGATAGTCGGCGCGGGCCTTCTGCTCGGCCGGCTGCAGGGGCACCTCGGCCAGCGGCACCTCGGGCAACGGCACCGGCGGCGGGGTGCGGCCGGCCGGCGTCTTCTTGGCGACCTCGTCCTTGAGCTTCTGCCAGCGCTCCTGCTGCAACTTGGCCCGCACCGCGGCCACCTCGACGTCGGCGACGGTCCGGCTCCCCCAGGCGGCTTCGTACAGCATGCGGGCCCGGGCCTCGACCGGCGGCTGGCGGCCCTTCAACCCGTCCGCCTGGGTTTCGAGGTAGGCCACCGCGTCGCGCACGTCCTTCAGGCCGTCGTCCAGCGCCTTGTCGGCAGATGCCTTCTCTTCCGGCTTGAGGTTTCCCGCGACCAGCTTCTTGCGGGCATCGGCGATCTTCTGGAGGCCGTCGTCCTTGAGGCTCTGGCCCCAGCGCAGCGCCGCCTCGGCCGCCTCGGGCCGGTTCGGCGAGCCCTTGATGACCCCGTCCAGGACGCCCCGAGCCTCGGCGCGCTTGCCAGCCTCCTTCAGGGCAAGGCCGTGATGGTACTGCAACAGCGGCACCCAGGCGGCGCGAGCCGGGTCGGCCGTGAGCTTCGCCTCGTTCTCCTGCCGGCACTTGGCCAGTACGTCGGCGGCCTCCTGCGCCTTGTTCTGGGTGCGCAGATAGGTGGCCAATTGCAGCAGCGCCATCGGCGCCACCGCCACCGCCTTCAGGTTGCCGTCGTTCTGGAAGCGGCGCAGCTCGTTAATGGCCCCGTTCGGGTCGGTCGCGGCGAGGACCTTCGCCCGCTCCAGCAGTGCGGTCGGGTAGAGATCGTGCTTGCCGTACTGCTGCATCACCTTCTCGTAGGCGGCGCGGGCGGCGGCCAGCGACTTGGCCTTCTCCTGCTTGTCGTCGAGGACGGCGGCCATGCGCTGGTGGCAGAAGCCGAGCTTGACCAGGGCGTCCGGGGCTTGCGGGCTGGCCGCCTGGGCATTGGTGAAGCCGTCGAGCAGCCCGATGGCGTCCTTGAGCTGCTCCTGCAGCTTGCCGGCGGCGAGGGCGTCGTCGGCCTTCGCCGGGGCCGTCTTGATCAGGCAGTCGGCCTGGAGGTACGGTACCAGGGCCAGTTCGCCGTTGCGGTCGCCGTCGGGGATGGTCTTGAGCACCTCGACCGCCTTGTCCAGGTCGCCCTTGCGATAATGCCCCATCGCCACGCCGTAACGGGCGAGATTGACGTGGGCGTACTCGGGGTACTTCTCGACCACGACGCCGTAGCGCTTGATGACCTCGTCGTTCATCTTGACGAGGGCGTTGACGCGATCGGGCAGGTTCGGGTTCTTGTCGGCGGCCAGTGCGGTGAAGTAGGCGTTCTCGGCGTTGCGGAAGAGGACCTCGGGCAGCAGCGGGCTCCTGGGATACTTCTGCTGGAAAGCCGTGCAAACCCGATCCGATTCCGCGTAATCGCCGCCCAGGTGCAGTGCCGTGGCCTGGCGCTGCGTGATCTCCTCCTCGCGGTCGGGCAGCGCCTTCTCGTTGAGGAGCTGCGCGTAGGTGTTGGCCGCCTCCTTGAAGAGCCGGGCCTGCTGCTGCACGTCGGCCATTTCCAGCAGCGTCTCAGCCCGGCGCGACTTCGCCTCGGGGTCGGTGTTGGCCAACCCCTGCGCCTTCTCCGCGGCCCGGCGGAAAGTGTCGATGGCGGCCTTGAGGGCGTTTTCGTACTCCGGCGGCTTGGCGGGGTCGGCGGCGCCGGCCTGCGCCTTGGCGATCCACAGCAGGGCCTGGTCGGCCAGCTTCGGCTCCTTGTCGGCCAGCGGCTGCAACGTCTTGATCGCCTCCGGGAACTGCTTGAGCTGAACGTGGCAGAAGCCGAGGCGCAGGTTGGCCTCGGCGGTCAGCGGCGAGTTGGGGTTGGCCTGGGCGAAGGCGGCGAAGCGCGCCTGGGCGTCGGCGAACTTGCCGGCCTCATAAAGGAGTTCGCCGAGATACAAGGTCGCCCGATGGACGTGGTCGGGCGCTGGCCCCCGGACCAGGGCTTCGAGGCGGGCCTTCTCCTCGGGGTCGTTCTTGAACTTGTCCGGCTGCTTGAGCGCCTCGGCGGCGGCGTTCTTCTGCTTGTCGTGATCGGCGAGGACGGCCTCGTACCCGGCCGTGGCCTCGGCCCCTTCGTCGTTGACGTGGTGGATGCGGGCGACGAGGTAGCGGGCGTGAGTGCCGAACACCGGGTCGGCCAGGACGGCGTTGACGTTGAGCGAGCGGCCGGCCGTCTGGTAGTCCTTCAGGAGGAAACTCGCCGTGCCGTGGTAGTACAACCCCAGGTTGCGGTAGCGGCTCTTCTTGAGGACGTCGTCCTTCACGAAGGGTGCCGCGGTCGCTTGCGCCTCCTTCATCTTCGCTGTGCGCAGTTGCATCTCGGCCTGGTCGCAGCGGGCACGGTTGGCCCACTCCAGATCGATGGGCAGTTCCTTGGCGTCGGCCGGCAGCGGGTCCTTGACGCGCGCCGTGAAGGCGGTGACGGCGGCGGCGAACTGCTTCGACGCCTCCTCGAAGCGGCCGTTGGCGGCGGCGCGGCGCTGCGGGGCCTCCGGCGGCTTGGCCTCCGCCTGGGCCAACTCGCGCACGCCGAGGCCGCGCTGGGCCGTGCCGAGGTAGTAGAGGACGGACGGGTAGTCGGCGAACTCCTTGGCGCCGGCGAGCGGCTGCAGCGCTTCGAGGGCCTTCTGGTAGTCGCGCTCGGGGCCGTCGAGCAGCGACAGGGCCAGGCCATAGCGGGCCGACGGCGCTTCCTTGTGGTTGCCGAACTTGTCGAGGAACTCCTTGAAGCGCTGGGCGGCGAAGGGGTAGTTCTTCTCGTTGTAGGCCCGCCGGGCGCTGGTCAGCAGCATGTCGGCGGCCTGATCCGGCGCCATCTGGGCCGAGATGGGCAGAGAACCGAGGAGCAGGGCGAAAGTCGCAAAGGCGGGGATGAGTGCTGCCGAAACCTTAAGTCTCGAAGTGATGGCCGGCATCCGGAAGACCTCCTGGCGGGGCTTTGTGCGCGGGGTGTCGTGGGTCGGGGGCAAGGG
Organism: Gemmataceae bacterium; assembly: GCA_035266225.1. Taxonomy (GTDB): domain Bacteria; phylum Planctomycetota; class Planctomycetia; order Gemmatales; family Gemmataceae; genus DATFNV01. The sequence goes on from DATFNV010000492.1 coordinate 15,493, forward strand.
GGAACTCTTCTCTTACAGACGGCGCTGCGGGGCCGGCGGTTGGAAAAGGGTTCCTCCGTCTAACGCGGCAGTGCGGGGAACGGATCCCTCCCTGGTACGCCTCGTCGCGGCGCGGGGACACGGACGGCCGGCAGGAATGGGGGGTTGCCGACCGGGTGGCCCGCGATGAACCGTCCTCCCGGCCGGAGCCGGGCGTTCATCATGAGTGCCTATTGTGAGGGATCGAGGGGATGGCGTCAAACAAAATTCTCGGCGCCGCTTGCGGCTTCGCAAATCTGCGAAGCCGCAAGCGGCCATTCATCGACTGCCGCGCACCTTTTTCGCCAGCGCGTCGATGCGCGCCCGGCATTCCTTGTGCGCCGCGGCGAACCCCTTCACATCGACCTTTTCGCCGCGGACGTAATCGAGCACCACCGCCTCGGCGGCCATGAACTCCGGACACGCCTGCGCTACCGCCGAGGCGATTGCGTAGGGGATCGTGGTGACGCCGTTGCGGTCGCCGTGCAGCAACTCGCCGGGGTGGACCGCGATGCCGCCGACGTGGATCGGCACGCCGATCTGCACGATGTGACAGTCGCCGTGGCTGCAAATGGTGCCGTTGGTGAAGCAGGGGAAGCCGATGGCTTCAACCTGATCCAAATCGCGCCCCGCCCCGCTGGTGATCAGGCCGGCGGCGCCGAACGCCTTGTACGACGACGCCATCACCTCGCCGAACGTCGCCGCACAGCAGGGAACGTCGAGGTCCTGGAAGACGACGACCGCCGGGCCGGGCAATTCGGCGAACGACGCCAGCTGCTCGGCCAGGCCGGAGTAGACGTTGCCGGCGCGCGGCGGGAAGGCGGAGCGGAAGGTCGCCGTGCTGGCGTAGCCGACCATCGGCGGCATCTTTGGGAAGCAGGCGGTGATGTGGCCGTTCATGTAGCCGGCAGTGCGCGGCCGCACGTCGAACAGCTCGATGACATTGCAGATCGTCGGGGTGTCGAAGCGGCGCAACAGCTCCAGGTCGGCGGCGGGGACGGCGGGGACGGCGAAGTTCGGCATGGCTGCCTCGGGGAAAGCGTCGGCGGGCGAAACTGGTGCGTATCCTACTACGTTTCGCCGCTTGCGGCTTCGCGTTCGCCCTACAATGACACGGGCGGTCGCGGCCATCCTGCGAGGGTACGGTCATGCTGGCGTCGGGCACGTTCCATCTGATCATGGCCGCCGTGTGGCTGGTCCTGGGCGTGGCGATCCTGTGGACGGACCCGCCGGAGTGGAAATTCACGATCGGCGGCATCCACTTCTCCGCGGCCTGGGCGGCGCTGGTGCTGGCGGCGTACGATGCGGTGCGCTGGTGGAGTCTGCGCTCGGCCTACCTGCGCCGCCGCGCCGCCGAGGAGATCAACAAGCACCGCCCGGCCCGCCGGCCCGGCGAGCCCGAGGCCGAGCGCAACCTCGACTTCATCTTCGACGAGCCGCCGCCGCCGGAGAAACCCGTT
>DATFNV010000493.1:0-6192 GCA_035266225.1 Gemmataceae bacterium
TCGAACGGCCTGGCCGACTGGGTCTACGGCGAGGAGATCTTCGACCGCAGCCCACGCGCCTACTGGTGGAGCCCCGACTCGCAGCGGATCGCCTTTATCCGCTTCGACGACACGCCGGTCCACAAGTTCACGGTGCTCAACCACATCCCGACCCGCCAGGAGGTGGAGGAGACGCCTTACCCCAAGGCGGGCCAGGCGAACCCGCTGGTGAAGCTCGGCCTGGTTTCCGTCGCCGGTGGGCCGGTCCAGTGGGCCGACCTGGGCAACTACTCCGAGACCGGCTCGCTCCTCGTCCGCGCCGGCTGGTGGCCCGACGGACAAAACGCCTACCTCTACGTGCAGGACCGCGCCCAGACGTGGTTGGACTTCTGCACCGTGTCCGCGGGCGGCGAGGTGAAGCGCCTCTTCCGGGAGACGACAAAGGCCTGGGTGGATGATCCCGGCCCGCCGGTCTTTCTCCAGGACGGCTCGTTCCTGCTGACCAGCGCCCGCAGCGGCTGGAACCACCTGTACCACCACGACCGCGACGGCAAGCTGAAGGGGCCGGTGACCAGCGGCGAATGGGAAGTGACCACCGGCCCGTTCCAGAGCCACCCCATCGAACGGGTCGATGAGAAGGCCGGCTGGGTCTATTTCACCGCCAAAAAGGACAGCCCCATTGCGGCCAACCTCTACCGCGTGAAGCTCGACGGCAGCGGCCTGGAGCGCCTCACGGCCGCCGCGGGCGACCATCACGTGGCCGTCAGTCCGAAGGGCGGCCTGTTCATCGACACCTGGAGCAGTCACGCCGGGCCGGCCCGGGTGCGGCTGTGCAAGGCGGACGGCGCCCCGGCCCGCACTCTGGACGCCAACCCCGTCTACGGCCGCGAGGAGTACCGTACCGGCACATTTGAGATGGTTCACATCAAGACGGCCGACGGCTTCGTGCTGGACGGCAGCCTGCTCAAGCCGCCGGACTTCGACCCCAAGCGCCGCTACCCGGTGTGGATGATGACCTACGCTGGCCCCCACATGCCGACAGTCCACGACAGCTGGAGTGGCGGCCGGCTCAACGACGAGATGCTGGCCCAGATGGGCTTTGTCGTCTTCCACGTCGATCCGCGCAGCGCCACCGACAAGGGCCACCGATCGACGTGGACCGCCTACCGCCGGCTGGGCGTGCAGGAATTGAAGGACCTGGAGGTCGCGGCGAAGTGGCTGGGCGAGCAGGGGTGGGTGGACCCGGCTCGCATCGGCCTCAGCGGCAGCAGCTACGGCGGCTTCATGACCGCTTACGCCCTGACGCACAGCAAACTCTTCGCCGCCGGCGTCGCCACCGCCGCCGTCACCGACTGGCGCAATTACGATACGATCTACACCGAGCGCTACATGAACACGCCGCAAGAGAACCCGGAGGGTTACGACGCGACCTCGGTGGTGAAGGCGGCGAAAGACCTGCACGGCCGGCTGCTGATCGTCCACGGCGTCATGGACGACAACGTCCACGTCCAGAACGCGCTGCAGCTGGTCGAGGCCTTGCAGAAGGCCGACAAGGACTTCGAGGTGATGGTCTACCCGCGCGCCCGCCACGGCGGCTTCACCCCGAAGCACTACCAGCGGTTGGTGATCGACTTCATGAAGCGGGCGCTGCGCCCGGAGAAGTGAGTGTTGGGCGGCCGCTTGCGGCTTAGCGTTCGCTTCATGGCTCGATGAAGCGAACGCTAAGCCGCAAGCGGCTACCCGGCGGCTAAACCAGTCAACAGGAGGTCTCATGGACCGCCGCGAAATGTTCGGCATCCTGGGGACGATGGGGGCGGGCCTGGCCGGCGCCGGCGCGCGAGCGGCCGACGAACACGGCGCCCACGTGGAGGGGGACGGCAAGCGCAGGGCGCCCCTGGCCAATCTGCACGCCCACTTCTGCGGCATTCACATGGCCAAGAAGGATCCCAAGTTCCAGATCGTCACCCAGCACTACTGCGCCCAGGTCGGCGACGGGGTGCATCAGTGCCTGTTGTTCGATTCCTGCGACAAGGGCGCGAAGCTGATCGGCGTCGAGTACATCATCAGCGACGACCTCTACCGCGCGCTGAAGGACGAGGAGAAGAAGTACTGGCACCCGCACACCTACGAGGTGCTGGCGGGAGGCCTGATCGCCCCCGGGATGAAGCCCGAGGACGAAATGAAGGTCATGAAGGTGATCCTCAACACCTGGGGCAAGACCTGGCACACCTGGCCCGACCCGAAGACGCCGGTGCCCCTGGGAGAACCCCTCCTGATCTGGTCGCTCATGGCCGACGGGCAGGCGGACGAGAAGGTGGTCGCCGCACGCGACAAGGAGTTCGGTGTCTCGACAAAGAAGGTCCGCGAAGAGCGCGGCAAGGCATTCGGCCTGGAAGTGCCGAAGGTGTCGCTGCCGAAGTCGGTCGATGACGTCGGCCGCCAGTGGACCGACGAGGGCGACGACAAGCCGACGAAGAAGAAGTGACGATCCCGCCCACGCCGCGCGACCTGCCGCGGTGGGCGGCCTGCCGATGTTGACTCGACCCGCGCGGGCCGGCACAATCAGAACCTGAAGGCGTGTTTTGATCCCGGCCCTGTTCACGACATCCAGGCGAACCATGTCCACCGTCCCCGCTCGATCCGTCTCGGGCAACCGCCTCGTCCTCTACGGAGTCGATTGGGAGACGTACACTCGTCTTCTCCGTGCCCTCGACGAGCGTCCCGGAGTTCGCCTGACCTATGACCGGGGGACACTGGAAATCGTGGTTCCACTCCTCGAACACGACTCCGACGCAGATTTCCTGGGACAACTCGTGCGGGCCCTCACCGAGGAACTGGGATTACCCATCAAATCGGGTGGCTCGGTGACACTCCGGCGGCGGCGCAAGCAGCGTGGCCTGGAGCCTGATCGGTGTTACTGGATTGCCAACGAGCGTCACATCCGGGGGAAGCAGCGCCTCGACCTCCGCGTCGATCCGCCGCCCGACCTCGCGATCGAGGTGGACCTGACGCGCAGCTCATTGAACCGCATGAACATCTACCGTGCCCTCGGCGTCCCGGAAGTCTGGCGCCTCGACGAGCCCGCGCTGGCGTTCTACGCCCTCGGCCCGAAGGGGACGTACGAGGAACGGAGCCCCAGCCCGACCTTCCCGCAGGTGGCGCCGCCCGAGCTGCTCCGCTTCCTCCGCTTGCGCGACACCGAGGAGGAGAACGAGATCCTGCGCCAGTTCCGGGCCTGGATTCGGCAGCGGATCGCCCCTCAGCCGCCGCTCACGCCGTAACCCCGGAAACTGTACTGGCCCTCCCGACCCCCCCGGCGTTATCCTACAGGCGGGGATCTCGGGGGAGGGAGTGCGATGCGATACCTGTCCGGGTTGGGGGCCCTGGTCGTTTCGTTCCTCGTCCTGGCGCCGGCGGCGCGAGCCACGGACCAGGAGGCGATCGACCGCGCCGTCGAAAGCGGCGTGGCCTACCTCAAGAAGATGCAGCAGGGCGACGGCACCTGGGCGCACGCCGAGATCGGCGCCACCGCCCTTGCCGGCGTGACGCTCCTCGAGTGCGACGTGCCGCCGACCGACCCCGCCGTGCAGAAGGCCGCCGACGCCGTCCGCAAGGCATCCGTCCACCTGACGCACACCTACTCCATCGCCCTGTCGCTGCTCTTCCTCGACCGCCTCGGCGAGGAGGCCGACGTGCCGATCATCGAGTCGCTCACCGTGCGCCTCCTGGCCGGGCAGAACGCCAACGGCGGTTGGCACTACCAGTGCCCCGATGTGCCCGACACCGAAGCCCGGCGGCTGACCGGCCTGCTCAAGCAGCGCAGCGAGCTGAGTACCCGCCCCAGGCCCGGCGACCCGCAGCGCACCCTCGACAAGGCCGGCGACCCGCAGCGCATCGCCAACCAGCGCAAGCTGACGGAGGAAATTCGCCAGCAGCTCGAAGTCATCAACCGGGCCGTGGGCCGGAGGGACGGCCGCGCCGACGACAACTCGAACACGCAATTCGCCACCCTGGCCCTGTGGGTGGCCCGGCGGCACGGACTTCCGACCGACGGTGCCCTGACGCTGCTCAACGCCCGCTTCCGCGCCAGCCAGAACGGCGACGGGGGCTGGGCCTATTCGCACCACACCCACTCCCCTGGCGAGGCCCGCGGCGGCAAATCGACGGCGACCATGACCTGCGCCGGCCTGCTGGGGCTGGCCGTCGTCCACGGCGCCATCGGCGAGGCGGCGCTGCGCACGGAGAAGCCGAAGGACGGCGAGAAGCCCAAGGAAGGTGAAAAGAGCGCGAAAATCCCCGACCCGACGCGCGACCCCGCCGTGCGCGCCGCCCTGACGGCGATCGGCAGCGCCATCGGCCACCCGGTGGGCAAGAAGGGGGCGCCGGTGCTGGCCAACGGCGGGCGGGTCTATTACTTCCTCTGGTCGATGGAGCGCGTGGCCGTCGCCTTCGGCCTGAAGACGATCGGCGGCAAGGACTGGTACGATTGGGGCTCGGAAATCCTCGTCGCCAACCAGCAGGCCGACGGGAGCTGGAAGGGTGACTTCTCCGGCATGGGGGCCGACACCTGCTTCGCTCTGCTCTTCCTGCGCCGCGCCAACCTGGCCCGCGACCTGACGCTGGCGCTGCGCGGCAAGGTCGAGGATCCCGGCGAAGTGAAGCTGTCGGCCGGCGGCGTCGGCGGCGAGGGGCCCAAACAGCCCCTCGGCCTCAAGGCGGCGCTCGACTCGCCGGAGATGTTCGCCGGCCCCAAAAGCGAGGGGGACCTCGGGCGAACGGGCAAGCCGGTCGCGAGCGAAACCGACCGGGAGACGGCCCGCTTGGTCGATCGACTCGTCAAGGCGGCCGGCACGAAACAGGACGAGGTGATCGCCGAGATGCGCGACGCCAAGGGCGTCGTCTACACGCAGGCGCTGGCGTCGGCCATTCCGCAGCTGGAAGGCGAGGCGCACAAGAAGGCGCGCGAGGCGCTGGCGGAGCGGATGTCGCGGATGAAGTCGGAGACGCTGGGCGTCAAGCTGGAAGACGACGACCCCGAGGTCCGCCGCGCCGCCGCCCTCGCCGTCGCCATGAAGGAGGACAAGACGCACGTCGAACGACTCATCGACCTGCTCGATGACAAGGATGCGGCGGTCAAGAAGGCCGCCCACGCGGCGCTGAAAAGCCTGAGTGAGCAGGACTTCGGCCCGGCCGCCGGCGCGAGTCGGGACGAACAGCAGAAAGCGGCGGCGGCTTGGCGGGAGTGGTGGAAGGAAAAAACGAAGCGGTGAGGCGGCCTTGTCGGCGTGGCACCTCCCCAGGTACGATGCGCGCGGAGGTCGTAATGACGCAGTTGACCCAGGAAGAACAGCACGCCATCGACACGGCAACGGATGCCCCGCCCCGGATGAATGCGCCGGGCCAGGGGGCGGTCTACGTGCTGCTGCCGTCCCCGGACTTCGACTGGGTCCGCGGTTTCGTGCCGGACACCTCCGACGTGCCGCGCCGCATCGACCCCCGCACGGGGCGGACATACGCCGCGCTGCCCTGGACCGAGTACGAGCGGTTCAAGGCTTTCTTCGAGGACGACCCGATCACGCCGGCGGAGCGCCGGCACCTTCTGGCCGAGTTCGGCAAGCGGGCCGGCTGGGATGATCCCGAATTGGACGTCTACGAGGAGTACCGGTAAGACGCATGAAGCGCGGTGACGTGGTTATGGTTGACTGGCCGTACAATGATCGGCAGGGAAGCAAGTTCCGGCCCGCCGTCGTCGTTCAGGGCGATTACCTCAACGGCCTGATCCACGACACAATTCTCGTTGCCGTCACGCGCAGCAGCCGAGGGGCCGCAACCACCGAAGTGGTGATCGACCCGACCGCCGAGCCGCGGTCCGGGTTGCGGTATCGGTCCATCATTTCCTGTAATAACTTCCTGACGCTCGACCAGGCACTCGTCGTTCGCACGGTCGGCTCACTATCCACCGCCGCAATGCAACAAGTCGATGACGGCCTCAAGTCCGCACTGGACCTGCCCTGAGCGGCGGCGGCCGGGCGAGACACTCCTCTCTTCGTGGCGAGGTCTCCGTACAATCCTCTGGAACGGACTCGCAGAAGGAACCCCCGCATGAAAACCATGCCCGCCCTCATCAAGAAGAAAGCCGAGCCTGGCCTGTGGCTGGACGAGGCCCCCATCCCCGGCATCGGCATCAACGACGTGCTCATCAAGGTGCTGCGC
>DATFNV010000494.1:0-6711 GCA_035266225.1 Gemmataceae bacterium
GTGGTGCGCCGCTCCCCGCAGGAGTACGTCGGCGTCTTGCAGGATGCCGGCTTTGAGTGCCGTGCCGACGCCATCTTTGCCACCCCCCAGGTGCTCAACCTGAAACCGGGGCTACGGCAGGCCCGCGACTTGCCCATCGCACTGATGTTTCGAGCGGGCAAAGGACATCCGTTGCCCACTGTGTTCGCCCCGGAAACGGCTCGAGAATCGACTTGATTCATTCCCGATCAACACCTGTGCAGGCGACCTCGCCGGAGGCCGACTACCGCCGCCGCCTCGACGGCTGGCGCGGTCGCCAAGCGCGGTTGCAGCGCCGGGCCGCGCTCCTCGGCCGCGTCGAAAAGGTCATCCTTGGCATCATCATCGCCCTGGCCCTGCTCGCCGAAAAAGAAACGCTACGGACCAAGCTCGTCGTCGTCGGGCTCCCGGCCCTGCTCGGGCAAGGCGTCTCGTCATGGCGCAAGCGGTCCCTCCGCGGCAGCCAACACGCCGGGCGCGCGGCGGAATGGTACGAGGCACGGTTGATGTGCCTGACGGGTGAGTGGGCCGGCGGCGGATCAACGGGCGAACGCTTCGCCGACGCGGCGCACCCTTGTGCCCTCGATCTCGACCTGTTCGGCCGCGGCAGCCTGTTCGATCGCGTCTGCCTGGCACGCACGGGTGCGGGAGAAGAAGGGTTAGCGGAGTGGTTGAAGTCGCCGGCCGACCCGGAGGAGGTTCGCGCTCGGCAGGCCGCCGTCGCCGAACTCCGCGACGCCGTCGAGTCCCGTGAGGAGATGGCCCTTCTCGAACCGGCCGGGGTCGTCGATCTCGTCGCCCTGCGCGAGTGGCTCGCGTCCGCCCCGGACCCCGGCCCGGCCTGGTTGCGCCCCGTCGCCTTCGGCCTCGTCGGCGCGCTGTTGGCCGCGCTCGTCGGCTGGCTCACCCTTGGCCTCGGCCCCTACCCGCTGCTTGCGATCCTCGCCGTGGAGGCCGCCGTTGGATACCGGATGCGCGACGCCGTCCGCGCTTCCCTGGCCGCCGTGAGCGGCCGGTCGGGGGAAATCGCGCTGCTTGTGGCACTGCTCGCGCGGCTGGAGCGCGGCCGCTTCCGTTCGCCCTGGCTGTCCCGGTTGCAGGCGGAGCTGCGCGGGGACGGGTTGTCGCCATCGGGCTGCGTCGGCCGGCTGGCGCGGCGGGTGGCGCTGCTCGACGTCAAGAAGGATTTGCCGCAGGCGCCGCTCGTCTCGCCGCTGCTGTGGACGACGCACCTGGCGTTCGCCATCGCGGCGTGGCGGCGACGCTATGGCCCGGAGGTGGCCCGCTGGCTCGGCCTTCTGGGGGCCTTCGAGGCGCTGCAATCGCTGGCCGGCTACGCCTACGAAAACCCGGCCGACCCGTTCCCGGACCTCCTGCCCGGAGGGCCGCTCTTCGACGCCACAGCGCTCGGCCATCCGCTGCTGCCGCCCGACCGCTGTGTGCCCAATGACGTGTCCCTCGACCGCGGCCTGGCGCTGCTGATCGTTAGCGGGTCGAACATGTCGGGGAAGAGCACGCTGCTCCGTGCGGTGGGGCTCAACGCGGTGCTGGCGCAGGCCGGGGCGCCGGTGCGGGCGAAACGGCTGCACCTGTCGCCGCTCGCCGTCGGGGCGACGATGCGCGTGCAGGACTCCCTGCACGGCGGCACGTCGCGCTTCTACGCGGAACTGCTGCGCGTGCGGCAGATCATCGGCATGGCGCGCGGCCCGCGGCCGCTGCTGTTCCTGCTCGACGAACTGTTCGGCGGCACCAACTCCGCGGATCGCCGGGCCGGCGCGGAGGCGGTGGCACGGGCGCTGGTCGAGGCCGGCGCCGTCGGCCTCCTGACGACGCACGACCTGGCGCTGACCGGGGTAGCCGATCTCTTCGGGGGGCGGGCGCGCAACGTCCACTTCGCCGACCATCTCGACGGCACCGCGGTCACCTTCGATTACACCATGCGCCCCGGCGTCGTGCCGCACGGCAACGCGCTGGCCATCCTGCGCGCGGCGGGGATCGCGGTGTAGGGCGGTCTTGTCACATACTCAGACATGATGCCTTGATTCCCCGGCCGGGCGTGCGATAATCGCCATCACCTGTCCTTCGACCTTACGCGGCTGGGAGATGCTGTCATGTCCGAGTTCTCGACCTCGACGTCCTACGACCCCGACGGCCGGCCGGCGCCCGCGCCGCGCCAGGCCCTGACGTACATCGCCGGCGCCACGGCCCTGCTGTTCGCCGCCGGCTGCGCCATCCTGGGCGTGCTCTTCGTCGGCGCCAACCGCACGGCCGAGGACGCGGTCGCCGCGCGCGGCATCGCCTACGAAAACATGCAACAGGCCCAGGAGCGCGAGCAGAAATCGCTGGACACGATCAAAGTCGCCAACCGCGCCAAGGACCAGGCGGAGACGAAGGCCGAAGCGGCGGACCAGGCCCGCAAGAAGGCGCAGGACGAGCGCGACGAGTCCCGCCAGAAGGCCGACGCCGCCGTGAAGACCGCCCGCGCCGCCGAGAGCCAGCGCGCGGACGCCGAGGAGAAGGAGCGCAGAGCGCGCAACGACGTCGGCGTCGCGGATGGGTTGCGCAAGCAAGAGGCCGAGCGGCGGCGCGAGGCGGTGCAGCAGATCGCCAAACTGGACGTCGCCCACGGCACGCAGCTGCTCGACGACGGCGACCTGCCGCAAGCGCTGCTGTGGTACGCCGAGGCGCTGCGCGTGGCCAACAGGGAACAGCTGCCCGAGGACGCCCACCGGTTGCGCCTCGCCATCGCACTCAGCCAACATCCCAGGCCGGTGCAAACGTGGTTCTACGACAAGCCCGTCAGCGCCATTCATCTCAGCCCCGACGGGCGACAGGTGCTGACGGCCGCTCCCGAGGGCGTTCTCCTGTGGGACGCGGCCACCGGCAAGCAGGTCGGCCAGGCCGTCAAGCACGACCTGGGGCTGGTCACGTTCGCCGCCTTCGCCCCCGACGGCAAGCACGTTGTCATCGGCGACAGGGACCCGGGCGGCGAGATGTGTCACCTCCATCTCACGGATCCGGTAACGGGCAAGCCGGCCTTTGCCCCACTGGAACACGAGCGCCCGGTGACGGACGTCGTCTTCAGCGCCGACGGCAAGCGACTGCTGGCGGTCGGGTCGGACCGCGGCGGCGAGGCCAACCTGCGCGCCTGGGATGCCGTCAAGGGCGAGGCCGTCGGCAAGCCGCTCGACCACGTCGGCATCCTGGTCGCCTACGCCTTCAGCGCCGACGGCCGCGAAGTGCTGATAGCCGGCGCGGACAAGACCGTGCGCCGCTGGAACCCCGTGAGTGGCAATGTGACGGGTGTCACGCTCGACCACACCGGGGCGGTGCGGGGGGCGGCGTTCAGCCCCGACGGCAAGCGCGTCGTCACCGCCAGCGCCGACAAGACGGCGCGCGTGTGGCAGGTCGAGACGGGCCAACCGGTGACGCCGCCGCTCCGCCATGCCGGGATCGTGAGCGCGGCCGAGTTCAGCGCGGATGGGCGGCGCGTGCTCACGGCCGGCCTGGACCGCGCGGCGCACGTCTGGGACGCCACCACCGGCGAGTCACTGGGCGGCCCGCTGCGCCATTCCGCGGCGGTGACGCTGGCGCTGTTCAGCCCGGACGGCCGCCACGTCCTGACCGGGTGCGCCGACGGCCGGGTTCGCCTGTGGGACGCGAACACCGGCGATGAGGTCTTGCGCGTCTGGCAGGGCGGGGCGGTGCAACACGCTGACTTCAGCCCCGACGGTACCGCCGTGCTGACCCTCGAAGGCAAGATCGCGCGCCTGTGGGACCTGACCGTCGCCGAGCCGCCCACGCCGGCCGCTGCCGACCCCGCCGGACTCACCTGGTTCAGCCCGGACGGCAAGTTGGTGCTGCGCGCCAACGGCACCACGGCGCAGCTCTCGACCGTCGCGAAGAACCAACCGGTCGGCCCGCCGCTCAAGCATAAGTACCCCGTGGCGAGCGCCACCTTCAGCGGCGACGGCAAGCGCGTCGCGACGATGTGCAACGAGCAGGGGGGGACCGACCCCGAAGTGATCGTCCAGGTGTGGGACACCGCCACCGGCGAGGAGAAGGGGCCGGCGGCTGCCTACCTCCACCCCGTGCAGCTGATGGCCCTCAACCACGACGGAAGCACGGCGCTGACCGTGGCCTTCTTTAACGCCACCGATTACAGGCTGCGCTTCTTCGAGACGACGACGGGCAAGCAGTTCGGCAAGGAGGTCCTGTTCTCCCAGGCCGTCGCCCGGGCGCTCTTCACCCCCGACGGCAAGCTCGCGGTCACGGCGATGGCTGGCGGGATCGTGAAAATGTGGGACCCGGCCAAGGCGGAGCAGGCGGGCAAGGGCACCACCCACGGCGCACCGATCATGCAGATCGTGTTCAGCCCCGACGGCAAGCGCATGCTGACGGCGGACCGGGCGGGCGTTGTCTTCATCGGGGAGGTCGGAACGGGCGAGGAAGTCTCGCGGCTCCCCGATCAGCCCGGCGCGGTGACCTTCGCCGCGTTCAGCCCCGACGGCCAGCGCGTCGTCACGTCCTGCGCCGACCGCACGGTACGCGTCTGGGAGGTCGCGAAGGGCACCCCGGTGACGCCGCCGATGGTACACGAGGCGCCGGCGCTAGCCGCGTTCAGCCCCCCCGACGGCCGCTGGCTGGCGACCGCCGCCGGCAACCGCCTGCTCCTCTGGGACGCCGCCACGGGGGAGCGGGTCGGCCCGGTGCTGCCCCATTCCCCCGAGCCGGTAGCCATCACTTACCTCGCCTTCACCCCCGACGGGAAGGTCGTCACGGGCGCCGGGCCGGCCACCGACCCGCGCGGACGGCGGACCTGGGACCTGTCGGCCGACAACCGGCCCCTGGCGGACATTCAGGAGATGGTGAGTCTGTTGACCGGCCGGCGCCTCGACGGCTTCGCCGTGACCGCGCGGTCGGCCGACGACGTCAAGAAAGCCTGGGACAGACTCAGGCCGCGCTTCCCTGACGACTTCGCTCCCTCGGCCGACCGGGCGCTGGCCTGGTCGCGCCGCGGCCTGGAGGAGTGCGAGCGCGACAAGAACTGGTCCGGCGCCCTGTGCCACCTCGACCGCCTGCTTGCCGCCGAGCCGGCCCGGGTGGACCTGTACTTGAAGCGGGCCGCGGCCCACAAGGCGCTGCGCCAGCCGGACCAGGTGCTGGCCGACTATTCCAGGGCCATTGAGCAGGCCAAGGACCGGGCGGACCTGTGGTCGGCCCGCGCCGCGGCTTACGCCGAACAGCGGCAGTGGGACAAGGCGGCGGCGGACTGCTCCAGGGCCGTCGAACTGAGCCCGAATGACGCCGACGCCTGGGCGGCTCGCGGCCGGGCGTACGCCGAACTGGGGCAGTGGGACAAGGCGGCCGCCGACTTCGGCCGGGCGGGACGCGAGGACGCCGCCGACTTCCGCGACCTGGCGCTGGCCCGCCTCGCCGCCGGGGATGTCGCCGGCTACAAGCAGGTGTGTACCCGCATGGCCAAGCGCTTCGCCATCCGCCAGGCCGCGGCGCAGACGGTCGGCTGGACCTGCGCCCTCGCCCCCGACGCGCTGCCGGACCTGAAGGGGGTCATGCAACAGGCGGAGCGCGCCCAGGCCGCCAACCCGAAGTCGATGGCGCACCTCGTGGCGGTCGCCGCCCTGCTGTACCGCACCGGACAGTTCCAGCCGGCGCTGCAGCAGTTGGAGAAGGCCCAGGCGCTGCGCGGCACCACCGACGCCCCGACCGACTGGCTGCTGCTCGCCATGACGCAACAGCGCCTCGGCCGAGCCGGCGACGCGAAGACGTGGCTCGAGAAGGCGGCCCAGGCTGGTCAGGGGACTGTCGCCAAGGAGGGGCGGACCTGGCAGGAGCGCCTGGAACTGGCCCTCCTCCAGAAAGAGGCGGAAGCGCTCATCAAGGGGCCGAAGCCGTAAGCGGGCGCAGCGTGACGGTTACTTCGAGGCGCTCGCGCGTCTTCATGACGCTGCGGACGTAGTGGATGACGTGACCGTCATAGGGGTCGAAGGTCGCCTTGACGAAGGGTTGCGGGCCGCCCGACTCACGGTCGGCCCGCAGTCGTTGGTCGATGCGGTCGAACAGGTCGTCCATGCTGCCGAAGTCGTGTTCGCCAGGCCGCGGTCCCTGGCCGTCCTTGACGTGGACCGTGTACTTCTCGCCGGTGCGCGGCGCCGGGTCGGGGTTGTCCTCACGCTTGATCTCGTAGTCGAGGTCGTAGTCGCGCGGCCCGATTTCCCGCCAGCGGGCGCGGGCCGCCGCGAGCTTCTCCAGGGTGAGCTGCTGGTTGAGGTTGGACCAGACCTCGACCGAAATGAGTGCCGCGGGGACGACGGCGAGGAACAGAAAAAACCAGATCCAGCGCTTTGAGTTTTGAGTTTTGAGTTTTGAGTTTTGAGTTTCGTCCGGCATTCTGCTTTCCCCTGGTCGTTGTTCAACTCAAAAGGGCGTAACCGGTCGCCCGCTCGGTTAAATAATGGACGAGAAAAGGCCAGAAAAGATCCTGACACCTTTCCTGGCCTTTCCCGTCCCATCTCCTTCTTGAGCAACTGATCGGGTGCGGTCTCTCCCATGCCACCATTACGAGGCTTTTTTCGCGGCCGGAGGGCGCAGCTGATCGGGAGTTCGGACTTTCACCTCACCATCGACTGCCAAGGTCCGCTCGTAGACCTGCTCCCAGACCCCGCTCAACAG
>DATFNV010000495.1:0-8157 GCA_035266225.1 Gemmataceae bacterium
CCATCTCCCGTCGCTGTTGTGCGGGATCGGTTTTTTGCTCATGGCAGACTCCTCACGAGAAGGTTTCTCGCCATGCTAAGCGCGAGGCACTGACTTCCGAGTGCTTGCGCCCAAGTGACTTCCGAGTGGTTGCACTTACCCCCTGATTCAACGCGGGGTGACAGTCGGTGGGCCCGGTCTCCGGTTCAGCTGGAGGTTCACCCCGCGCGTCGCTTCGGCCCAATTTTCTCCCTGCCGAATCGTTTCATTGCCCCCCCCGAAGTGTGTCTACCAAAGGCGTGAAACGACTGGGTTGTCGGCGGCGCAAGGCGGGGCAGGACAAGGACATCGGGAAACGCGATTCGTTTCACCCCCCCGTGAAACGAAACGGCCCTCGGCACAGCCGGCGATGCGAAGGAATGCCCGCCGCAGAGGGTGGCGACGCCTTTGAAGTTGTCGTTGGCCCCGTTGCTGGAGCGCAGGAAGAGGACGCCGAAGCCGATCAGGACCAGCGTCAGCGTCATGGGACGCTCCGTCAGGGGAAGGCGCTCCGACAAGTGTGTGAATGATGGTGCGTGCGGTGGCAAACGCCAGGCGAGCCTACCGGATGGCCCGCGGGTAGGGCGCGGGCCGACGTCTTCCCGGAATCCCCAGCTTGTCTTGCTTTTCCCACCGGCCGCGGTATGAAGGTAGTCTGCTGACATCCCTTGCCTGGACCGAGGAGGATGACGTCGTGCCGATCCGCCGCTGCCTCGCAGTCGGCCTCTTGATGACCCTGATCGCCGCCGTCACGGCGCAGGAGGCCAAGCCGGTCAAGCTCGAGTGGAAGTTCGAGAAGGACAAGACCTTCTACCAGACCATGACCATCGAAACCGCGCAAACCCTCAAGTTCTCGGGGAAGGAAGTCAGCAAGAAGGACAAACAGACATTCTTTATCAGCTGGACGCCGACGAAGCAGGAGGACAAGAACTGGGTCTTCAAGCTGAAGATCGAGGGCGTGCAGCTGGACCTCGACGTCGCCGGCAACAAGGTCGCCTACGACTCGACCCGGGACGACAACCCGACCGGCGAGCTGTCCGCCTTCTACAAGGGCCTGCTCGGCTCGGAGCTGACCGTGACGCTGGATCCCGAGATGCACGCGACCAACGTGGAGGGCCGCGAGAAGATCGTCGAGGCGCTGGAGAAGGCCGACCCGCAGCTGAAGACGCTGGTCGATCAGCTCCTCACCCGGGACACCCTCAAGCAGTTGGCCGACGCCTCCTTCCCCACCCTGCCGACCAGGGAGGTCAAGAAGGGCGATACCTGGACCCGCCTGACCGGCCTGACGCTCGGCCCGATCGGCACGTTTGAGACCAAGTACACGTACACCAACGACGGGCCGGAAAAGGACGCCAACGTGGAGAAGATTTCGGTCAAGGCCGAGACGACCTACAAGGCGCCGATCGACCGGACGCCGGGCTTTCCCTTCAAGATCAACAGCGCCGACCTGAAGAGCGCGGAGGGGAGCGGCGGCACCGTGCGCTTCCGCAAGGACAAGGGCCGCCCCGAGAAGTCGGAGCTGAAACTGACGCTCAAGGGCAAGTTGAACGTCGATGTCGGCGGCAGCGCTTCGGACGTCGAGGTCGTGAATCTGACGCAGACGACGACGGTCACCACGACGGATGAAAACCCGCTCAAGAAGAAGTAAGGGGGCGGCCGCCACGCCGCTTGCGGCTTCGCAGGGCATGCGAAGCCGCAAGCGGCTAACAGGGTTCCGCCTCGAGCGGGAACTTGATCGGCCGCCGCTCCCGCTGGGAGCGATAGATGGCCGTGAACATCTCGACGACGACCCGCCCTTCCTCGCCGGTCACCATCGGCGGCTGGCCCCCCAGCACCGCCCGCAAGAAGTCCTGGATCTGCAAGGCGTGGTAATGCGTGGTGGCGTTGACCTCGCGGAAGCGGGCGCGGTCCTCGGCCTGGAAGCCGGCCAGCAGGTGTTCCTCGCCGGGGATGGTCCACAGGTCGTTGAGCGGCGGCTCGGCGATCTCGGACACCCCCGCGACGAAGGTCGCACCGCGGTCGGTCTCCACGCCCACCGAAGCCCCGCCGGAGCCGTGGACGTGGACCTTGGTGTAAATGCCCGGCTTCTGCGACAGACTGGTGACGACCGAGCCGAGGCCGCCGTTCTTGAAGCGGATCATCGCCAGGGCGGTGTCCTCGACCTCGATGTACGGGTGGTTCAGGTTGGCCCAGCAGCCGCTGACCTCGTCGATCTCGCCCATGAACCACTGCAACAGGTCGAGCATGTGCGGCGACTGGTTGACCAGGACGCCGCCGCCCTCCGTCGCCCACCGGCCGCGCCAGGGGTCGGACTCGTAATAGGCCCGGTCGCGCCAGCTGAACATGGAGAAGACGCCGAGCACCGGCGTGCCGATCTTGCCGGCGTCGATGGCCGCCTTCATGCGCCGCACCGGCTCGTACAGGCGGCGCTGGCTGACCACGCCCAGGCGGATCCCGGCCCGGCGCGCCGCGGCCAGCATGGCGTCGCAGTCGGCGAGGCTCGCGGCCAGCGGCTTCTCGACCAGGGCATGGGCGCCGGCCTCGGCGGCGCGGAGGACCGCCTCGGCGTGCAACGGGTGCGGCGTGCAGACCATCACCGCCCGGGCGCCGGCGTCGCGGAGCATCGTGCCGACGTCATCGTAGGGCCGTACGCCCCAGCGCTCGGCGAACGCGGCCGCGCGGGCGCGGTCGCGGTCGCAGACGGCGACGAATTCGGACTCGGGCAGGGCGCGCAGGGCGGCGGCGTGGATCTGCCCCACCTTGCCGCAGCCGATGAGGGCGGTACGCACGCTTGGCATCGGGATGCTCACTTTTTCGAGTCGCCGAAGCGCTCTTCCGCCGCCTTCCGGAAGGCCCCCTGGCTCTTGCCGCCTTCCCCCGGGAAGCCCGCGTGCTGCACCAGGAACACCGTGATCAGCCCACGCTTCGTGTCGATCGTCATGTTCGTCGAAAGGGCCCCGCCGTGGCCGAAGCTGCCGTCGCTCACGGACCAACCGAGTCCCCAGTTTTCCTTGACGCCCTTGTCGGTCTGACGGCTCGTCATCTGCTTCACCGCGTCTTCCGAGAGATACCGCTTGCCGTCGAAGGTGCCGCCCCCGAGGACCATCCGGCAGAAGCGCCCGACGTCGGCGGCCGTGGAGAACAGGCCGCCGGCCGGCATCGGCTGGCGCTTGCGGTCGCTCAGCGGATACTTGAGCTGCCCGATCGTGATTTCCTGGAGATCGGTCTTGTCCCGGTTCGGGCTGTACGCCTTGGCCAGCCGCTTCAGCTGGTCCTCGTTGGGCCAGAAGGTCGTATCCTTCATGCCGAGCGGCCCGAACAGCCGGCGGTCCAGGAACTCCTCGTAGGGCATGCCACTGACGACCTCGATGATGCGCCCCGCCGTGTTGATGCCCGCGTTGGAATACTGCCACTTGCTGCCCGGCTCGGACTGCAAGGGCGTCATGGCATAGCTGCGCACCGCGTCACGCAGCGGCAGCAGGTCGAGGGTCGGTTCTTCCATCACCGACTTGAACGGCATCCCGCTGGTGTGGGTGAGAATGTGGCGGACGGTGACGGGATGCTTCGGCTTGCGGAGCAGAAGGTAATCCGGGTTCTGCCCGACGGCCTGCCACAGACCTTTGAACTCCGGCAGGTATTTTTCGACGGGGTCATCGATTTTCACCTTGCCTTCGTCCACAAGCATCATCAGCGCCGTGGCGGTGATCGGCTTCGACTGCGAGGCGATCCAGAAGACCGCGTCGGTCGGCATTGGCTTCTTGGCCGCGACGTCGGCGAACCCAACCGCTTCGAGGCTCAGCACCTTGTCCTTGTCCGCCACGAGCGTGACGGCGCCGGCCAGCTCGTGGCGATCCACGAACGGTTGCAGCACCGGGGCGATGACCTTCGCGCCGCCGGAAGAGGAATCCCCGGCCGACACGGGCAGCGGCGCGACCACGAGCGCGACCAGCAGCACCCCGAGGGACACGCGGGAAACGGGGTGTGTTTTCATGATGAAGTGTTTCCGGGTGGGACGGTGATAACGGGCGATCACTTCGGCCCGCGGCGAGCTTCCGGGGCGGCGGGCAGGCGGACCATGCCGAAGCCGGTTTCCGGGTCGTACCCGGGCGGCCCGAGGTCCTTGGCGGACGTACGCAGCGTGGCGCGGACGCGCTCGGCGGTCCAGTCGGGATTGCGCGACCACACCAGGGCGGCCAGCGCCGCCGCCTGCGGGGCCGCCGCCGACGTGCCGGCAAAGGGTCGCGGCCGCCAGGCGCTGGCGAAGGGGACCGGGGCCACCAGATCGGGCTTCGACTTGAAACTGTCCGAGCCGCAGGCGCTGTACGAGGTGCGCTTGCCCGCGTGATCGACGGCGCCGACGGCGATGACCTCGGCGCCGTCGGCGGGGAAGGCGACGCTGCCGGCCGCCGTCGTCTCGCCCAAGCCCGCTTGCAGGGCGACGACGTGGAACGCCCCCGCCTCGCCGCCGGCCAGCCGGACGCGCACGCGGTACGAGCGGCCGGCCTTCGGCAGGAAGCGGGCGGCGCGGCTGCCGCTGCCGGCCTCGACCGGGGCGGCCGAGTGCGTCACCTCGGCCCCGGTGTCCGCGTCGCAGACGATGACGTCGTAGTTGGCGCCCGCCTTGCAGCACAGCTCGACGGCGACGCGCTCCTTGCCCCACGGGCGGACCACGTTATCGACTACGCCCGTCCGCCATTCGTGAAAGCCGTCGGCGTTGCCGTGGAAGCGCCCCGCCCAGTGCCGCTCCGCGGTGTTGCCGGCGCTGGCGAACAGCAGCACGTCGCCGCGCCGGTCGCCGCCGCCCAGGATGCGGGCCAACTCGCGGTGGACCGGGCCGCCGCCCTCGCCGTCGCTGTGACTCGGCATGATGACCGAACAGGAGATGATCTGCGCCCCCTGCTCGCGCGCCCAGCGGACGGCCTTCAGGAACGTCTCGGCGTCGTCCTCTTCCCAGTTGGCGAAGAGCAGTTCGGCGTCCGGCGCCAGGGTGTGGATCACCTCGCCGCACAGGACGCCGTGCTGGCTGTCCCGCGCCTCGAGGTTGCCGTCTTTGCGGAACGAACGGGTTGTTACCTTCGCCGGCAGCGCCTTGCCGAGCTGGTCCTTGTAGCCGCGGAGGCCGCTGTCGAGGATCGCGACCTTGGCGCCGCGGCCGGAGGCGCCGGCGGCCAGCCAGCGGTCCACCCCCAGCTCGGTCAGGTGCTGAGCCCGCTCGGCGGCGAAGGCCGATTCCGCCGCGGACGGGCGATGCGACGGGATGTTTTCGTCGGCACCCCGGGCCGCGGCGGCAACGAACGCCGAAACGGCGAGAAGGGTGACTAGTGCCGGCCGGGCGCGCACAGGGAGGGTCGGGGGAGGGATAGTCATCGGTGCGGAACAGGGTAACCAGGTAAGTCGGGGTGCGGGTCTGGCGCGTTACAGCGGGTGGGCGTGGGAGTCTTGCTATATTATAGGAACAGCCGCCTTCGCACAAGGTTTCGCGAACGGTCGGCACGGATGCGGAGAAGGCTCATGTCCAGGACCGGTTTGACCGTGATGACGGCACTGGCCCTGATTGCGCTGTCTGCGGGGCTCATGTTTGGCCGTTGGTACGTCCTCGGCGACGAGATCGACGGCACCCCGGGGAGCGGCACCTGGAAGGTGACACTCGACGTCGAGGGCGAGCTACTGGCCGCCAAGAATGCTTCGGTAACAACGGTCCTGCCGCCCGACTTTCGCCGGCAACACCTCATCGGCGAGACGTTCGGCAGCCGGGAGATGTCGCGGGCCATCCGCACGGCCAAGGACGGCGGTGAGCGCAAGGCCGTCTGGCTGCCGCGGCTTGGGGCGAAGCGGCCGCAACCGTTTCGCCTCACCTGCTCGTTCCGCTGCGTGACCGGGATGCACCGGCCGACGCCCGGGATGGTGCAGCGCACGCGCATCCTAGACGCCGCGCCAGCCCCGGAGAGCAGGCGGAAGAAGAAGGCAAAGGAAGAGCGCATGCGCGTCCTGCGGCCGGCGCCCCTGATCGAAAGCGAGCACCCCGAGGTCGGCGCGCTGGCCGACACCCTGGTGCCGGCAGGGAAGGACGCGCGCGCCCGCGTGCGGGCCCTGTACGATTACGTCGCCGGGCTGGAGGGAGGCGAGGCCGCCGGCGCCCTCGACTGCCTGCGCGAGAAGGCCGGCAGCGACGCCGGCAAGGCGCGATTGCTCGTCGCCCTGTGTCGCAACCAGAAGGTCCCCGCCCGCCCGGTGAGCGGCCTGATCCTGGCCGAGGGCACATCGCCACTGCACTACTGGGTCGAGGCGTGGGTCGAGAACTACTGGCTGCCGATGGACCCGAGCGAGCACCATTTCGGCGCCGCCCGCTTCCCCGACAACTACCTCGTCTTGCAGCTGGGCGACGAGCCGGTCCGCGGCGTTGGGGCGCGCCTGCGCGCCACCCACTTCGCCGTCGCCGACCTGCACGACTCGCTCGCCCCGGGGGCGGCGCCCCCGTCGGCGGCGCGGCGCGTCTGGCGCAAGCTGTCGCTGGGCAACCTGCGGCCCGAGGAACAGGCGTGGGTCAAGTTCCTGCTGCTGCTACCGGTCGCCGCCCTCGTCGTCAGCATCTTCCGCACCATCATCGGCATCACCACCTTCGGCACCTTCGGCCCGGCGCTGCTCGGCCTGGTCTGCCGCGACGTGAGCGACTTCCCGTGGGCGCTGGGCATCTTCGTCGGCATCATGCTGACGGGCTGGGTGATCCGCCGGGCGCTCGACCGCTACCATCTGCTCATGGTGCCGCGCATCTCCGTGCTGCTGACCTGCATCGTCATCCTGCTGGTGATGGCCCTGATGCTGCTCGGGCCCGAGGCCGGGGCCACGCGCGGCTACGTCGCCCTGCTGCCGCTCATCATCCTGACGCACATGATCGAGCGCTTCTGGACGGTGGAAACTGAGGACGGCACCGTGGCGTCGTTCCGCACGCTCTTGGGCACCGTCGCGGTGGCCGTCGCCGTCACCCTCGTGGTCAACTTCGACCTGCCGCTCAACGGCGTGATGCACCTGATGGGGCGCGGGCCTGTGGTGATCGCGGACTCGGTGCGGACGACGCTGTTCCGCTACCCCGAGGGACTGGGGCTGTTCCTGGCCGGCCAGCTGCTGATCGGGCGCTACACCGGCTACCGGCTGACCGAGCTGTTCCGCTTCCGCGACCTGTTACTGGAGGAATTCCCTCCGGGGGGAACGCATGAACCTGCTGGCGCGCGTCCGGCGGCTGAGGGCAACGGGCGTGCTGGGGATGAACCGGCGCAACACGGAGTGCATCCTGGACCTGAACCCCAGGGCGCTGTTCCCCCTGGTGGACGGCAAGAAGCGGATGCGCGACCTGTGCCTGACGATCGGCATCCCGACGCCTGATCTGTACGCGGTGGTGGCGGCCCATTCGGCTCTGCGGCACCTGCCCCGGCTGCTGGCCGGGCGCGAGGACTTCGTCATCAAGCCGAACCGTGGCGCCGGCGGCCGCGGCGTCCTGGTGATCGTCGGCCGGGATGGGCCGGCGTTCGTGCGCCACAACGGCCAGCGCCTGAGCGAGGGTGAGGTGACGCAGCACGTTTCGAGTATCATCTCGGGGCTGTTCTCGCTGGGCGGCCGGGCCGACGAGGCGCTGGTGCAGCAGCGCGTGGTGCCCGACGCGGCCTTCGAGCGCATCAGCTTCCAGGGGACGGCCGACGTGCGCGTCATCGTCTACCGCGAGGTGGCGGCGATGGCGATGCTGCGTCTGCCGACGCGCGAGTCGGGCGGCCGGGCCAACCTGCACCAGGGGGCCATCGGCGCCGGCGTGGACCTGGCGACCGGCCTGACGACGCGGGCCGTGCTGCGAAACCGGGCCACCGAGCACCACCCCGATACCGGGGCGAGTGTGGTAGGCTTCGAGGTGCCGTACTGGCCGCAGATCCTCGAAATGTCCCGGCTGGTGAGCCGGGCGACCGGGATGGGTTACGTCGGCGTGGACGTGGTCGTGGACCGGGGCCGCGGGCCGCTGCTGCTGGAGGCCAACGCCCGACCCGGGTTGGCGATCCAGATCGCCAACGGCGTCGGACTGCTGCGGCGACTGGACGAGATCGATCAACAGCTGCGCTCCGTTTAGCGGCCGCTCGCAGAGCGGCGCGGATTCAT
>DATFNV010000496.1:0-2289 GCA_035266225.1 Gemmataceae bacterium
GGTGTCGCCCGACAACCGCTTCGTCGCCTCCGCCCACTTTCACCATTGGCTCATCCTCTGGGAGACGCTCAGCGGCAAGCCGATCCGCTCGTGGCACGCGCACGAGGGCGACATGAAGAAGCTGGTCTTCGCGCCCGACGGCCGCCGCCTGGTGTCGCTGAACGAGGACGGCACGGCCCTGGCCTGGGACCTGACCGGTCGTCTGTGGGACGACCCGCGGCCCAAGGACTTGGGACAGGCGTGGGACGACCTGGGAGAGGCCGACGCGGCGCGGGCGCACCGGGCCGTCCGGGCGCTGGCCGAGGCGGGTGATCGCGGCGCGGCGTTGTTGGGCGAGCGGGTGCGGCCTGCGCCGACGGCCGGGCCGGAGCGGCTGAAGCGACTGATCGCCGACCTGGATCGCGACGACTCCGCCGTACGCGACCGGGCGACGGCGGAGCTGGCCACGCTCGGCGAGGTCGCGGAGGCGGCTCTGCGGCGGGCGCTGGCCGACCCGGCCAGCGCCGAGATGCGGGTGCGCGCGGAGGGATTGCTCGGCCAGTTAGCCGTCCCCAACCGCAGTCCGGAGCGGCTGCGACTGCTGCGCGCCGTGGCAGCCCTGGAACACGCCGGCACCCCGGCAGCGCGGCAGGTCCTGCGGGCACTGGCCGAGGGGGCCGCTAACCACCGGCTCACGCGCGAGGCCAAGGCGTCGCTCGACCGGCTGTCGAAGGCGGCAGTCAAGCCCTGAGCCCCGCCGCGGCTGACGCCGGCGGCCTTCGTCGATCATCTCGCGGAAGGTGAGGTCGCCCAGGGTACGGGCCTGACGCGAACTGTAAGCCTTGAATTCCTCGATCACTTTCCTGACGTCGGGCTGTTCCGGGGCGGGCGAGGGGATCAACTTGGCCACGGGCTTGCCGCCCTCGGTGATGAGGATTTCCTCGCCCTGGGCGACGCGCGCCAGGAGCTGTGGCAGGAGGTTCTGGGCCTCGAAGGGGCCGACGGTCGTCATGACATTACCTCGTTCCGGAGCAATCAGGCTTTTACTTTAGACCTTTTGGCGGGGGTCCGCAAGCCGGTTGACGAGTCCCATCGCCCGGCGTTGGGGTCGCGACGGTCCCCCGCCGATGACGTCGGGGAAGGCGGCCTGCAAGTCCTTGCCAGGGTAATGCCGTCAAGGTGCCGCGTGGGGAGATAACTGACCGCCGCCGCGGTCAGGGCGAGGGCGGGAAGAGACCTTCCTCGATCAGCCCCTCGCGGAGTTCGACGCGGAAGGGGTCGTTGATGTGCAGGACGGCGATGGTGACGCGGCCGATGGGGGTGCGGCCGCGGAGAAAGGGCCCGTCCCAGCGAAAGTGCCGGCTCCACTTGTGACGGCGGGGGTTGAAGAGCGGGGTGAGCTTGCGGGTGTGCGGGTCCAGCCCGCCGAGGTCCGAGCCCTTGAAAGAATTGCACCAGAAGCAACTCAGGGCGAGATTGCGGGCAACGGTGGGCCCGCCGTGCTTCCTGGCGATGATATGGTCGATCTCGAAGGTGGTGTCGTCGTGGTCCTGGGGCATCCGGCAGTATTCGCAGCAGTGCTGGGCCCGCTGCCACACCTGCTGGATGAGGGCTGCATCCATGAGTGCCTCAGGCGGTGGTGCGCGTCTTGGGTTTGACGCCGAGGACGCGGCGGGCCTTGGACTTGAGGATGCCGAGCAGGCTGCCGGCCTTGGCGTAAGCGAAGAGTTCCTCCTTCTCGGCGGGGGACAGAGCATCTTCCTGGTTGCGCACGGCCAAGTCGTGCATGCGGGCCTTGTCGTCGTTGCTGAAACCGAGGTTGAGGACGTAGCGCGCGATGTCCGGGGGCAGCTGGCCCTGGTCGTTGCCGAGGACGCGCGCAAGGATGGTGATCTCGCTTTGGCTGGCGCCGTTGGTCGTGGTCGTGTGCATGGGCGTTCCTTTCGGTGCGCTAGTCTCTGAAGGGTGAGTATAGCACGGCCGGCCGGCCGTGGGGAACAGGAATGATGACCCCCGCCCGGCGGGCTGTGGGCGACGGTAGCTGCCGCGGTCGATGGATGACCTGCGAGTTCGAGCGGAGCGACGCTCAGGACGTACCCCGTCTGAGCCGGTCTGGGGTTGCTGATGCTGCGAACCAATAGCGTTTGCGACGACAAGACGGGCTACGTCACCACTACCGCACGAGCTTCGGCATTCTTCTCGTTCGGGTGGACGGTGATTTCGACCCGCTGACCGAGGGCGTTCAGGAATCGGAAGAGGCGGTCGAGGGTGTAGCCTTCGACGCGGCCACGGACAAGGGCGGACACCTTC
>DATFNV010000497.1:0-11399 GCA_035266225.1 Gemmataceae bacterium
TGTTCGGCCTGGTCATGGAGTACATCGACGGGCCGACGCTGGCGCACTTCCTGGCCCAGCGCCAGGCGAAGAACAAGCCCCTGGAGCCGAAGGAGATCGTCCGCGTCCTCAAGCCGGTGTGCGAGGCACTGCACTACGCCCATTCGCAGGGGGTGTTCCATCGCGACGTCAAGCCGCAGAATGTCCTGCTGACGCGCAAGAGCGAGGTGAAGCTCGCCGACTTCGGCATTGCCCGCGTCCTGGAGGACGCCCGCGCCACCGTGACCGGGGCCGACATGGGGACGTTGGCCTACATGCCGCCCGACCGCGACTTCGACGTTCGCGGCGACGTCTACCTCCTGGGCAACCTGCTGCTGGAGTTGCTGACGTTCGACCCTCGTGGCGACGTCGAGGCCCGCGCCAACTGCCCGCCTGCCTGGGCCGAGCTGGTAGCCGACTCCATGAACCGCCTCAAGGGGAAGCGACCGCAGACCGCTCGTGACTTCTTGACGCGCTTGGAAGGTCGCACCGAGCTGCCTCCACCGCCCCCGCCCGGCGGGGACCGCATCCGCGAGCTGATCGACGCGGAGCGCTATGAGGAGGCATGGGCCGACTACCGCCGCCTGCCGCATGAGCGCCGCCGCCCGGCCCTGCTGAAGGAACTGCAAGACAAGTGGCGCGAGCACGCCCACGCCCTGGCCCGCGACGCTGCCCAGACCGACCACGACTTCGCCGTCGCGGTGACTCTCATCGAGAAGCTGCCTGAGGCCCTGCGCGATGGTGCCCTCCTGGCCGACTACCGCGCCAACCGCGACCGGCTCGTCCAACTCCGCGCCGCGATTGACGAGGACGTCGAGAACCACCGCCACACCTTCCAGCTGCGCAACCTCGTGGCCGAGTATCGCCGCCTCAAGCCGGACGACCCCGCGATTAACGAACTGCACCAGGCGCTCGGCGACGTGCTGCGGGAGATCGTCAACTCCCTGCGCATGAAGCTGCTCCTGGTCCCCGGCGGCACCTTCTGGATGGGCGACCGTGGCAGCCAGACGCAGGTGCAGATCCCCCGCGACTTCTACATGGGCGCCTTCCTGGTCACGCAGGAGCAGTGGCAGGCCGTCATGGGCAGCAATCCCAGCTACTTCACGCGAGGCGGGGGAGGTGCCGACAAGGTGAAGGGCTTCTCCGACGCTGACCTGAAGCAGTTCCCGGTAGAGCAGGTGTCGTGGGACGACGTGCAGGAGTTTCTCAAGCGGCTGAACGCGCGCGAGAAGGATAGTGGATTCTTGTACCGCTTGCCGACCGAGGCCGAATGGGAATACTCTTGTCGGGGAGGGGCTACTTCTCAAAAAGACTGCGCGTTCGACTTCTACCTTTCCCAGCCCACCAACGATCTCTCCGCTGAGCAGGCCAACTTTGACGGCCGCAACCCCGCCGGCAGCGCGCCCAAGGGCAAGTACCTGGAGCGCACCTCGAAAGTGGGCTCGTACAAACCGAACCGTCTGGGTATCTACGACATGCATGGTAATGTCTGGGAGTGGTGCGAGGACCACTTCGAGGGAGGAGGCTCGGCCCGCGTGGTCCGGGGCGGCGGCTGGATCATCAACGGCTCCGGCTGCCGGGCGTCGATCCGCGGCAGCCGCGTGCCGTCGAACCGGCACGACTACCTGGGCGTCCGCCTCGCCGCAGTCCCGTCCGGGGAGTAGTGCAGGTGAGAGCGAGTCCCGCCTGGAGCGGAGGTCTGGATGCCACGGGCTTGTCCCGTGGTCCTTCACGTTCGCCGCTACAAGGAAGAGGCCAAAGCGAGTCCCGGCCGGATGCCACGGGCTTGCCCCGTGGTCCTTCACGTTCGCCGCTACAAAGAAGAGGCCAAAGAATGACTTCGTTCTCCCTTCTCCAGCCCTATCGGATGCCACGGCCTTGTGCCGTGGTGCCTCACGTTCGCCGCTATATAAGAGGATATAAGGCGTTGTCGCTTCCCCTGGCAATAGCGGCGAGCCTAACGTTCCACGGCACAAGGCCGTGGGATTCAGGAAGGGGAGACGCTTCTTTCCCCTTCGCGCCGTAGCGGCGAGCCTAACGATCCACGGCACAAGGCCGTGGGATTCAGGAAGAGGAGAGGCTTCTTTCCCCTTCGCGCCGTAGCCGCGAGCCTAACGATCCACGGCACAAGGCCGTGGGATTTCGGTCAGCTCCCGCCC
This sequence comes from Gemmataceae bacterium, assembly GCA_035266225.1. Taxonomy (GTDB): domain Bacteria; phylum Planctomycetota; class Planctomycetia; order Gemmatales; family Gemmataceae; genus DATFNV01. The sequence goes on from DATFNV010000497.1 coordinate 2,178, forward strand.
TTCTGTCCCGCGGCCCAGTTCTCCAGATATTTCCGCACCTTCGGCGTCGCCAAATCACCGAAACTACCGACGTAGGCGCTCGGCTGCCACAGCCGCTCGACCCCCGCCCGGATCGCCGCCCCGGGGAAGCGCTCCCAGATCACCTTCTCGGCCTCGTTCATCAGCGCCACGACCAGAGAGGCAGGGGACTCGGCCGGGTGCAGTCGGGCCGCGATGTGGACATGATCCGGCACAAACGACACCTTCCGCAGGGCAAAACGGCGCTCCGCCTGCAGGCCCCGCCACGCCGCCACCACGGCCCGGGCTTCGTCCGTGCCAAAAACGCCGCGCCGGTTCCACGTCGCCAGGACGACGTGGAACTGGAGCACCGCGTGCGCGTGCTTCGCTTGGAGCCTGACTTCGTCGGTTTCGGTCACGTCGAAGTCCTCGACATGGGCCGGCGGCAGCACCCGCCCCGCGTAGCCGTGGTGTTCGCCCTGACCGGATAGATACTGCTCAACTTGCCTGCTCTCGCTCTTACCTGACGTGCAGGCGAAATACCCCTTGCTCAAGAGGTCCAGCGGTTGTGTCAAGCCGAGGGCCTCGCGAAGCCACCGGCTCGTCTGGCCCTTGAGTTTGCTGGCGCAGGTGGAGACGGACTCGGCGGGGCGCAGACTGACGAGTGTGCGTACTTCGGTCGGAATACTGTCGCAGACGAGGACATGCAAGGCGAAGCGCTCGGCGAGGGCGCCGAGGGTCTGTTGGTCGAGGCGGGCTAGCGGCGCGTGAGGGCGCAGGCGGTGCGTAGACCATCGGAAGTAGACATGATAGCAGTAGGCGAAGTGGAGTTCGTCCGGAATATAGTCGGCGTGCCGCACGGCATCCCTCTCGGCTCAAGGGAAAGAAAAAGCTTGATGGGGCGAAGGTACACCGGGACGCCCAAAAACGCACGAAAAATCGGATTGGATGAGAATCCCATGGGCTTGCCTCGTGGTCCGTTAGGGCGACGGCGCTGGTGGCCTTCACGCGGACGGCGGGCCTTTGCGGTTGGCGCTTTCGGCGAGCCGTGCTAGAGGAGATGCCGGTGAGCGGTCACAAGGCTCGGCCCGCGTGATCCGGGGCGGCAGCTGGAACAACAACGGCACCAACTGCCGGGCGTCGAACCGCAACAGCAACGAGCCGTCGAACCGGAACAACAACCTGGGCTTTCGCCTCGCCGCAGCTCCGCCCGCCGCACCGGCACGGTGCCGGACGGGACCGACCGCGCTCCGGCTCTGCCCGAGGAGGCAGACGAAACGATTCCGAGGCCGTCCGGTGCTGGTAGCAGGCGCGAACGCCCCGGGCGATCGTCTTTCTGAGCAAGAAAAAGGGGGATTAATGTTTTTCGAGAGAGAAAAACATGAATTTTCCTTTTCTTGCCGCTGCCACAGGCTGCCCCCGCGCCAGTCCCCCCAGTGGGAGCCATGGGAGCCATGGGGACAGTTCACCGGAGTTCTTGATATCAAAGGCTTTGCGGCGAAAATCGCACCTGGAGGCTCAAGGATAATCAGGTGCGGAAAAGCGTACAATCGCCAGCGCTATCCCTGGCCAATTGCTCCCGTTGACATCCGGGATCACTCGCCGCCCTAGCCACAACTTACAGTACCGGCGGCCTCGCCCCCGGCAAGCCGGATAGGAAACGACCCGAATGTTGAACCAATACAATTTCTCTCATTTGTCCATTTTGTCAGCGGCGGCCTTTGTGGTCGGGAGGAGGAGACGACCGTGTCCAACGACGCGCGCCTGATCCAGGCTTACGAGATCCACGACCCGCGTGAGATGCCCATTGTCTGCGCCCCGGCCCGGCGCGAGTGGATGGACGCCATCGGCCAGCACTTCCCCTACCGCTGCCTGCCCCTGGTCATGGCCAACCAGGCCGGCTGGCTCCTCCTCAACCCCGTGGACTTCCCCGCACGCTGGAACGGCGGCCCCGGCCAGGACGACTTGCACCTGCTCTTCGGCCAAGCCCCGGCGGCCGATCCGTTCGGCTTCCAGGGGCGTGGTTCCGGCGACGTCCGCTTCGAGGGGCACCAGACGCAGGTGCGGCTCAGGGAATTCACCAGAGATCCGTCCTGAGTGGGGCTGCGAGACGACCCTCGGCCAGCCCCACCAAAACGGTGGACGGGGCCGGGAACCGACCCCGGGTGGCCACGTGCTTCGGCCACCCGGGGAGTTCGCGTTCGTGCCTCGTCGGCTCAGCGCGGTTTCGGCCGGCTGCGGCCGCCGACGGCGACGCCCTCGCGGGCGCTCGCCTCCTGGGCGGTAGGACAATCCCCCGCGAGCGGGCAGGCGGCGCAGTGCGGCTCGTCCTCCCAGCACGTTTCGTCGGCGAGGTTGCTGATGAGGTCGCAGAACAGCGCCCCCTTCGCCTTGGGCACCAGGTGCTCCAGGCTGGAGCGGGCGGTCTCGACGTCGTCCGGGTCGCAGTCGATCAGGCCCAGGCGGCGAGCCGCCCGCAACGTGGGCACGTCGAGCGGGATGGCGTGCCCGCCGAGCGACTGCTGCACCACCCAGGCGACCACGTAATCGTTGGCCGCCTGGTACTTGGCGAGCTGCTTGGCCGCCTCCTTCAGCCCCTTCTTGCGCAGCCCCTCCAGGTCGAACGAGAAGTCGGCCTCGAAGACTTCCTGGAGGAAACTGATGAGGCGTTCGGCGCGGACCTCGGCCTCGGGCAGGTCGGCCAGCGCCTCCTCCACCTCGCGGGCCGACGACACGCGCACCTCGTTCCAGTCGAAGAACTGCTCGCGCAGGCTCCGGAAGGCCCCGTCGGCGAGGTCGCGGGTACTGCCCTCCCGACAGACGCCGTAGAGGAATTGCTCCAGCACGGGCCGCGCCGGGTCGTCCGGGGCGTCGTGCCCCCTCTTCAGCGCCGCGAAGAGCTGGTTCAGCTGCCGCTGCTTGTTGGTGATGGCGGGCATAAGCGTGTCACACACCCCGTTACCAGTTGGCTAGCCCAAGGACCCTGTTGGATTGCAGATTGCAGATTGCAGATTGCAGATTGCAGATTTGTTCCAATCTGCAATCTGCAATCTGCAATCTGCAATCTGCAATCTTAGGAATCCTTCCGTGGTTCCTCTTCCACCGTTCCGTCGGCGGAACCGGCCGGCGGGGCCGCCTCCGACACGTCCTCGTCCCGGGGGGCGCCGGCGGGGGCGCCTTGAGCCAGCGCCTCGTTGATGAGACGGGTCATCTCAATACTCTTCTTCACGCCCTGGTCCAACTCGAAGTGGATGACCGGCGTGAAGCGCGTCTGCAATCGCTTGGCCAGCTTCGATTGCACGAAGCCGGCGGCGTGCCGCAGCCCGTACATCGCCAGCTGCTGCTCCCTGGGCGTGCCCATCACCGAGACGAAAACCTTGGCGTGCTGCAGGTCGCCTGACACCTCCGCGCGAGTGACGGTGACGCCCGCGCTCTTGACGCGGGGGTCGCGCAACTCGAACAGGATGGTCTCGCTGGCCACCTCGCGGATCGCCTCGGCTACGCGGGCTAGTCGGTGGGCTTTCATAGTTCCATCTCGCTATCGATGAACTCCGCCACCGGGTGCCGCCGCAACGACTCGGCGATCTGCTGCAGCGCCCCGCGGACGTGGCCCGCCTCCGCGCCGACCATCGCCACGCCGAGGACAGCCAGCTGCCGGTGCTCCTGCGACTCGACCTCCGCGACCGACACGTTGAAGCGCTCGCGCAAACGGTCCTTGATGCTCTGCACCACCTGGCGCTTGTCCTTGAGGCTGCGCGCCTCGCGGATCAAAAGTCTCACTCGCAGGGAGCCGACAATCATGCGAACGCTAAGCCGCAAGCGGCTTTACTTCTCCAGGGTCCGTTGCACCTGCTCGATACGGTAGGCCTCGATCACGTCGCCGACCTTGATATCGTCGTAGCCGGCGACCTTCATGCCGCACTCGAAGCCCTCGCGCACCTCGCGCACGTCCTCCTTGAAGCGCTTGAGCGACTCCAGGCCGGCGGTGCGGTCCGGCGGTGGGTAGATCACCACGCCCTCGCGGATCACGCGGACCTTGGCCGAGCGCTCGAGGGTGCCCTGCGTGATGTAACAGCCTGCGATCGTACCGGCCCGGCTGACCTTGAAGGTCTGCCGCACGACGGCCCGGCCGAGGTGGATCGTCTCCTCGCGCGGCTTCAGTTTGCCCTCCAGGGCCGCACGCACGTCGTCGGTCAGCTTGTAGATGATGTTGTACTCGCGGATCTTGATGCCGCGCTCCTCGGCCATCGCCAGCGCCCGGTCGTCCGGCACGACGTTGAAGCCGACGACCATGGTTTCCTGCGGCGAGGTCAGGGCCAGCTGGATGTCGCTCTCGGTGATGGCCCCGATGCCGGCGTGCAGCACCCGCACGCGGACCTCCTCGTGGTGCAGCTTCTCCAGCTCCTTGCGGATGGCCTCCACCGAGCCGCGGAAGTCGGCCTTGAGGATCACCTTCAGCTCGGTCACCTTCAACTCGGCCAGCGACTCCAGGCTAAGCGGCTTGTTGCGCGGCGTCGCGGCGTCGTGCAGCTTCTCGCTCCGCTTCTCGGCGATCCCGCGGGCCACGACCAGGTCGGGCACCACCTGGAAGGTGTCGTCGGCGTTGGGTACCTCGTCCAGGCCGGTGATGCGCACCGGGACGCTCGGCCCGGCTTCCTCGATCGGCCGGCCCAGATCGTCGTACATGGCCCGCACCCGGCCGTAGGTGGCGCCGCAGAGGAGCTGGTCGCCGGTGCGAAGCGTGCCGCTCTGAACCAGGAGCGTCGCCTGCACGCCTTCTTGCGGGTCGAGTTTGGCCTCCAGGCAGGTGCCCTCGGCCGGCTTCTTCGGGTTGGCCTTCAGCTCCTTCAGTTCGGCCACCAGCGAGAGGGTATCGAGCAGCTCGTCGATGCCCTTGCCGGTGGCGGCGCTGGTTTCGACGAAGGGGGTGTCGCCGCCCATGTTGTCGGGCAGCACGTTCAGGCTGTAGAGCTGCTGCCGGGTCTTGTTGAGGTTGGCGTTGGGCAGGTCCACCTTGTTGATGGCCACGACCAGCGACACGCCGGCGGCGCGGGCGTGATTGATGGCCTCCTCGGTCTGCGGCATGACTCCGTCGTCGGCGGCCACCACGATCACCGCGACGTCGGTGACGTTGGCCCCGCGGGCGCGCATCTTGGTGAAGGCCTCGTGACCGGGGGTGTCGAGGAAGGTGACCGGCTTGCCGCCGTGCTCGACGCGCCAGGCGCGGATCACCTGCGTGATGCCGCCGGCCTCGGTCGCCGCCACGTTGCTCTGGCGGATCTTGTCCAGCAGCGACGTCTTGCCGTGGTCCACGTGCCCCATGATGGTGACGATCGGGGCACGGAGGACGAGGTCCTCCGGGTTGTCCGGTGCCTTCAGGCTGGCCAGGAGCTGTTCCTCGGCGTCGAGCGGCCGCTTGATCTCCAGTTCGCGGCCGAGGTCCAGGGCCAGCATTTCCGCCATCTCGGGCTCGATCGTCAGGTTGAGGTTGTTCGCGTTGATGCCGTGGTCGCGCAACTTGAAGAGCAGTTCGGCGGAGCGCACGCCCATCGCCTCGGAGAGCGAGCGCACCGTGATCGGCACGGTGACGACGACCTTGGAACTCTTGGGCGGCAGAGTGCCGCGCCGCTGCTTCTCTTTGATCCGCCGCTTCAGCCGCTCGGCACGGGTGCGGGCGTCCTCCTGCTCTTCACCGGGGAGCAGGGCCCGTTTTTCGTTCTCGCGGCCCTTGCGCTCGAGCTGGCGCTTGGCCCGGTCCTGGTGGCGCTGGTCGCGGCCGACGACGCCGGTGGGGATTTTCTTCTTGCCCTTGTTCGCCTCGTCGTCCTCGTCTTCGACGACGGGGGCGGCGGGCGTGACCACCGGGCCCTTGAGGAGCTGCTTGATGTCGATCAGAGCCTTGCCGGGCTGCTGCAACTCCCTGGGAATCTCGCGGATCGGCTTCTGGACCGGCTGCTGCTTCTTCTCCTCGGCCTTGGGCTGGGGAGCCTTGAGCGGCGGCGTCGGCCGGGGGGCGATGACGAACCCGCCGACGCGGGGCTGGGGCCGCGGGCGCCGCTGGCCGCTGTCGGGGCGCGGCTGGTTGAGGTCGCGCGGCCTGCCCCCCGGGTTGATCGCGGGCGGCGGTTTGGCACCGCCACCCTCCGGGAGGCGCGGCCCGCCCTCGGGCGGGGCGGGGACTGGCGTTTGGGGCATCCTTGGTTCGGGGCTCCTTGGAGGAGTTGGAGGCGGCACCGTGGCGGCCGGGGCGGTGACGGCCGGCGGAGCCGGGGGGGCCGGCGCCGTCGGCTTGGGGGACGGCGTCGCTGGAGTCACGGGCGACCTGGTCGTGGGCGGCATCGGGACAGGCGCCGTCGGTCGGGCAGCGGTGGGGGTGGGAGGTGCCTCCAGTGGCTTGGCGGCAGCGGCAGCGCTCGGGGGTGCCGCGGGAGGGCTCGGGGGTGCCGCCACGGTCGGCGCCGGGGGTGCCACGCTGGGCGGCACTGCTGGGGCCTTCGGAGCCTCAGCGGCCGGGGCAGGGGTTGCCGCGGGAGCCAGAGCTGTCGCTGGAACGACCGGCGCGGGGGCGGCAGCCGCGGGTACTGCCGGCGCTGCCGGTTGTGCGGGCGGCGAAGGGATCGAGATGGGCCGGCCCTGCTGCGGTGGCCTGACGCGCGCGTCGAGAACCTTCACCTTCTTCTCCGCCACCACCGGGGGCGCGGCTGCCTTCGGAGGCGCAAGGACTGCGGTCCCACCTCCCTGGCCCCGCTTGAGGCGCAATTCGATGGCCTCGCGCTGGTCGGGGTCGAGACCGCTGAGCTGGTTCTTGACGTCGTAGCCAAGCTCCTGGCAGATGTCGAGCAACGCCTTGCTCTCCAGGTTCAACATCTTCGCCAGGGCGTAAACACGCACTTTCTCTTGTGCCAAGCGCAACTACTCCTGTGCAGAAGCTTGTCGTGGCTACGGAACAGACGGCGCCGCCACGTCATCTCCTTCGCTCCATTCTAACCGACCTCTGTTCCTTGGAAAGAGAATCCTTCGCCCCGGGCAGGAAAAGCGGCGCTTTCGGCATCGCACTCGCGAAGCCGAAAGGGGCGGCCGGCTCACGGTTCCGCAGACATAAGCGTCTGGTCGCCCGGCTTTTCCTCGGGAATTGGACCCGGCTCGGCCGCGGGAGGTTCGGGGACCGCCTCCGTCCCCGCCTCAGCGTCGGGCGCAACCTCGGCGGACACCGCCACGTCCGCCTCCGGCGGTGGGGCCTCCGCGGACACCCCCTCGACCGCCTCCGAGGGGGCTCCCTCTTGGGCGACGGCGGGCGCCTCCTCGGTCGCGGTGGCGTTCGCTTCTTGGGTCGGCGGCGAGGCGAACAGGCTCTCGAACGCTTGCCGGGCCCCTTCCTGCGGCGTCGGGGTTGCAGCTGCCTTAGGCTTCCGGCCGTCGCCTCCGCCCTCGGCGTGGGCCGCCTTCTGCTCTTCCTCGACCTGCTCGGCCGCCTCCTCCGCGAAGGCGATGACGTCGTCCGCCGCCTCCTCGCTGATCCCCGCCAACTCCCCGAGCTGAGCCGGCTCGAGGAAAGTCAGGTCGTCGTAGGAGAGGAAGCCCTCCTCGATGAACGCCTCCACCATCTCGTCGGTGACGTCCGGGATCTGCAGGAACCAGTTCGTCGCCCGTTCGATGCCTTCGGTCAACTCGTCGTGCGTCATGATCTCGATGTCCCAGCCGACGAGTTTCGACGCCAGGCGGACATTTTGGCCGCGGCGGCCGATGGCCAGCGACAGCTGGTCTTCCTTGACGAGCACGATGGCCCGTCCCAGGCGCGGGTAGAGGAAAACTTCCTCCACGCTCGCCGGCTGGAGGGAGTTGGGGATGAGCACCTGCAGCGAGTCGTTCCAGCGGACGATGTCGATGCGCTCGCCGCCCAGTTCATCGACGATGTTCTTGATGCGGCTGCCGCGGACGCCGACGCAGGCGCCGACGCAATCGACCTTCAGGTCGATGGACGAGACGGCCACCTTGGAGCGGTAGCCGGCCTCGCGGGCGACGGCTTTGATCTCGATGGTGCGGTCGGCGATCTCGGGGATTTCCATCTCGAACAGGCGGCGGACGAAGTCGGGGTGGGTCCGCGACAGGATGATCTTCACCCGGTGGCCGACCTTGCGCACGTCGAGGATGATGGCCTTGACGCGCTCGCCGACGTGGTGCGTCTCGCCGGGGATCTGCTCGGAGCGGGGCAGCAGCGTCTCGGAGCGGTCGATGGTGACGGTGGCGGCCCCCCCCTCGAAGCGCTGCACGGTGCCGTGGACCAGGTCGCCCTTCTTGGCCGCGTAGATGTTGAAGACGGCGTTGCATTCCCCCTCGCGCAGCTTCTGGATCATCGCCTGCTTGGCGGCCTGGGCGGCGATGCGGCCCAATTCCTGCGGGTCGATCACTTCCTCGCCGCGGCGGGCGTGGATGACGCCGGAGTCGCGGTCGAGGGTGACGATGACCTCCTCCTCTTCGCCGTAGAACTTCTCGGTCGCCAACTGCACCGCCGACTCGATGGCCTCGAAGATGATCTCCTTGGAGATGTTCTTCTCGCGCTGGATCGCTTCGACGCCGCGCAGCAGCTCGGTGGGGTTCATCATGGTCAAGCCCTCAGCTTTCAGCTCTCAGCCCTCAGCCCACAGAAATCAGCCCTCAGCCGTCGGCTCTGAGGGCTGAAAGCTGATAGCTGACGGCTGAAACAAAAAAAGTGGGAGCAAGTCCCACTTTTGATGCCTCCCAGGTGCGGGCGCACCGGGAGCGCATCCCGCGCCGTCATCCCGACGGCACGCCGCGCCGCAGCGCGGCCCCACTCGACCGATCAAACAGGTGCAGGTGTCGCACGTCCAGTCCCACCTCGACCGCCTGCCGCTCCCGGAGAGTCGGCCGGCCGTCAACCAGCGCCAGCATTTGCCGGCCGTCTCGCCCCAGCGTCACGAGGCTACTCGCCCCGAGCGGCTCGACCAGTAGCACGTCCATTCGCCAATTCCCGCTGCCGATCTCTTCTCCGACCCGCAGGTGCTCGGGACGAATCCCGACCGTCACGTCGCTCCCATTATACGCCGCAGGGGGGGCGAACGTCTCCCCGGGGAGCGGCAACTCCAGACCGCCCGCCGCCAGCAGCAATCCGTCCCCCTCGCGCCGGACGAGCCGGCCGTCGAGGAAGTTCATCGTCGGCCAGCCGAGGAAGCCGGCGACGAAGCGGTTGTCTGGCCGCTCGTACAG
>DATFNV010000498.1:0-9746 GCA_035266225.1 Gemmataceae bacterium
GTACCGCCCCGCGCAACGAACTGGAGGCGCTAACCCGGGACTACCCTCAGCGCTGGCACATCGAGGAATTCTGCAACGACCATCAGGCGCTGGGCTGGGACCGCGCCGGCACCCAGAACCTGAACATCCGCTACGGGCACATGACGATGGCGTTGCTGGCCCAAGCGGTGCTGCGGCGGCTGCGGCAACGGGTGGGCGAACCGGTGGCGACGTGGGAGGCCAGCCACCTGGCGCGGGCGCTGTTGCAAGGGCTGGAGGGCGATGTGCGGGTCAGCGACGAGACCATCGTGGTGACCTACTACAATGCCCCCCAGACCGAGCAGTTGCGGCAGCACTACGAGGGCTTACCGCAGAAACTCCGGGCCGAGAACGTCAACCCAGCCCTCCCCTGGCTGTACAACTACAAGCTGGACTTTCGCTTCCGCTGAACGGGGCGGGCACCAGGGAGCACACGGGAAGGTCCAATAAACTGGGGCCGCAAAATCGCTGTGTGGCACGTGGCACACACCTCATTTTTTCGCCGCAAGTCGAATGCTGACCAGGGGATAGGTGTGTGCCACGCGCTGGCACACAACTGGCCCGAGGCACAAACCTCCCGGGGCGTCCGGTCGCTTTCCCCCGCTGGCGCAGCCGGCCGACCCCTCCCCGGTTCCCCCCAGGTTCCGCGCGGAACATTCGTTCAGGAGCCGGGGCCGGCCTCCGAACCCGGCCGCTGCTGCTACCGGCGGCCTCCCACACCCCAAAATCGGTGACGGTCAGAGTTTTTTCGGAAGAAGTGGCGAGGCACGTGGCAACCTCACCTCCTTACCCGACTTCCGGCGGAATGTCACGCTGTCCCCTTATCCGGCGTGGCGCCCCTTGCCCTACTCCCGCTCGTGCGGGATGATGCAGCGAAGGGACAGATGGCTTCGGCTGCCGCAAGGCATGCCTGGTCGAGGTGTGAAGGGAGATGTCAGGCATGTTCAAGCACTTCACGATCACGAACTTTCGTTGCTTTCCCGAGCTGCACTTGAAAGAGTTGGCGCGCGTCAACCTGATCGCGGGGAAGAACAACACCGGCAAGACGGCCCTGCTCGAGGCGATTCATCTCCACAATAACCCGGCCAACCCTGAGTTACCGATCAAGATCAACAAGATGCGCGGCATCGACGATCCGGCCAAGGCCGCCGATGAGGTCGGGCGTTGGCTCTTCTGGGGGAGGAACGCGCAGGGCGGACTCGCGCTAACGAGTTTCGATGAGAAGGGGATCCACCGTGTCTTGCACCTGTACGTTCTCGATCCCGTGACGTCGCGCGAGCGCTTCCCCGAGGCAGAAAAAGCGCTTAGTGCCGGCGGGTTTCTGGGAGGGTCCGCACGGCTGGTTCTCAAATACGAACAAACAAACGAGCCAGAGCGCGTCTCGATTGGCACTTTCGCAGCGACGGCCACCAGGACGGAGTTTCAGTGGGTGGGGGCGCGACTTTCTTGGGAGTTGGCGAGCGTGTTTCTCCCCGCTGGCTCCCCGCCGCTGGAGCAAGACGTCACGTTCTTCGCGGAACTTGAGGCAGCCAAGCGCCAGGACGAGATCCTGGACTCCCTCCGGCTCGTGGAGCCGCGCCTGCAACGCTCCTCCCGTTGGGGGGCGAACTAGTCATCCACGGCGACGTCGGCCTGGCGCGCTTGATTCCCGTTCCATTCCTGGGGGAGGGGATGCGTCGAGTGTTGGCGATGGTGTTGGCACTGGCCAATGCCGCGGGCGGGGTCCTTCTTATCGACGAGGTCGAAAACGGCATCCATCACTCCGTGATGAAAGACGTCTGGCGCGTCATCGCGCAGGCGGCGGAACAACATGGAGTTCAGGTCTTCGCCACGACGCACAGTTACGAGTGCATCCAGGCCGCCCACGAGGCGTTCTCCCAGCGCGAGCCTTACGACCTGCGCCTGTACCGACTCGACCGCGCCGGCTCGGAGATAAGCGTTGCCGCCTACGACCAGGACGTTCTGGAATACGCCACGGAAATGCTACACGAGGTCCGCTGATGCCCGCCAAACCCGCGCGGCCGCAGATCATCATGAAGCCCCGCCTCCTCGCCGGCGAAGGGGACGACGAGGTCGCCTTCTTTGGCGCCCTGCTTGCCTACCTGAATATCGATGACATTCAGGTGGAACAGTACGGCGGCAAGCAGAACCTCTCTCGGTACGTCCGCGAGTTGAGGAACCGGCCGGGGTATGAAAGGGTTGTGGCACTGGGCCTCACACGCGACGCCGACACCGATTGCACGGCGGCCTTTGACCATGTTCGCGGTGCCTTGACGGGGAACCAATTCCCCGCCCCCGGCCCCCTCAGGAGGATCCTCGACGGGACGCCGCGGATCGGCGTGTTCATTTTGCCCGGCAACAGCCGTCCCGGGATGCTGGAGGACCTGTGCATGGACAGCGTGGATGGGGATCCCGCTCTCGCGTGTCTGACGACGTATTTCGAGTGCGTCTTGCGCGCCGCCGGGCGGCAACCGGGCAACCAGGCCAAGGCGCGCGTTCACGCCTGGCTTGCTTCGCAGACCGAGCCCGACAGGCGGCTGGGCGAGGCCGCGGCAAAGGGATACTGGCCCTGGGACAACTCCGCCTTTAATGCCCTCCGAGATTTCCTGCGCATGCTCTAGCCTGCACGGGGAGCGCGGCCTCACCGCACCACCTTCCCCTTGACGTCCAGCACCTGCGCCGCCGCCACGTCGTTGCCAAAGGTCTTCATGTCCTTGAAGGTCCACACCACCTTCTTCTCGCGCGTCACCTCGAACAGCTGCGGGTTGTCCGGCCCGGCGTGACAGTTGCCCACGATGAGGTTGCCGTTGGGCAATAGCTGCAGCGTCGTCACCCACGCCAGCCGGATGCCGGGCAACTCGTCGTGGCCGATGCTCCAGACGACCTTGCCGTTTTTGTCCACCTCGATGACGCGGTTGTTGTTGCCCCCGGCGATCATGGTGTTGCCGTTGGGGAGGCGGATGGCGCCGAAGACCTCGGTGCCGTGCCCCTCCGGCCCGTGCCCCGGCGAGCGCGGGCGGCCCGCCAGGTCGAGGGTGTAGCTCCACACGACCTTTCCCGAATCGTCGTACTCGCGTACCTTGCCGTCGCCCTCGTGGCAGACGAGGTAGTGGCCGTTGTCCAGCTTGCGGACCAGGCGCGTGTCGCGGTGGGCGTCGGGCTTGTCCACGGTCAGGGGGATTTCGCGGAGGACCTTGCCCGCGCGGTCGATTTCGATGAGGCGCTTGTTGCCGCTCTCGGCGATCAACGTCACGTCGTCGGCCAGGCGCTGGAAAGAATGGACCTCGACGCGGCCCTTGTTCCCCGCGGCTGGCTTCGACTCGTATTCCCAGACGATCTTCTTCTCGGGCGACATCTCGACGCTTTTCGTGGCCGAGACCGGCATGAGGACGTTGCCGTTGGGCAGCAGGGCGATGTCGTGGGCGTCGGCCTTGCACGGCACCTCCCATTCGACCTCGCCCTTGGCGTTGACGATGGCGACGTGTCCCTTGTCCCGGGCGAGGACGCGGTAAGTGGGCTTGTCGTCGGCGGCAGCGGCGGTGAGGCCCAGTCCGAACAGGACCTCGGCGAGGGCGGAAGCGACGATGCGCATGGGATGACTCCGGAGGTGGGGGATGGCACGGGCGCCTCGGGCGGTACTATACGCAGAGGCCGCACCGCGAGCCAGTTGCCGCGGCCGCGTTCCCCAGAGCCATTGCGAGGTCGATGCCGATCATGGGCCGTCCCCGTTACCCGTCGCTTTATCAGATCAACACCCGCGTCTGGCTGGGGGAACTGTCGCGGCGCCTCGGCCGGCCGGCCACCTTCGACGACGTGCCGGACGAGTTCCTCGACCGCGTCGCCATCCTTGGCTTCGACATCCTCTGGCCGCTCGGCGTCTGGCAGACGGGAGAGTACGGCCGCGAGGCGTCGCGGACCTCGCCCGACTGGCGGCGCGAGTGTGCGGCCCAGCTGCCCGACCTCACCGACGACGACCTCGTCAGCTCACCCTTCGCCATCACCGCGTACACGGCGGCGACGGAGTACGGCGGCGACGAGGCGCTGGCCCGCTTCCGTGAGCGGCTGCGCAGGCGCGGTCTGCGCCTGCTGCTCGATTTCGTGCCCAACCACACGGCCATCGACCACCCCTGGGTGTGGCAGCACCCGGAGTATTACCTGATCTGCGATGACGCCGACCTGGCGCGCGAGCCGCACAACTACTGCCGGGTCCAGACTCGGCTCGGGCCCCGCGTCCTCGCCTACGGCCGCGACCCGTATTACCCCGGCTGGCCGGACACGGTTCAGCTCAACTACCGCTCGCACGCCCTGCGCCAGGCGATGGCCGGTGAACTGCTGCGAGTCGCGGACCGCTGTGACGGGGTCCGCTGCGACATGGCCATGCTGCTGCTGCCCGAAGTGATTCAGCGCATCTGGGGCCGCAAATCGCTGCCCGCCGACGGCACACCGCCCATCGACGCGCCGTTCTGGCCGGAGGCCATCCCCCCGGTGCGCGCCGCCCACCCCGAGTTCCTGTTCATGGCCGAGGTGTACTGGGACCTGGAATGGGCGCTGCAACAGCAGGGGTTCGACTGCACCTACGACAAGCGCCTGTACGACCGCCTTCTCGCCCGGGACGCGGCGGCGGTGCGCGGCCAGCTTCACGCCGACCCAGAATTTCAGAGGAAATCGGTGCGTTTTTTGGAGAACCACGACGAGCCGCGCGCCGCCGCCGCCTTTCCGCCGGACGTACACGCGGCCGCCGCCGTCGTTACGTTCCTGGTGCCCGGCCTGCGCTTCTTCCACGAGGGGCAGCTCGAAGGCCGGCGCGGGCGCGTGTCGATGCACCTGAGCCGCCGGCCGGACGAGCCGGTCGATACGGCCCTCCAACAGTTCTATGCCGACTTGCTGGAGTGCTTGAAGCGGCCGACGGTGCGCGACGGGAGCTGGCGCCTGCTGGACTGCCGCCCGGCGTGGCCCGGCAACGCCGCCTGTGATCGCTTCATCGCCTTCGCCTGGGACGGCCCGGGCGGCGAGCGCCTGCTGGTCGCGGTGAACTACGGCCCGACTCGGGGCCAGTGCTACGTCGCCGTCCCCTGGCCCGACCTCGCCGGCCGGCGCTTCCGGCTGCGCGACCGGCTCGGCAAGGCGTCCTACGACCGCGATGGCGACGACCTGGCTCGCCTCGGGCTCTACCTCGACGTGCCTCCCTGGCACCCGCACGTCTTCGAGGTGACACTGCTCGTTTAACGCCCGCCGTCGATTGATCGTTTCGCGAAACGAGAAATCGACGGCGGCGCCTCACTCGTCCTCGGTCCCGAAGGATCCAGCGCCGGCCAGTTCGGCCAGCGCTTTCCCCCGAGTCTTCGTCCGCGGCGAGCGCACCTGCACCGTCGCCCGGGCGTGCAAGGTGCCGGCGCTGACTTGCACCGTCGCCGTCCCCGTGCCCTTCGCCGGGGCGGTATAGAGGCCGCTGCCGTTCACCTTCCCCGGCCCGCTGACGATCGCCCAGGTCAACGCCGGCTGCTGTGCCATCGCGATGGCGAACTGATCGTAGGCCGTCGCACTCAGCTGCACCCGCCCACCCGGCGCCACCGTGGTCGATGACGGCGAAACCTTGAGGCTCGTCAGCGTCTGCACGACGCTGACGCTCACGCTGCTGGTCACGCTCAGCCCGCCCGCGTCGGTGATGGTCGCCTGGAAGACGTAACTGCCACTGCGGTCGAACGTCACCGTACTGGCCTTGGCGGCGTTCGTGCCGTTGGCGCTGAACGCGGGGTGCGCCCCCGTTGGCCCGGCGGTCATCCTCCAGGTGTAGGTCAGGTTCGCCTCGCCGCCGTCGTCGGCCCCGAGGACGCTCAGCGCCGTCGTCTTGCCCTTCACCGGCGAGGGGGAGGCGGCCGCCGCCCTGGCGACGGTCGGCGGGGCGTTGGTCGTGCCGCCGCCGTAGCTGAAGCGGTCCGCCGCCGAGGTTGCCGAAATGCCGTAGCCGAAAACGGGGCTGTTGACGTTGCTCGAGTCGTTCGGGTCCGCCACGCCCGACTGCACGCGCACATCCACCGTGCCCGAGCCGGCCGGCACCTGCGCCGTGACGTGGCCGTCATCGACCACCGTCACGTTCGTGGCCGGCGTGTTGCCGAACAGCACCTGCAGGTGCCCCGCGGCTCCGGAGAAGTTCTGCCCGGTCACGGTAATCGTGGTGCCGGCCGAGCTGCCGGTCGCGCTTAGCCCGGTGACCACCGGCGTCAGGCTGACGACCTCGAAGTCGCTGAAGGTCAGGCTCTTCAGACCGTGCGTCGAGTCCTGGATGTCGTTGTCGTTCCAGGTCAGGGTTTCGTCGTTGCCGGCATCAACGGAGTAACTCGCTCCCGAGAAGAAGAAGTTGCTGCCGTTGTCGGCCACGATCATCCCGTAAGTCTGCATCGCCTGGGCGATGACGCGCGACTCGGGGTTGAGCGTCGAGATGTCCACGCTGGCCTTGAGGCGGAAGCGGGCGCCCATCGGCGGCTCGATCGCCGGGTTGTTGTTGCCGGGGTTGGCGACGTGCGACGCGGGGTAGAGGAACTGATCGAGAATGATGCTGTTTTGCAGCGTGAAGCGGATGGCGTGGTTGATGACGCCCTGGCCGCCCTGGCTGACCGGCAGCGCCTCGTCGGGGCGGACGAGTCCGGGCAGGATGGCCAGCCCGGCGGCGTCGGCGGACGTGTTGCCCAGGGTGCGGAACTCGTTGGTGTTCATGTTCCACACGGTTTCCTGGTCCGCGTGCCACTGACCGTCGCTGTTCTCGCTCGGGCGCGACGCCCGGTAGAACTCGTAGGCGATGTTGTTGTCCACGTCGTAGACGATCAGGTGCGAGTCGCCGCGGTTGTCCACGCCAACGAGCGGGCCGTTCTGCAGGTCCCCCTCGAGCACGGCGTTCGCCGGGACGGGGGCGTTCTGCAGGTCGCTCTCGTCGGCGTAGGCGTCGATGACGACGTGGACCTTCGGCGTGCTGTTGCCGTGGACGACGTTGTAGGGGATGCCGTAGAGGTCGCTGTTGTTCTGGTAGTCCTGGCCGAAGTCGGGATGCAGCCGGCCGTTGCTCTTCTGTTCGCTGATGATGTTGTTGATGATCGCCGTCGAGTTGGCGGCGACCGGGGCGTTGGTGATCGGCTGGTTCCACGGGTTGTCGGCGGGGAAGAGCGAGTTGCCCAGCAGGGTCGGCACGGTGCGGTCTTCCAGGGCCTCGACGGCCAGGGCGATTTTTCGGCCCAGCGCCCGCGCCGCCTTTGTCCGGGGTCGCTTCCACAGGAGAGAGAACATGATGGATGCCTCTGCGAGTCGGGAAAGTGGTCCACGGCGCGGGGCGCTTGCGTGCCCGGCGCCTCCGGTGTCGTCTGCGGGGGCAAGGGGCACCCTTGACGGCAAAGTGAAGTCGTGAGTCTCTGCGCGGCTGGACGGGGAAGACTGCCTGTCTTCGGTGACGGGACTGTTCTTACCCGGGCGATTGGTTATGGGATAGTTAACACGCAGTTCGCCGGCTGTCAAGCGCGGCCGTGCGAAGTCGATCACTCCGGGAAGCCGACGCGCCCGAGTGGCGTCTTGATCGCGGGCGGGCAAACGTCGATGCCGAAGGTGAAGCAGAGGAAGTGCAGTTCGACGCCGTCCTCCAGCCCCACCTTGACGCCGAGTACGGCGCTCTCGGCCTGCACCCCGGTGGCGGTCGTGGTGCGGCCGGCGCCGACGCGGCCGTGGTAGTCGCGGCCGAGGGCGCGGGGGTCCAGGTCGGCCGAGACGCCGGCCTCGCGCAGCACCCAGGCCGGGTAGGTGTTGCTGTTCGGGCCCGGCCAGGCCAGGTAATTTTTCCGATAGGGATACTCCGCCGAGCGCGCCAGCGCTCGCAGGATGGCCCGCGCCTCCTCGCCCCGCCACTCGCGCTCGATGCGCGGGGGGCCGCCGCCGACGCCGGTCTGGGAGCTGAGCAGGTCGCGGTGGACGTGGTCCCAGTGTGCGCTGCCGCCCTGGGCGCGATACTGCCAGAGGTCCCAGCGGTGCCATTCCCCGTCGGCCGGGTCGAACGTCAAGAAATGGTAATGCACCGCCAGGTAGCCCAGTGCGGTGGGCAGTGGCGAGTACCCCAGCTGCACGACGGGCTCGCCCGGCCGCGATGAGGTGGGCGTGAACGACTTCGGCCGCAGCCGGCTGTAGGCCTCGCCGACGAGGCACAGCCCGAGCCAGCCGAGCAGCAGCCAGCGCGCCTTCCACAGCCCCCGCCGGACCCAGCCCCAGGTAGCGAAGAGCACCGGCAGCAGGACCATGCCCAGGACGAAGGCGCGCGCCCCACTCGCCGCGCCGACCTGGGCTGCTTCCACCGAGGCCACCAGCGACGACCAGAAGGCGGCGCGGCACGGCCAGGTAGACGCCGTCCGCCGGCCGCACCGCGGCCCGATCACCCACCCGGCCAGCGCCCCCGCCGCGCCGGCCACGAGGCCCCAGGTGACGGCCCCCTCGAGGGCATCGGGGACGATGGTGGAGGGCGACGGCGGGGCGATGTCCTGGATGCAGCGGCCGAAGACCGCGCCCAGTGCGCCGGCCAGCAGGCCGCCGAGCGCCCCGCCCCGCGCCCCCGCCAGGGCGTGGCTCCGCCCGCTTTCGTGAGGGGGGGCCGCTTGAGCTTCCGCGCGAGGAAGGAGGGTGCTCATGGCTGGTCTCTCGGCCGTTCGGGGGAGGCAACGGGCACCCGGCGTCAGGCGCCGGCTTTGCGATAACTTCGGCCCGTATCGACCTGCTCGAAGCCGAGTCCGCGGAACAGCCGGATCACGGGTTCGTTCCGCTCGTTGGCCTGCACCTCGACCAGGGCGAAGAATTGCTCCTGGACGTGCCGCATCAGGTGGACGAGGACGAACTTGGCGAGTCCCTGGCGGCGCACGCCCTCGCTCACTTCGAGGTCGATGATCCCGACGGCCGGGGCGCCCCAGCGCTGGCAGAAGCCGAGCATTTCCCAGGCCGCCGCCCGTGCCAGCACCTCGTTGCTGGTCTTGTCGCGCAGCAGCACGTCGAGCAGCTCGATGGGGCCCAGGACGCTCTCGCGCCACCAGGTGCCGGCCCCACGCCGCGGCTGCGCCACCAACTCGAAGCGACGGCGGATGGCCAGGAAGCGCGGGTCGGCCACGTTGATCGGCCCCTCGAGGCGGCGCTGGAAAACCAGGGAAGCGTCCTGGCGGAGGTAGCCCTGGTGCAGCAGGAACGGGTCGGCGGTGGCGTCGCTGGCCAGGAAGCCGGCCGACTCGCTGCCGCCGTACAGGCCGAGGTAGAACGGGTTGAACGGCCGCATTGGCCCGGCGTAGATCGTCGTCGCCCCGCGCCCGCTCAGGTACCCCTCAGAGCGGCGCAGCAGTTCGGAGCCGACGCCGCGGCCGCGGAACGCCGGCCGCACCCCCACGGCGCAGACGACGCCGTCCGCGGTGGACAGGCCCGACTCGCCGGGGTTGGGGCCGAAGCCGGCGTGGGCGAAGCCGACGGCAACGCCGTCCTCCAGCGCTATCACCACCCCGGCGGGATCGAAGTAGGACTTGGCGAACACGTACTCCTCGAGCGCCGATGCCGTCGGCAGGGCGACGGCCCCGCGCGCCGTGAACGCCTCGTTCCAGACCCTCGCGAGGCCGGGCGGGTCATCGTTCCGGAGAGTGCGGTAGTGGATCACGCGTCGGGACCGCTCGGGATGGATCATCAGGCGGCAAACCTCTCGCCATTATAGGTCGGCGACCGAGACA
>DATFNV010000499.1:0-20172 GCA_035266225.1 Gemmataceae bacterium
GCGCGCCAGGCCAGCAGATCGAACTTACCAAGAACTATTGAGCCGTTACGAGTCGCGCTTTGCACGCCCAGCCGCCAGCCGCCCAGCCACTAAAGGTCGGCAGACGGGGTGAGACGGCGCCGCACAGTCCCCTGTGCCGGAGACGCACAGTCAGCAGCACATCGCCAGGACGATCTGGCGCGAGGTGAGTCCGGAGCCAGCGCAGGCGGCGCGGCGGCTGCTGGGACAGCGTGGCCACTCCTACCTGGCCGCGTTGCCAAGCAGGCCGGGTTGAAAAGCGGGTGACAGTCGGCGGGGCCCCTCACCGGTTGAGCTGGAGGTTTACCCGCGCGTCGCTTCGGCCGAATTTCCTCCCTGCCGAATCGTTTCATTGCCTCCCGGAAGGGTGTCTAGCAAAGGCGTGAAACGAATGGGTTTCCGGCGGCGCAAGGCAGGGAGGGACAAGGACTTCGGGAAACGCGATTCGTTTCACCGGCCCGTGAAACGAATCGGCCCCTGGCACACCTGGCCAGGCGAAGGAACGGCCGCCGCGGCCGGGGTGGCGACGGGCCGTGCGGCAGTGCCACGCGAGTGTTACCTAGCGGTCCGCGCTCTGGAACCTTGCCCTTCGGGCGGCATGGTTCACGAGTCGCGACCTGAGGGTGGCACGTGAAGGAAGCTGTGTGTGTCGCGCGCGCAATGCAATCCATTAAGCAGTTGAGGCAACGAGACTTACGACCGGAATTCGTTGCGCTGCCTTGCGCCGCTCCTGTCACCCTCCCCAAAACCAGGCGGGGAGGGGGGCCTGGTTCCAAGCGGCGTCACGCCTCAGGGTGCCAAGGGTGCCATGAGGGTGCCACGGGGCCTGTGACGGTATCGTGGCACCCTCTCTTACCTGGCCCCCGGCCCATTGGTCTTGGCGGCCACGATCCCCAGGGAGTTGCCGTCGGCGCGAATGACGGTGCTCTCGTCGCTGACCAGCACGCGGACCCCCTTGTCCTCGACTTCGATCTCGCTGTCGGTCGTAACCTTCACCAGCGTCCAGAAGCCCTTGTCCACGTCCACCAGAGCGTGGCCGCGGACCTTGCCGAGAACGGCGTCGGCGCGTGGGCCGCGGCCCTTGACCACGCCGACCAGGGAGATGAACCCCTCGGTTTGCCCGGCCAGGGAGCGCACCCCCTCGTAGGTGCAGGTCAGGTGGATGTCCTGGACCTGTCGTTTGCCGTCCAACAGGACCAGCATCGGCACCTGGGTCGGCCAGCTCTCCCGCGGCTGCACCGTCCGATTCGGCAGGGGCAACGTGGTCGCCTCGAAGGTGTTGCACATCGTCTCGTACATGCGTACCACGGTGTCGCGCAGCTCGTTCGGCACCGGACGGAAGTCGCGGTTGCCGCGCTCCTTGCAGGCGTGGGCGGCGTCCACCAGGAAGGTCGGCGAATACTGCCCCAGCCAACCCGCCGCCTGGGCCGGGGGCACCAGGGCCTTGCCCTTCGATTCGCGGTTGAACGTGTACTTGCCGAACGTCAAACGGACCGCCGTGCCGAGGCCGCGCGTGTCGGGGTTGAGCGACTCCAACACGTCGCCTTCCATCTTTTCCCTCAGCACCGTCGCGGCCTCGTTCCCCCGGTAAACATTGAAGGTCACGATGCTGTTCATCTTGAGGGTGCGTTCGATCGGGCCGGTAGGGGGCTTGAAGCGAAGCGCAGCCGGCTTGCGTTCCACGACCATCTGTCCATCCCATGAGACCGGGGTGGCGGCGTCCCAGCGCGTGGCGCCGGCGGCGTTGACGAGCGTCGGCTGCAGCCAGTAGACCTTGCCCTGCTCCAGCGGCGGCAGCGGGATTTCCGCCACGTAGGTGCCGTTGCGAGCGTCGAGGGGGTAGGAGGCGCGGTGGCCGTCGCCGGCCTGCGCCAGGGGCGGCTGCCACGTCGCCGGGCGCGAATTGCCTGGATTGCCGGTCCACAGCGTCACCTTCACGTTGCGGAGACGCCCCAGCGGGTCCAGGCAGGTCAGCTTCACCGGCAGCGTCGGGGAGCCATCGACCAGGTAGGGCGTCCCGACCTCGCTGGCCGCGAACTGGCCGTCGAGGAGCTGCTTCACGAAATCGCCCGGGATGGCGAAGTTGATCTGCGTGCCGCGGATGATGGCCACCGAGACGCCGATCACGACGCCGCGGGCGTCGGTGACGGGGCCGCCCGAGTTGCCCGGGTGCATGCCGCCGTTGACCTGGATCTGGCTCAGCCCGCCCGCCTCGTCGCGGCGCAGGGCGCTGACCGACGAGTCGCTGACGGTGATGTTCTTGCCGAGCTGCGCGCCCAGGGGGAAGCCGAAGACGTAGACCTTCTGCGTCTCGATCAAATTCGCCGCCGAATCGACCGCGAGCGGCGGCGGCAGGCGGGCGGGGTTGCCAGCCACGCGCAGGACCGCGAGGTCGTTGGTGCGGTCCACGCCGAGGACCGAGGCCACGGCCTTCAATTCGCCCACCTCGCCGCTGTGGACGACGACATCGACGCGCGACGGCGGGGTGGCGTCAGCCTGCAGCATGCCCAGGACATGGGCGTTGGTCATGACGATGCCCGGCTCGACGCACAGGAAGCCGCTCCCCTCGGCGACGCTTCCATTGGGAAGCTGGACGCGGAGGTAGACGGTCGAGTCCTTCACCCGGGTCACGGTGGCCGGGTCCATGTTCGCCGGCACCGGTCCGGGCGCCAGCGGCGGCCCCACCGGCATCTGCGCCTGGTCGGCTGCCGCCTGCTCCGCGGCAGCCTGGGCCTGCGCCTGCTGAGCCGCCTGGCGGGCGGTGAGGGGGAAGAGCAACCCGACCAGGCAGAAGCCGATCAGGAGCAGCCCCCCCAGACCGCCGCCGATCAGGAGGACCCAAAAGAGAGCACCGCCGCTCCCGCCCGTGTCCCTTGGTGGCCGGTCGTAGTCCTCGTCGTCGTCGCGGGAGCGACCCCAGCTCCGGCGACGCGGCCGGTCCTCGTCGTCATCGTCGCGCCGGCGGGCATGCCTCACGCGGGGGTCGGGCAGGACCGGGATGGGCCGGTCGCATTGCCGGCAGGGGACCGTTTGGCCGCGCAGAGATCCCTCGACGCTGTGGACTTCACCGCAAGAAGGGCAGACGATCCGGATAGCCATGATGGCACTCCGAGGCCGGTTCGTGGGGTTCCCGATGCTACACTGCACGGGGGTCTTGTAGTTCGACCGTCCGCCTATGATGTCTTCGGGCGGCACTCCCGTCAACGAAAAACCCGCCGGGGCGGCTGGCGTTTGCCCGATAGTTGCCAACGGTGTACAATTACCCTCACCTCTGGCACGTCTTGCGGCACCAACGGAGAGGGAGGCAACCGATGAGTCGGCCCGCGACCCCGGCCCGACGCCCGCGCCTGGCCTTCACGCTGCTCGAGCTGCTGGTGGTGATCACCATCATCGCCGTGCTGATGGCCCTGCTGGTGCCGGCCGTGCAGAAGGTGCGCGAAGCCGCCAACCGGATGGCCTGCCAGAACAACCTCAAGCAGCTCGGCCTGGCGCTGCACAACTTCCACGACGCGGAGGGCTACCTGCCACCCGGCATGCTCACCGAACTGGACATCCAGGACTCCTATCACACTGGCTTCACCTACCTGCTGCCGTGCCTCGAACAGGAGAACGTCCAGCGCGTGTACCATTTCGACAAGCAGTGGTACGACTCGGCGAACTACGTGGCGGTCGGGCAGCAGGTGCCGGGCTTCTACTGCCCCAGCAACCGCCCGGGCGGCCTCATCGACCTGAGGCCGTTCAGCCAGCAGTGGGGCTCGCCGATGCCGCCCTTCGTCGGGGCCAGCGATTACGTCCTGTGCAAGGGGGCCAACGCCGGGCTGGGGGGCGACCCGAGCCTGATCCCGCCGGCGGCCCGCGGCCTGTTCAACATCACCCAGGCCAACGTGAGCATCTCCGCCCAGGGGCAGCAAGTTGCCCTCGATTGGCGGCCGACGCCGCAGTTCCGCGTGCGCTTCAGCGACATCAGCGACGGCCTGTCGTCCACCATCGCCATCGGCGAGGCGGCCGGCGGCAACCCGTACTACCTGGTGGCCGACCTCAACGACCCCAGCCAGCCGACGACGGAGCCGTTCGTCAACGGCCCGGCGGTCATGGATCAAGCCTGGTCCGCGGCCAGCCTGGGCGACCCCGGCCACCCGTGGTACGCGGGCATCTTCGGCGTCACGGCCCAGTACGGCCTGCCGCCCGACCCGGCCGACGAGCCGATGAACCGCCGACCCGGGACGCCGACGATCATCGGCTCCGACACCTCCGGCTACAACGTCAGCGGCCGCGACAGGGTCAGCGGCTTCCGCAGCATGCACACGCTCGGCTGCAACTTCCTCTTCGCCGACGGCAGCGTTCACTTCGTCCATCAGTCCATCGCCCCGGGCACGTACCGCGCCCTGTCCACCTACGCGGGCGGCGAGGTCGTGCCGGAAACGGACTTTTAGCGCTCGCGCCGCCCCGAGGGCGGCGGCTAAACGAGAATGGGAACGCGCTCATGAGGCCGGCACTGGCGCTGCTGCTGCTCGTCGCCCTGCTGACGCCGGGCTGCGCCCGCAAACCGCCTTACGAGGGACGGAGCGTCGCCGAACTGGAGGGCATGCTCGACGACTCCGACGTGAAGGTGCAGGCGCAAGGGGCGCTGGGCCTGGGCCTGCACGGCGCCGAGGCCCGCCCGGCAATCCCCGCCCTCCTGCGGGCCCTGGGGTCGCCCGACGTGGTGGTCCGGCAGCAGGCGGCCGGCGCCCTGGGCCAGATCGGCGTCGCCGAGGAGGGAGCGGTGCCGGCGCTCGCGGGTGCCTTGGCGGATCGCGAGTGGGTGGTGCGGCGGCAGGCGGCCGTGGCCCTGGGGCAGATCGGGCCCCCCGCCGCCACGGCGGAGCCGGCCCTGCGCCTCTGCCGCCGTGACTCCCATGCTCTGGTCCGCAAGGCCGTCTCGGAAGCCCTCGCGAGGATCGGCACGACAAAGCCGACGGGATCGAAGTGAGCCCTGCCCCAGCCGAAACTCGACCCCATCGTTCCCGTGTACTCCCGCCTGAATTCCGATCCATTCTCCTCCGGCATATTTTGCGCAGCCGGTAGACTTGCCCGCGGGCGGTACCTATCCTTACCCCATACCTGAATGGGCAACCCGCTTGCGTGGCATGGCGTTCCGGCGGGTCAACGACAACCTCCGCGGAGTGTTCTACCCCCTATGTCAAAGCAACCTTCTCCCCGGCAGCCCTTGCTGTCGAACCGCTGGCTCTGGATGATGCTCAGCTGCCTGGCGGTCGTCGTGTCGCTGAGCGCCGCAACCCCGGCCCGGGCCAGCGAAGCGGACCTGCCGATTCCTGATCTGGAGGCCGGCCATTTCGCGAACCTCGGTGGTCTCAGCGCCTGGTGGTTACTCTTCGGGGGCGCGTGGGTCATCTGCGGCACCCTCGGCATCAGCCTGTACCTGCGGACGCAGATCCACCGACTGCCGGCGCACAAGTCGATGTTGAACGTCGCCGAGATCATCTTCCAGACGTGCAAGACCTACCTGCTCCAGCAGGGCAAGTTCCTGCTGATGCTCTTCGCCATCATCGCCGTCGCCATCACCTACTACCTGGTCGGCTTCGGCCACTCGGACGAGTACGAGTTCAGCGACCGGACGTATCAGGAACTGCAACGTTACCCGAAGGAATCGAAGACAATCCCCGAGGACGTCCTGGCCAAGTTGAAACCGCTGGCGGACGACAAAGTTAAAGTCACTGGCAAGAAGGAATTCGTCGCAACGCTCTCCGGGCGCCTCTCCAAAAAGGAGTGGGACGACCACGGCGCCACCATCACCGAGATTGCCGCCCCGGACCCCATCGGCTCCGTGCTGAAGGTGCTCTACGTCCTGCTGTTCGCGGTTGTCGGCATGGGCGGCTCGTACTGCGTGGCGTGGTACGGCATCCGCGTCAACACCTACGCCAACTGCCGCACCGCCTTCGCCTCGCTCCGCGGCAAGCCGTGGGACGTCGTCAACATCCCGCTCCGGGCCGGCATGTCGGTCGGCCTGTTCCTGATCTCGCTCGAACTGGTGATGATGGTCATCATCCTCCTGTTCGTGCCGCGGCAGATCGTGGGCGTCTGCTTCCTCGGCTTCGCCATCGGCGAGTCGCTCGGCGCCTCGGCCCTGCGCATCGCCGGCGGCATCTTCACCAAGATCGCCGACATCGGTAGCGACCTGATGAAGATCGTCTTCAACGTGAAAGAAGACGACCCGCGCAACCCCGGCGTCATCGCGGACTGCACCGGCGACAACGCCGGCGACTCGGTCGGCCCGACCGCCGACGGCTTCGAGACCTACGGCGTCACCGGCGTCGCCCTCATCGCCTTCATTACCCTGGCCGTGCCAAGCATCGAGATCCAGGCCATGCTGATCGTCTGGATCTTCGCCATGCGCTTCCTGATGGACTTCATGTCCGGCGTGTCGTACTTCATCAACCAGGCCATCTCGGAAAAGCAGTACGGCCATCTGACCGAGTTCGACTTCGAGAAGCCGCTGACCCGGCTCATCTGGATTGCGGCTGGTCTGTGCATCAGCACGTCGTTCTTCATGAGCTGGCTGCTCATCCGCGGCCTGACTGTGCCGGGGGTCGATCTCGCGAAGACGGAGAACCTCTGGTGGCAACTCGCCACGATCATCAGTTGCGGGACGTTGGCCGCGGTGCTGATCCCCGAATTCACCAAGGTTTTCACCAGTTCGCACTCCAAGCACGTTCACGAGATCGTCACGGCGTCCCGCGAAGGCGGCGCCTCGCTCACCATCCTCTCCGGCATCGTGGCGGGCAACTTCAGCGCGTTGTGGATGGGTCTCCTGATCGCGGGGCTGATGGCAGGCGCGTTCGGCGTCAGCACGCTGGGTCTCGACGAGGTGATGAAGGTGAACCTCGACCCGGCCAACCCGGCCAAGCTCGTGGGCGTCGGGTCGATCTTCGCGTTCGGCCTGGTAGCGTTCGGCTTCCTGTGCATGGGGCCGGTCAACATCGCCGTGGACAGCTACGGCCCGGTGACCGACAACGCCCAGTCCGTCTTCGAGTTGGCCCAGACCGAGCACATCCCCGGCATCAAGGACGAGATCCAGCGCGACTTCGGCTTTGCGCCGGACTTCGAGCGCGGCAAGCATTACCTGGAGGCGAACGACTCGGCCGGCAACACCTTCAAGGCGACCGCCAAGCCGGTGCTGATCGGCACCGCCGTGGTGGGCGCCAACACCATGATCTTCTCGATCATCCTGCTGTTGGCGAAGGCTGGATATCTCCACCTGGAGCTGACCCAGGCGCCGGTGCTGCTCGGCTTTATCTGCGGCGGCGCCGTGGTCTATTGGTTCTGCGGCGCGTCGATGCAGGCCGTGACGACCGGGGCGTACCGGGCCGTCGAGTTCATCAAGAGGAACATGAACCTCGACAAGAAGGAGGCCGACCTCGAGGACTCGATTACCGTCGTCCGCATCTGCACGCAGTACGCCCAGTCCGGCATGTGGAACATCTTCATCGCCCTGATGACGTTCACGCTCGCCTTCGCCTTCTTCGACCCGAACTTCTTCGTCGCCTACCTGATATCCATCGCGGTCTTCGGCCTGTTCCAGGCGATCTACATGGCCAACGCCGGTGGTGCGTGGGACAACGCCAAGAAGCTCGTCGAGGTCGATCTGAAGGAAAAGGGTACGGCGCTGCACGCGGCGACCGTCATCGGAGACACCGTCGGTGATCCCTTCAAGGACACGAGTTCGGTCTCGCTGAACCCGATCATCAAGTTCTCGACGCTGTTCGGCCTGCTGGCCGTGGAGATCGCGGTCCACATCAAACAAGGCGGGGGAAACTACGCCCCCTTCGTGGGTGTCGTCATGTTGGCGATCGCGCTGGTGTTCGTGTGGCGCTCGTTCTACGCCATGCGGATTCCTCCGAAGGAAACGGAACCGCAGGGAGCCGGCGGCGGCGGCGGCGGCGGCGGGGCGCACGGCACCGCCGGCCGCGAGACGGCGGGCACGCACTAACAACCGCCTGTGCCGCTTGCGGCTTCGCAGATTGCGAAGCCGCAAGCGGCCCTTTCGCTTTCCCATCTCATGACCGACCACACCCTCCTCGCGAACATCTTCACCGAAACCCTCGGCGGCCGCACCGTCCTGCGGGCCATGCCGTTGCTGCTCGGCGTCCTCTGCGTGCTGGCCATCGCCTACCGCTACTATAGTGCTTTCCTGGCGGCGAAAGTGGCGGCGCTGGACGACTCGCGCCTGACGCCGGCCCACACGTACAACGACGGCCAAAACTTCCACCCGACCAACAAGTGGGTGCTGTTCGGCCACCACTTCGCCGCCATCTCCGGGGCCGGGCCGCTCATCGGCCCGGTGTTGGCCATCCAGTACGGCTTCATGCCGGGGCTGCTCTGGCTGGTCATCGGCGTTTGTCTCGCCGGCGCGGTGCAGGACATGCTCGTCCTGGCCGCCTCGGTGCGCCGCGGTGGACGCTCGCTCGCCGAGATCGCCCGCACCGAACTCGGCAAGCCGGCGGCGGTGGTCGTGTCGGCGGCCATCCTGTTCATCGTAGTGATCGCGCTGGCCGGCCTCGGCTTTGTCGTCGTCAAGGCACTCGGCGGCGAGGAGGTCAAGCTCGCCGAGGGCATGCAGATCGCGCTCCCCGACGGCAAGCGTGTCGAGCGCGACGCGGCCAGGAGCACCGCGGAGCAGGCCGTCTACCGCTTTCCCGAAGGTTGCGCGCTCCACTACACGCCCCGGAGCGAGCCGGTGACGCGCCCGGAGACGTTCCTGGTCGCCGTGCCGCTGACTGCCTCCCTGCCCGCGGAAGGCCTGGTGACTCTCCCGGCCGGGTGCCAGCAACTCGTCCCCGGCAGCTCGTGGGGCACGTTCACCATCGCCTGCACTATCCCCATCGCGCTCTTCGTGGGCCTGTACATGTACAAGATCCGCAAGGGACGCGTCGTCGAGGCGTCGCTCATCGGCGCCGCGGGCG
The DNA here is from genome assembly GCA_035266225.1 of Gemmataceae bacterium. Lineage (GTDB taxonomy): Bacteria > Planctomycetota > Planctomycetia > Gemmatales > Gemmataceae > DATFNV01. Next base: position 8,982 of record DATFNV010000499.1, read on the forward strand.
TTCTGGCCGCGACCGTCGCCGGCAACTGGGTCCCCGGCTCGCCCCTGGAAGGCACCTTCTCGCTGACGAAAGACCAGACGATCCTGGCCCTGACGGGCTACGGCTTCATCGCCTCGGTGCTGCCGGTGTGGCTGCTCTTGTGCCCGCGCGACTACCTGTCGAGCTTCCTGAAAATCGGCACCATCGCCCTGCTCGTCGTCGGCACCATCATCGCCAACCCGCCGATGCAGGCACCGCCGATCAACGAGGTCTTCGCCGGCGGCGGGCCGACGTTCCCCTGGGGCGGCATCTTCCCGTTCGTCTTCATCTGCATCATGTGCGGCTCCATCTCCGGCTTCCACGCCCTCGTTTCGTCGGGAACCACGCCGAAGATGATCGATAAAGAATCGCAAGTCCGCACCATCGGCTACGGGGCGATGCTGATCGAGGGGCTCGTCGGCGTGGTCGCCCTGATCGCGGCGGCGTCAATGGACCCGAAGATGTACTTCGACATCAACATCGACCAAACGCAAGCCGCGGCCTGGCAGCCGAAGGTCGATCAACTCACGCAACAACTCGGCGGCGCCGACGCGACGCACCTGCCGGTCGAGGAGAAGCGGACCTTGGCGGACGTGGAGCGCATGGTCGGCGGCGAGTCGCTGCGCGGCCGCACCGGCGGCGCCGTCACGCTCGCGGTCGGCATGTCGGACATCCTGACGAATGCGTTCAGCTGGACCGGCGTGGCCCTCGAAGGGATGATGAAGTACTGGTATCACTTCGCCATCATGTTCGAGGCGCTGTTCATCCTCACGACCATCGACACGGGCACGCGCATCGCGCGCTTCTTGTTGCAGGAGGCGGCGGGTGCGGTGCATCCGCAATTCGGCAAGACCGACTGGCTGCCGGGTGCGGTGCTGGCGACCGCGGTGGTGACGGCCGGTTGGGGAGTGCTGGTGTGGAGCGGGTCGATTGACACCATTTGGCCGATGTTCGGGATCGCCAACCAGCTCCTGGCGGTGATCGCTCTGTGCCTGGTGACGACCATGCTCATCAACAGCGGCCGCGTTCGCTATGCCCCGGTGACGTTGCTGCCGATGATCTTCGTGACCGTGACGACGATGACTGCCGCGGGGCAAATGATTCCGCAGTTCGTGGATAAGGTACAGACACGCGCGTGGAGCCTGCCGAAGGGCGCGCTGAACATCGGACTGATGGTGTTCGTGATCGCCTGTGTGCTCACGCTGCTGCTGATTGCCGCCGGCCGGTGGATCGCCGTCCTGCGCTCACCCAGCCCGCTTGCGGCTTCGCAAGTTTGACCTGCGAAGCCGCAAGCGGCTGTCAGCGCCCGCGCACCTTCTTGACCTGTTCGTGGACGGCGCCAACGATGACCTCTTCCACCTTCGGCCCCCACACCGTCGGCAGTCCGTAATAGACCATCGCCCCGCCGCCCTCGTAGCCGCCCTCCTTGAGCACGCGCAGCGATGGTATGTAGGCCATGACGTCGTTCGTGTAGCCGGCGACCCAGGTGCCGTCGCGGCCCAGTTCCTTCTTCAGCCGCAGCGAGTAATCGACCACCACCTCGCCGCCGAGGGCCACGAACGTCAGGTCGGGGCCGACCTGCCACGCTTGCACCGGGTAGGGATAGGTGCCGGCCAGCGACCCCTTGTCCTCGATCTGCCGGAGCAGGTGTTTGGCCCGGGCGGCGACGTAGCGGTCCCGATTAGTGGAGTCCTCGACGAGCTTGTCGCGCGTCGGCAGGTCGGCGAAGGGCAGGGGCACCTCGGCGTAGGCGGCCGCCAACTTGCCGCCAATCGGCGTCATCGGGGCGGCCAGCACCGCATCGACGCCGTGGGCCAGCTCCTGCCCGTACTGCTCCGCCAGCGCGACGCTGCGGCGCGGCGGGTTCTGGTCGGCGCCGCAGCCCGCCCAGAAGAGGGCGACCGCGTCGGGGTGGGCCTTCTCCAGGGCCTGCTGAGCGAAGCCCGGGTAATCGCCGGACCACTGGAAGAACGACAGCACGGTGGCATGGCAGGCGTAGCCGAAGACGACGGCCTTGATCTTGCCCTCCCTGTCGCGAACCGACAGCACCGGCACGTCGTGATCGACCGGCCCCTTCAGCCGCCCCTGGTCGCGCAGCTTCGGCACGTCGGGCTCCTTGTTGTTGCGGCGGTTGACGGCCAGGGTGACGTGTCCGTTGCCGCGCGCCAGGTCGGCCGGCGCCAGGTTGGCGAGCGCGGCGCCGACCACGTCCACCAGCTTCGCGTGCAGTGACTTCGCGTAGTCATCGACCAGCTTTTCCTGGACCTCATCGAGGAAGTACATCGCCTTGAGGTTGTTGCCGGCGACCGGCCCGGTGTGCGTGTGCGACACCGCGAGGCAGATACATTCGCGCGGCAGCTTGTGCTTCTTCGTGACGTCGGCGCAGACAGCGACGGACAGGTCGCGCGGGATGCCGACCAGGTCCATCGTCACCAGGGCGACGCGCCGGCCGTCGGGGTCTTCGAGGACGAGCGCCTTGGCCCAGAGGTCGATCAGCGTCCCCTCGGCCGGCTTGGTGCGGCTGGAGTAGCCGGACATCCACATCAGTTTGTCGGGCGTGATCTTGACGCGGGCAGCGCCGGCCTTCCAGGTCGATGCGTCGTCGGCGCGGGCCGGGACGACGAAGAGGATCGCGAGCACGAGGGATACGAGGCGGGGGAGGTGCATGGCGCGTCTCCGCAAGGTGGGACTGGCGAAACCGGCAGACGGAGGATAACTTCGTGTCGTTGGCACGACACCCGCAGGTTAGCCCCGCGACCTTGGTTCGTGAAGGGGGTCGGCCCCGGCAAACTCAGGAGACTTCTCGTGGCGAGCGAATCCTTTTTCCGGTTGGACGGCCGGACCGCCCTGGTGACGGGCGGTGGCCAGGGCATCGGCGAGGCCATCTGCCGGCGGCTGGCGGCCGCCGGCGCCAAGCTCGTCGTCTTCGACCTCAGCGCCGAGAACGCGGCCCGTGTCGCCGGCGCGGTCGGTGGACTGGCCGTCGCCGGCGACGTGGCGTCCGAGGCGGACATCGCGCGCGCCCTGGCCGAGGCGCCCGGTCCCATCGACATCCTCGTCAACAACGCGGGCATCACCGGCCGCTCCGCCAAGACGTGGGAGCTGACGCGCGCCGACATGGAGGTGGTGCTGGCGATCAACCTGGTGGCGCCGTTCTTGTGGTGTCGGGCGGTGGTCCCGAGCATGCTGCGACGGCACTACGGGCGCGTCGTCAACATCGCCTCCATCGCCGGCAAGGAGGGCAACCCGTCGCTGGGGCCGTACTCGGTCAGCAAGGCCGCCCTGATCTGCCTGACGAAATCGCTGGCCAAGGAGGTCGTTGGCCAGGGCGACGTCACCGTCAACGCCGTCTCGCCCGCGGTGATCGCGACGCCGATCCTCGACGGCCTGCCGCAGACGACGGTCGATTACATGGTGTCGCGCATCCCGATGGGGCGCACCGGTCGGCCGGAAGAGGTGGCGGCGCTGGTGCATTTCCTGGCCAGCGCCGAGGCGAGCTTCACGACGGGGCAGTGCTACGACATCAGCGGCGGGCGGGCGACGTATTGAAGCCGCTTGCAGCTTAGCGTTCGCGTCACTCAGCCGGCACGTGAATGAGGCCGTAGCCCGTCTCGTAATCGGGGCGACGTCGGCTCACGCCCGGTCGGCTTCGGTATGGCGGAACGCCAAGAACCTGGCGAGGAAGTGGCTCAGTTCCTGGCAAGCGTGCAGCCTGAGATCGCCTTGGGCCGCTTGCTTTCGGAGTCAAGAAGGGCGGTTGACCCGGAGAAGTTCGCCCTCAAGGCGCGGTGCGGCCTCGACGGCCGCATGTATCCGCGCGGCGAGGCCGATCACGTCCGGGTCGCGAGTGCAGACGATGATGCCCTTGTGCTCGGCACTCCGATTGTGCAGTCGAATGAAGTCGCCTCGGTTGAACGTCAACACCGCCCGACCGATGTGCTTCGCTATCGCGACCACACTCTCGTCGGGGACACCCTTGCCGCCGCTGCCGTCTTCCTGCAAGGTGAGCACGTCATGGCCGAGTCGCCGAAGTTCAACGACCACGGGGAAGTCAAAGTTCTCGTCGGCGTAGAGCCGGGCCATGATGGGTTAGGCTTCCTGGTTCTGTCGGATAGCACGCTCCACCTCCTCGCGGTTCCGCTCGTAGTGCGCCCAAGCCGCGTTCAGATCGGCCTGAGTCAGATCGGGGTGTCGCTTCAGGATTTCGGCATCCGACAGCCCGAGTTGTCGCCACTCGACAAGGCCCCAGACGGTGTGACGGGTGTTGCGAATGCGGGTCGCCCCGCCGCAGACGCCTTCCGTCTTCTGGACCCACGTTGCGACGATAGAAGGCCCGTCGAACACGATTTCACTAGGGCTCATTGAGAATTCATCCCGGCGAAGTTTGCGTACGGTTGACATCAACTTCTCCTGCTGTTGCCCCGTCTGGGGGTTGCTGTGGCGTTGCACGAGGGACCAAGCCGAGCGCGATCGCGGAGAAGAACAGAATGTGCCCACACTTCGAGCAGATGGCCGGCAGCATCGGAATCGCGCGGCCCGCGCTCAGGGGGGCCATTGCCAACTCAGCTAAACCGAAGTCCGTGTGACCGCAGACGGGGCAGCGGATGTCCGGGAATTTCGTGTTGAACAGCTCCACTGCCCTGTCGAGCGGGTCAGCCTCTTCAGGCATTGCATCCCCCCTCACTCGTGGGCACCTCGACCGCCAGACGGTTGACCAGCCGCCGAAACTGGGTCTGTGTTCCCCCGGCGGCCGGCGCAGTCCATTGTGCGCCGTGCGCCGCGGCCTGGCAAGTGAAAGGCCAAGGACCGGCACGCTGCGCCACGCCACGCCCGCCCGCAACCTGCCGGCCGTAGCCCGTCTCGTAATCGGGGCGACACCGGCTCACGCCCGGTGGCAAACCGTTCTCTCAATCCCTCGCAATCGTCCTCATCCGTCCGCAACCCCTTGCACGGACAGGGAGTTGCGTCGCCGCCCCGACTACCACAACAGTCTGCCCGGTGACGACTTGTCAGGCTGTCATTACCAGCGGCGTCTCCAGTAGCGACGGGAGTTGGGTTTCCTCGTCCCGCCAGCCCGAAAGGGCTGCCAGTCCTTCACCACCTTGTTGTAAATTTCCCAATTGAACTCTGGTATTTCGGGCGGCAGGAACGCCTTGATTTGCTCCGCAAGCCATCGTCCATCCCGGAGGGTGATACGAGTAGCCTTCGCAAGTTCGTGCGCTGCTACGGTGAATGTACTGTTGGTGACAACCATGCCCTCGGAGCATTTGTAGAGCGCCATTGCAGCGTACACTTCTCGTACAGCACCATTACCTACCGTGCCTTGCCCGCGCTTCGCTTGAATGACGACGCGCGCGCCACTTGGGGAGAGACAGAGCAAATCGCCTCCCTGATCGTTCGTCGGCGTCAAAGTGATGTCCCTGTAAGCCATCCTTGAGAAGAGGCGCGCCAAGAACTCCTCGAACTGCTTGCCGGACATCCTTGCTAGTTCATCCATAGTTTTCGATTCGTAGTACAGCCTCCACTTGGCCCGAGCGGCCGATTCCTCGGCTTCCTTGCGTCGGCGCTCCGTTTCCTTACGTCGGCGCTCCTCTTCCTCTCTCTGCTTTCTGAGCTTCTCGCGCTCCTCCTCCTGCCAGGCCCTGCCTGCTGGCGTCTGTAACCATGCTTCGTGTTCACGCTTCTTCTGCTCGGCTTCCTATACCTTCTGTCGAGTCTGGTACATCCCCCATACGAACAAGAAAGAGAAGACCGTGATGTTGAGCAAAAGCGCCCCTGCCAGCAACCAAAAGGACGTGGCTTCCCTTGGGTGGAGATATGTCCAGAGCCGTCCAGAGCACAGCGACCGGGACGGCGAGCATGACGGCGAAGAGGGCGACTACCATTAGCAGCTTGGCGGCGGGCGTGGCAGGAGGCGAGGCAGGGACCGGAACCTGCTTGTGGCACCCGGGACATCTCGCCGTTCTGCCTCCGTGCTGGTCCTCGACGATGAGAAGCGCACGACACCATGAGCAGTTGAATCGAATGGGCATCGTTCCCACTCCTGGTGGGCTAGCCGTCCGGCCTGGAGGCAATCAGTGCCGAGGCCATCCTGAAGGCATTCCCATTAGCCGGGGTTGCAATCGGCCGCTTCATGATGCGAACGACCAACCCGAACGCCCCGCCAGCGAGGTCCTCCGGCGAGTCGTGTTCGATGTCCTCGTCCGGTCCCATCTTGCTCGTCCACTTCCCGCTACTGAGTTGCCGGGCGGCGTGTTCCCACTCTCCGGAAGCCCCGTAGATGGCGATTTTCTCAAGGCCGTGTTCGAGTTCGGCGTTGTCGCAGACGACAAAACCGCACCTTTCGTAGACCTTTCCCAGGGTTTCGACGCTCACGTCATGCGGCAAGTCGGCTGGCCACGGGTAGCCCATTGCCGGGTCCCACCATTCCTCGCTGATTCCGGCGGCCCCCGCGATGCCGTTGTATTGCGTCGCCTCCGGGCTCATGATCCGGTACGCGCCCGGCTTGAGATTGGGCAGCAGGTCGTGGTTGATCGGCATGTCTACGAGATGTAACCGTTGGCCGCGCCCCAGGTCAGCCAGGCATCCACCATTTCGTTGACCGTACGGCTCCCCGGCGGCACGGGGTTGGCCCCGGTGATAGCGTTTATTGCCAGGAACCAGTGGTCCGGTTGCTTGCGCAGTTCGGCCAAGATTAAGGGGACGGCCGCGTTGCCCATAGCGATGATTCTCTGGTAAGCGGCGTTCTTCGCCATCTTCGCCGCCGATGACGTGTGACCGCGGGTCGCCCTCCACTCCCTGACCAGCGCGTCGAAATCATCCTGATCCGGACGCCGAGTCATCGCAGGCAGCTGGTTGAACACCTCCACCGCCCTGTCGAGCGGGTCCGCCTCTTTCGGCATTGCATCCCCCCTCACTGGTGGGTACCTCGACCGCCAGACGGTTAACCAGCCGCCGAAACTGGGCCTGTGTTCCCCCGGCGGCCGGCGCAGTCCATTGTGCGCCGTGCGCCGCGGCCTGGCAAGTGAAAGGCCAAGGACCGGCACGCTGCGCCCTGGGATCGGCCTGGTTCAAGGGCCGGTGACAGTTGCCGGGGATGATTGCTGCCGGGGAGCGGTTTGCGCAGAGCGCCACAATATGAGCAAACCCCCCTTCCGGGCCGGAATGTGAAGGCGCAAGCGACAGTCCAGTAAGCGGTTGCGCCAGTGAGGGGTGTGCGCACAATTCCCCGGGAATTGTGCGCACACCCCCCCATTGTGCGCAAACCCCTCCCCCCAGCCCCACCCAGGACTGTTACCCCCCGAAACCCTGCTTTTACTGTGCGAGTTGCTTGTTGTATTGATGCCCCGGGCTTGCCCCGGGGAGTCTCACGTTCGCTGCTACGCGGCGAGAGGCTTGTTGTGTTGATGCCCCGGGCTTGCCCCGGGGAGTTTCACGTTCGCTGCTACGCGGCGAGAAGAATAACGTGGGAGTTCCTTCGGCCTTCTGTAGCGGCGAACGTGAGACTCCCCGGGGCAAGCCCGGGGCATCTCGCACAGTAAAACTACTCTTGAACCATGCCCTGGGATCGGGCGGCGCGTCGTCAGAAGTCATTGGCAGGGTTACGGTTCCGCCGGCACATGGATCAGTCCGTAGCCGGTCTCGTAATCGGGCCCGGGCGTGTTCAGGTCGATGGCCGCACTTTGCAGCGCCTGGCGGACGCGGGCGGCGTTCCAGTCGTGGTGGCGCGACCAACACAGCGCCGCCAGCGCCGCGGCCTGGGGCGCCGCCGCGGACGTGCCGCCGAAGGGCCGGTCGCGAAACGCGCTGGGAAACGGCACCACCGCCACCAGGTCGGGCTTGGGCCGCGGCAGGTTCGTGCCGCAAGCGCTGTAATCCTGCCGGTGCCCGTCCTTATCGACCGCCCCCAGGGCGATGACCTCCTTGCCGTCACCGGGGAAGCAGACGTTGGCCCCGACCGTGGTGCAGTCCAGCGAGGCGAAGGTCGTCGTGACGTGGAAGTCGCCGGCCCGCCCGCCGACGTGGTGAACGCGCACCCGGTACGAGTGGCCGGACGTGGGCGCGAAGCGAACGGCCGCGCTCAGCCGGTCGGACTGGTGCGGGTCGGTCGCGGCCCGCCCCACCTCGCGACCCGTGTCGGAGTCGAAAACGCACAGTTCATAGGACGCCCCGGCCCGGCCGTACAACTCGACGTAGACGTCGTCGTCGCCCCAGGGCCGTAAACCGTTGTCGGCCTTCTTGTCCTGCCAGCGGTGCCAGCCGTCGCCGCCGTCGCGGAAGTGCCCGGCCCAGTGGCGGTCGGTGGTGTTGCCGGCGCTGGCGAAGCAGAGCAGGTCCGCGGGCCGCGTGCCGGGGCCGAGCAGGTCGGACAGCGCCCGATGCACGGCGCCGCCGCCCTCGCCGTCGCTCCAACTCGGGGTGATGACCGACACGGAGACGGCGCGGGCGCCCTGCTCCCTGGCCCAGCGGACCGCGGCGAGGAACTGGTCTTCGTGACCCGGGTCCCAGTTGGCGAAGAGCAGCTCGGCGTCGGGGGCCAGGGTGTGAATGACCTCGCCGCACAGGATGCCGTGCTGGCTGTCGCGGAACTCCAGGTTGCCGTCGGCCCGGAACGAATGGGCGGTGACGTGTGCCGGCAGGACCTTGCCGAGCTGATCGCGCCAGCCGCGGAAGCCGGTGTCGATGATCGCGACCTTGACGCCGCGGCCTCGGACTCCGGCCGCCAGCCAGCGATCAACCCCGAGCCGAGTCAGCAGCTGCTCCCGCGGCCCCGCGGCAGCGGCCGGAGCCGCCTGGCGAGGTTCGGCCTCGTCGCCGACCGCTACCGGTGGACGGATGGCGAGGGAAGACGCGGGGATCCAGAAGGTCAGGGCCAGGAGCAAGGCCGTGAGGCCGCCGAGGGAGCGAAGCGAGATGTTGGTGCGGCTCATGGGTGCGGTGGTGGGTGGGAGGCGAACAGTGTGGGTCAATCAGGTAGGCAACCGGCAGGTGGGCGTTTGGCAGGTAGGTCATCATACTAAACCGCGGGCCGGCACACAAGTTCCGGCGCCGCCTGATGGTTCAAGCTCGCGAGGTTCAAGGGCGCGGGCCGCTGGGTAACACTCCTGTGGCACGGCCACACGGCCCGCGCCCCCGGCCGCGCCGGTCGTTCCTTTGCCTCGCCGGGTGTGCCAGGGGCCGATTCGTTTCACGGGCCGGTGAAACGAATTGTGTTTCCCGATGTCCTTGTCCCTCCCCGCCTTGCGCCGCCGGAAACCCATTTGGTAGACACACTTCGGGGGGGGCAATGAAACGATTCGGCAGGGAGGAAATTGGGCCGCCTCGACGGGCGCTGTGAACCTCCAGCTCAACCGGGGAGCGAACCCACCGACTGTCGCCCGGTTTGAATCCGGCCCCCGGAAGGGGGGGTAGCTCATCTCGTTGCGCTCAACCAAGGGAATCATAGCCTACGACGACATGGGGTGGTTACCCCGGAAGGACGGTGCTCCTCTCGCCGCGCTCAGGGCAAACCCCGCACCGCCCACCGAAACCTTCCGGGAACCACGCCGCCGCCGAATCCTTCACACGACCTTCACTGATTGATCTCGCAAAAGCGCTTGCATTGTCGCTGGCCTCCGGGTAATATCCCCTCTATTCGCTACATTCCTCAACCTCGGCAGTTGCCTTCCCTTGCCGAGTGTTGAGTTGCGAGTGGTTCTCTCCCGAGGCCCGGTTCTCCTTTCTCGAGGAACCGTCCTCATGCCCGTTCGGCTGACAGGAGCGTCACGATGCGCCACTGGATCCTCTCCCTGTTCCGCAGCCGCTTGCGCTCCCGGGTCCGCCCCGGCCGAAATAAGCACATCCCCCCCCCCTAGTAGACTTCTCCTGGAGCGGCTGGAAGACCGCGTCGTGCCCAGCACCACCCTGATCGAGAGCCTCACTGGCCCCTCCACCGCTGCCGTCGGCACCAACGTCACCTACGCCCTGACCCTGGCGAACACCGGCAGCAACGCCGCCGCCAACGTCTCCCTCTACGACTACGTGTTCTCCCCGCTCTCCTATGTCTCCCAGACCCAGGTCAGCGGGGCCTCATTTACCCTGAGCGCGAGCGGCGGGACCGTCACGGACACCCTCACCAGTTTGCCCGCCGGGGCCTCGGCCACCATCGACATCGTCGCCTCCATCCCCTCCGGGACGGCGAACAACACCAACCTCAGCGACGGGGCCTCCGTCAGCACCACCACCTCGCTGTCCGGATCCTCGGTCACCAGCGCCAGCCTCAACACCACCGCCCAGTTCCAGGCCGACCTCGCCGTCAGCAGCACCGATCCGACCGCGGCCGTCGCGGGCGCCAACATTACCTACACGATGACCCTGACCAACAACGGCCCTCAGGCCGCACAAACTGTCTCGCTGAACGTCGATCTGCCCTCGAGCACCACCTACGTTTCGCAGTCGCAAACCAGCGGGGCGACCTTTACGCTCGGGCATACCGGCGGCGCGATTATCGACACCATCACCTCGTTGTCGTCGGGCTCCTCAGCCGTCTTCAGCGTGACGGCGCAGGTCAACTCCGGCGTGCCCAACGGCAGCGTGCTGACCACCACGGTCGGGGCCGCCACCTTCACCACCGACCCGGTCCCCGGCAACAACAGCCTGGCGCTGAGCACCGCCGTGGACCCGGTCACGCTGACCGCGCCGGGCAACCAGAGCAGCACCGAGGGGGCCACGGTCTCGCTGTCGCTCAGCGCCAGCGACGCGGTCAGCGGGGCCACGCTGCACTACGCCGCCCAGGGACTCCCGCCGGGCCTGAAGATCAACCCGAGCACCGGCGCCATCACCGGGACCGTGGGGCTGGGCGACGGCGCCGCCAGCCCCTTCACCACCACGGTGACGGCCGGCGACGGCACCTACACCGCCAGCCAGGCATTCACCTGGACGGTGACCAGCCCGGTCACGCTGACCAACCCCGGCACGCAAACCAGCACGGAGGGAGCGACGGTGTCGCTGTCGCTCAGTGCCAGCGACTCCAGCAGCGGCACGCTCTCTTACGCGGCCATCGGGCTGCCCCCCGGTTTGAAGATCAACACGAGCAGCGGCGCCATCACCGGCACCGTCGGCGTGGGAGCGGCGGCGGGAGCGCCCTACCGCGTGACGGCGACGGCCGTCGACGGCACCTACGAAGCTAGCCAGA
>DATFNV010000500.1:0-25938 GCA_035266225.1 Gemmataceae bacterium
GTGCCAACTACCCCGACTGCAAGGGGAAGCGGCAGGCGTCGCCGGAATTGCTCGAACAACTGCAGGCGCCCAGCTCGGTTTAGGCTTGGCGGCAATCGATCAATAAGTTGAGACTGTAGCACGGTTGGTGACGATCTGAGGTAGCCCCGGAGGGGCGGCCGTCGTTAGCCAGGGGTGAAACCCCTGGGACCCGGGGCGAAATCCTCTCCTGGGTAGCCCCGGAGGGGCGGCCGTGGCCGGCATCGGTGTGCCACGGCCGCCCCTCTGGGGCTACCACGGACCGCTGGCCTTGGCCCAGGGGTTTCACCCCTGGCTAACCACGGCCGCCCCTCCGGGACTACCTGGAACGATCCACCGACCGTGCTACAGTGTCAATAAGTTCGCCGTCTAACGGCGGGTCGCAGACCCGCGCTCGTAGTGACCGCATTTATGCGGTCCTGGCGGGCCGGACGGACCCGATAAATCGGGTCACTACGAGCGCGCGGGTCGCAGACCCGCCGCTAAACGGTACTCATTCTTCGATGACCGCCTAGTGATGGGCCAGGCTATAGCTCAGCGGCCGTTCGCCGTCGCCCTCGCGGACGACCCCTTCATTCTTGAGGTCGGCGAGGACGTGGCGCACGGTGTTCTCGCGCCAACTGAGATGCCGTAGCGCCATCTCTTCCAGAAGTTCCAGGGTGCCGAGCGGCCGGCCGACTTCGCGCAGCACGCGGACGACGTCGCCGGCACAGCGCTGCAGCATCGGTTGACCGCCGCCCGTCTCGGCGACCGGCCCGGCCTCGGGGAACCGCGCCCGGAGATGATTGATGGCCGTCCGCAGGGCCGCCTGCTGCCGGTTGACGGCGGAGACCTGCTCCTCCAGCACGGCCAACTGCTGCCGCAGCGCGGTCAGCGTCTCGGCGACATCGCCCTTCATGGCGGGGTCCGAGGGGTCGTCCGCGATCAGCGTTTCCGTCGTGAGGCTCATCGTGCGTTCTCCCTTCCTCAGGTGCTCCCCTACAAAGGTAGTGGTGAGTTAGCAAACGGGGTGCCGTTAGTCCCGTCGCTTTTCTCTTGACGCCCCATCCGCGCCCCCTTACCAATGGCGACAGCAAGGAGACGTCGTTCAACCACACCAGGAGACGCAACCATGAAACGAGGACTGTCACTGGCGGCGCTGCTCGCGGCGCTGGCCGTCGCCCTGCCGGGCCCGGGCGCCGAAGAGAAGAAGGACAACACGCCGCCGAAGGGCTTCAAGGCACTGTTCAACGGCAAGGATTTCGACGGCTGGCAGGGCAGTATTCAGATCGACAAGCGGCTGAAGCTGGAGGGGGAGGGGCTGGAGGAGGCGCAGAAGGCGGCCAACAAGAAGGTCCTGCCCCACTGGACCGTCGAGGACGGCGTGCTGATCAACGACGGGCAGGGCGGCAACCTGGCGACGACCAAGGATTACGGCAACTTCGAGCTGTGGGTCGATTGGAAGATCGAGCCGAAGGGCGACAGCGGCGTCTACCTGCGGGGCGAGCCGCAGGTGCAGATCTGGGATTCGGACTCGCTGGATCCCAAGAAGTATCCCAACGACCTCGGGAAGGGCTCGGGCGGCCTGTGGAACAACGTGAAGGACAAGTTTCCGCTGAAGAAGGCCGACAAGGAGCCTGGCGAGTGGAATACGTTCTTCATCGTCATCAAGGGCGACAAGGTGACGGTGAAGCTCAACGGCGAACTGGTCGTGGACGGCGTCGCCCTGGAGAACATCTGGGAGCGCAACAAGCCGCTGCCGGACAAGGGGCCCATCGAGCTGCAGTCGCACCCCAAGCAGGACGGCAAGTTCGGCAAGATCACGTTCAAGAACATCTACGTCAAGGAACTGTCCGAGTAGCACCCCGGCCGCTTGCGGCTTAGCGTTCGCGGCATCCCACGAGGCGCCTCGTGGGATGCCGCGAACGCTAAGCCGCAAGCGGCCCCTTCTTTGCGGAACCCCACAATGTCATTCAGCGCGCGCCTCCTCTCCGTTGTCGTCGTCATCTCCCTGGTCAGCGCGGCGCGGGCCGACGCGCCGAAGGGCGGCCCGGAGGCGTTCAAGCACCTCGAATATCGCTCGATCGGCCCGGCGGCCGGCGGCCGCGTCTCGCGCGTCTGCGGCGTCCCCGGCGACCCGCTCACCTACTACGCCGCCACCGCCGCCGGCGGCGTCTGGAAGTCGTCCGACGGCGGCATCCACTGGAAGCCGATCTTCGACGACCAACCCATCTCCTCGATGGGGGCGGTGGCCGTCGCCTCGTCCGACCCGAGCGTGGTCTACGCCGGCTCCGGCGAGGCCAACATCCGCGGCAACGTCGCGGCGGGCAATGGCATCTACCGCTCGACCGACGCCGGCAAGACGTGGAAGCACGTCTGGAAGCAGGAGGGACAGATCGGTCAGATCGTCGTCCACCCGAAGAACGCCGACGTCGCCTTCGCGGCCGTGCTGGGTCACGCCTTCGGCCCCAACCCGGAGCGAGGCGTCTACCGCACCACCGACGGCGGCAAGACCTGGCAGCAGGTGCTCAAAAAGGACGCCGACACCGGCGCCATCGACGTCGCCCTCGACCCATCGACCCCGAGCGTCGTGTTTGCCGCGCTCTGGCAGGCCCGGCGCCGCCCCTGGGAATTGACCAGCGGCGGGCCTGGCAGCGGCCTGTACGTCTCGCGCGACGGCGGCGACACCTGGAAGAAGCTCGGCCCCTACGGCCCCGACGAGAAGCGCGACGGCGACGCCGGCAAGGGCCTGCCGGCCGGCATCTGGGGCCGCGCCGGCGTGGCCGTGGCGCCGTCCGACGGCCGCCGCCTTTACGCCCTGGTCGAGGCGGAGAACGGCGGCCTGTACCGCTCCGACGACGGCGGCGAATCGTGGACCCTGGCCAGCGGTCACCATTTCCTGCGGCAGCGGCCGTGGTATTACTCCACCATCACCATCGATCCGAAGAATCCAGATATCGTCTACTGTCCGCAGGTGCGCCTGGTCAAGAGCATCGACGGCGGCAAGACCTTCGCGACGGTGAAGGGGACGCACCACGAGTGGGACCACCACGACCTGTGGATCGACCCGCGCGACCCGAAGCGCATGATCGACGCCAACGACGGCGGCGTGGACGTCACCGTCAACGGCGCCGAGACGTGGTACGCCCCGCCGCTGCCGCTGGCGCAGTTCTATCACGTCGCGGTCGATAACCGCGTGCCGTATCACGTCTCCGGCACCATGCAAGACCTCGGCAGCGCCTCCGGTCCGAGCAACAGTCTCTCGACGGCGGGCCTCGACCTCAGCGACTGGCACCCCGTTGGCGCCGGCGAGACGGGCTTCACGGCCCCGGACCCGAATGACCCCAACGTCGTCTACGGCGGCGAGTACGGCGGCTACCTCTCGCGCTACGACCATCGCACCCGCCAGGCGCGCAATGTGAGCATCTACCCGATCGACCCCGAAGGCCACGGCGCGGAGGACCTGCGCTACCGCTTCCAGTGGACGGCCCCGGTCCTGATCTCGCCGCACGGCTCGCACGTCGTCTATCACGCGGCCAACGTGCTGTTCCGCACCACCGACGGCGGCAAGACCTGGAAGCCCATCAGCCCCGACCTGACGCGCAACGACCGGAGCAAGCAGAAGTGGTCCGGCGGCCCGATCACTGGCGACAACACGGGCGCCGAGTTCTACTGCACCATTTTCGCCATAGCGGAGTCCCCAAAGGAGCAGGGGGTGATCTGGGCCGGCAGCGACGACGGCCGACTCCACGTCACGCGCGACGGCGGCACGGCCTGGGAGGACGTCGGCAAGAACGTCAAGGGGATGCCCGAGTGGGGCACCGTCGCCTGCGTCGAGGCGTCCCCCTTCGACGCCGCCACCGCCTACGTCGTCGTCGATAACCACCGCATGGACGACATGAAGCCGCACCTGTTCAAGACGAGCGATTTCGGCAAGACGTGGCAGGACCTCGGCGCCGGCCTGCCGCAGGATGTCTACCTGCACGCCGTGCGCGAGGACCCGAAGCGCAAGGGACTGCTCTTCGCCGGCACCGAGCGCGGCGTCTCCTTCTCGACCAATGACGGCGCCGCCTGGCAGGCGCTGAAGCTCAACCTGCCCACCGTCGCCGTACACGACCTGGTCGTGAAGAACAACGACCTCGTCGTCGGCACTAACGGCCGCTCGATCTGGATTTTCGATGACTTGACTCCTATTCGCGAGTATTCCGACGAGGTCGCGAAGAAGGACGTGTTTCTCTTCCCGGCGGCGCCGGCGGTGCGCTGGCGCTACCATTCGCCGGTCTACTCCGCGAAGGAGCGCGCGGGCGACAACCCGCTGCAGGGAGGGGTCATCCACTACTACCTGAAGGACAAGCCGAAGGCCGAGGTGACTCTCGACGTGCTGGACGGGCAGGGCCGCGTGATCGCCACCCTGAGCGACAAGCCGGAGCCGCTGGACTTCCCGGTCGGCGAGCCGGATGGGCCCGACGAGCCGAACAAAGCGCCGCTCAAGGCCGAGGCGGGCTTGCACCGCGCGATCTGGAACCTCCGCTACAAGGCCCCCGAGCGTATCAGGGGCGCGAAGGCGGGGAGCGATTTCCCGAACGCGGGGCCGCTCGTCAATCCGGGGACGTACACCCTTCGGCTGACCGCCGACGGCAAATCGGCGCAGGGCCGCCTCAATGTCCGCCTCGACCCGCGCGTGGAGAGCAGCGACCGGGAGCTGGAAGAGCACCTGAAGTTCGCCCTGGACGTGCGCGACACGATCAGCCGGCTGTCGCGCGACGTCAACCGCCTGCGCGTCGTGCGCAAGCAACTCACCGACCGCAACGACCTGGTCAAGGACGAGGGCCGCGCCGCCGAGATGGTGAAGGAGAGCAAGTCGATGATCGAGAAGCTCGAGGGGCTGGAGAAGAAGTATCACAACCCGACGGCCCAGGTCAGCTACGACCTCCTGGCTCAGAAGGGCGGAGCGCAGCTCTACTCGCAGTTGCTCTTCCTGCACGGGTTCGCCGACGACAGCGACGGCCCCGTGACGCAGGGGATGCGCGAGGTTCTCGCCGAGGAGCTGAAGCTGCTGGCGGGGTACGAAGCGGAACTGGACGCGCTGTTCAAGGGCGATGTGGCGCGGCTGAACGAACAGGCCAAGAAGCTCGACCTGCCGGTGATTCACGTCCCGGCGCCGTTGAAAGTGGAAAAGTGAGGTGCCGCTTGCGGCTTAGCGTTCGCGTCATCATTGATCCTGCGAACGCTAAGCCGCAAGCGGCAAGGGTGGCGGGCTTCAGCCGCTTTCCAGCGGCACCCCGACCTCGCCGACGCGCGGCAGCAGGGAGCGCCCGCAGTCG
This sequence comes from Gemmataceae bacterium, assembly GCA_035266225.1. Taxonomy (GTDB): domain Bacteria; phylum Planctomycetota; class Planctomycetia; order Gemmatales; family Gemmataceae; genus DATFNV01. The sequence goes on from DATFNV010000500.1 coordinate 5,322, forward strand.
GGACAGCGCACCGTCCCCCAGGCGCGCAGCACCGCCGTCGCGTCGGGCGAGCGCCACCGATGTACGTCGTGGGCCGCGGGCAGGAATTCGTCGAAATGGTAGCGGCTCCAGCGCTCCAGGCGGATCGCCACCGGCTCCGGGTCGCTGCCGAACCAGAAGACGTGTCCATCGACCACCAGCTCATACCGGCCCGTCCGTCCGGCCACCTCGATGACGCGCGGCGAGCGAGTGAAGAGGTTCCCGCACAGCACCACGCCGCGGCTGCACGTCAGAAGGTGGGCCACGCCGCCCTCGACACCGACCCCGAAGCGGGGCGGGAGCGTGTGCCGCAGGAGTAGGTCGGGATAGCGCTTGAGCAAGTCCCCCTGTCCCGGGTCTGCCGCCAGCTCGAACACGGTGGTTGCCGCGCCGAGGCCGTCCCAGGGGCGCGACGCCCGCAGCGACCACAGCAGGCGCAGGTGAGCCAGTCCTTCGGTGTCCTCGATCTCCAACACCTCCCCCAACGAGGAGGCGGTTTCGCCAGCCTCGATCAGGTCGGGCAGCTCGAAGCCGGCCTCGAAGGCCGAGTCGCACAGCAGCACGCGCAGCCGCGCCAGCTCGCCGCGCCGCCAGCCGTCCTCGTGCCAGCCGGCGAGTATTCCCTCGGCGTAGGCCAAGGGCAGCTTCCCGTTGAAGCAGCGATCGACCTCGGCGACGACGAGCGCGATGCGATCGTTGCCCGGGCGCACCGCGTCGGCAATCGCCAGCCGCCGCAGCGCCGCCAGGTGGCGGGCGGCGCCGAAGCCGGCGCTGACGACGCGCTCGGTCAGCGCCTGCAGCCGGGCCAGCGCCTCACGCCGCGCGGCCGGCCGGCCGCGGCCGACGCTCGCCAGGGCCAGGCTCGCCAGGAACGCGGAATCCTTCAGCGAGAAACCCTCGGCGTGCAGCCGCGGTGCCAACCACATCCAGGCGTAATCGACGACACGGTCCGCGGCCGGCGTCTTGGGCCGCCAGGCAAGGGATACCGCCAGGTAGACCCCCAGCGCGATCCCCAGCAGTGTCAGCACCGGCAGCAGCGGCCGGCCCGCCGGGCTCAGGAAGGCCACCGCCAGCGCCAACAGCACCAGCGGGGTGACGAGGAACAACGTGGCCCCCTTGCGCGTCCAGCGCCGCCCCGGCAGGGGGTGGCGCACGCACGGGGCGCCGGGCGTCTCGATCTCGGCCACGGGCATCAGGCCGCCCTCGGACACCTCGACGCGGTAGCCGTGCGCCGACAGCCGGCCGCGCCAGAGGCTTGCCGATGGCGGCGGCTCTTCGTGCGGCACCGGTACCAACTCGTAGCAGTACGGGCACAGCGACGCCTCCTGTTCGGCGGCCTCCGCGAGGAACCCGCGGCCGGCCTCCGCGTCCTTGCCGCCCTTCGCCGCGATCAGGCGCTGCACCCGGTCCGGCCCCGCCTGCGCGTCGATCTGCTGCGCCAGGTCGTGGGCGCGCTCCAGCGCCCCCGCGTCATGCTGGCGCACCCCATTCTCGACCCACTCCTCGATGAGCTGCCACGGCTCGCGCACCCGGTCGCCGTGCAGCAGCAAACGGTGCTCGTTCCAGAGGTGCTGCACCATCTCGCGGCGGCGCAACTGCACGTCGCAGCGGGGGCAGCGCATGCGGATGCGGTCCTCGACCTGGCGGATGGCCTGATCGAGGACGGGGAAGGTGCCGGTAAGCGAGGCGAGCTGCCGCAGCCGGCTGACGGCCCGCACCTTGCTCCGCCCGGTGACGAGCGCCTTGACTACGCGCCGGGCGCCCAAGCCGGCGCGGCCGGTGCTGGCGAGCAGGGCCGCGGCGGCGGCGATCTGCACCTCGGCCGGCAGGCGCCGGGCGCCGAGCAGCGGTCGCAGGGCGGCGATCAGCCGGCGCTCGACCGGGGGACGAAGGCGCACGGCCAGGGCGAGGGCCAGTTGCCGCAGAGCCGATTCACGCTCGGCGGCGAGATACCAGGCGGTGGCGCCGCCGCTCGGACGCGCCGCGATGACCCGCGCCAGGGCGTCGCACACGCCGGCCCGGCGCGACCCCTCAACGGAAGCCAGCGCCGCCCCGAGCGACGAGGCCACGAAGCCGCCGGCACGACGGCCGTGTTCGTCGTAGGCGATCACCTCGAGCAGGGCGTAGGCCTCGGGGTCGGGGTCGGATTGCGCCAGTGCCGTGACGACGGCGGCGAGGGCGGTGGCGACCGGGGCCAGGGAGCCGCGGAAGCGATAGAGGCGGTGCTCGCCGCGGAGGTGGACGTCGAGCTGGTCTGGGGCGAGGACCGCTCCGCACTCGGGACAGGTCTCGGCAGACACACTCGCCACGGCCCCGCGGACCTCCGACAGCGGCACGACACTCCCGGGCACGGATTTCTCAGAGGCGCTAACATGGCGAGCGGGGGGCGTTAGCCCCCCGGTGAAGAAGGACCGGGGGGCTAACGCCCCCCGCTCGCCAAAAAGTTAGTGCGTTTCATGATACCAGGGGCCTCCCGTCAATGTACACGGCCCGCACGTTCAGCTCGCCGTCCAGCACCAGCAGGTCGGCCCGTTTGCCCGCCGCGATACTGCCGATCTCGCGCTCCCAGCCGGCGACTCGCGCCGGGGTCAGGGTGGCCATGCGCACCACCTCCGGCAGCGGCACGCCGGTCAGCCGCTGAAACGTCCGCACGCACTCGTCCATGCCGACGACGCCCGACGCCAGCGCCTGACCGTCGGGCATGACGCCCACGCCGTCGCGGCGCACGATTGGCTCGCCGCCGTCGCGGGGGCCGAAGAAGTATTCGCCGTCCGGCATGTCGAGCGCTCGGTTGCAGTCGGTCACCAGGGCCAGCCGGTCCGGCCCCTTGATCCTGTGGGCCAGCAGCAGCAGTTCGCGCCGCAAATGCTTGCCGTCGGCGATGACCTCCGTGGTCAGGCCGTCGAGGTACAGCGTCGCCTCCAGGACGCCGCCGCGCATCGGGTAGGTCTGGGTCTGCCGCAGGCGGGCCCGGTCGGACATGGCGCAGAACAGGTGATCGACGTGGCGCACGCCCCAGGCGAAGGCGTCGAGCATCTGGTCGAAGGTGGCGTAACTGTGCCCCGCGTTGCAGCGGATGCCGCACCGGCGGCAGGCCAGGACAAACTCCTCCGCGCCGGGCAATTCCGGGGCGACGGTCGCGGTAGTGATGCAGCCGGCGTGGGCGAGATACTGTTCGTACTCGTGGGGGGCCGGCGGGCGCAGCGCTGCGGCGGGATGGCAGCCGCGCGCCTCCGGGGCGAAGTACGGGCCGTAGAAGTGGGCGCCCAACACGCGCGCCCCGCCCGTGCCGTCGCGCTTCAGCCGGCCGCAGACGTCGAGGAAAGCCAGGTGCTGCTCGTGGCGGGCGACCGTGGTGGTGGGCAGAAGACTGGTGGTGCCGTGACGGGCGTGGGCGCGGCAGGCGGTGCGGAAGGCGTCCTCGGTGCCGTCCATGAAGTCGGCGCCGGCGCCGCCGTGGACGTGCAGATCGATGTAGCCGGGGACGAGATAGCCGCCTTGAAGGTCGATCACCTCCGCCCCGGCCTCGGGGCCCGGTGACTCATGCACGGCCTCGATGCGGTCGCCGGCGACGGCCACCTCGCCCCCGGGGAGGAGACGGTCTTCGAGGACGACGGTGCCGTTGCGGTAGAGGAATCGACTCATGGCTCGGCCTCGAACGGCTGACGCGACGGGACGAGCGGCCATTGTACCTGACGGCCCTTTTGGCGCCGCTTGCCATTTTCGATGTACAGTTTCGCCGGCCTGGAGACGTAGGTAATGGGCACGTCTCTTACGCGAAGACCTACGCCGGAGGGTTGCCGTGGGTTGTCTCGCACAGTGCCGGTTCTGCAAGTCGCAGTTCCCGGCGCCCGAGAATGTGATGGGATTGAGGGTACTGTGCCCGCGCTGCGGCTACGCGCAAGCGCTGGGTCCCCCTGCGCCGCCGGCGGTCGCGCTGCGGCCCCCGGCGCCCCGGCCCGCCCGGCGAAAGGCGGCGGCCCGCGTGCGGGCTGCCCCGGCCAGGAGGGCAGCCTCCGCCCGGCACACCCGTTGGCGCGGGCCCGGTCGTGTGAGTCTTTTCGGCCTCGGCGGACTCCTCCTCACGGTCGCGGCCCTGATCTGCAGCGCATTGCCGCCGCTGTGCGCCCTCACGGGCCTGCTGGCGGCGTCGGCCTTGCTGTGCGCCTTCACCGGCCTGGTCCGGGCCATCGCCCTCCGGAATGCCTCCCTGGTCTGGCCGGTCGCCGGAGTGTTGGCGAGTAGTTGTGTCTTGATTATCGCCGCCGCCTTTCCCGGCCTTCTGGGGGATGCTTACCGCTCGTTTCGCGAGAAGCCCGTCCGGGACACCCAACCCCCGGTCATCGTGACCGACCCGACCCGAGAAGCCGCCGCAGGCACTCGCCTGGGGATGGTGCCACGCTGCCGTCACACACCGCGAGCCTGACACCTCCTTCCGCTCCACTCCAAGGCCAGTCGATCACATTTCTTCCTCCTTTACCCAGGCGTTCCTGGCGCAACGTCTCCCCCGCCTGGAAGCCGCGCTGTTCTCTCAAGTCGGGGGCGCGGAAACGAATAGGATGGGACTGGGACCGGCTTCGCGAATGAGAAGGCCTCCCGCGCCGCGATCACCCAAGAGCGTACCCCTGCACTGGCCATGCTCGCCGAGTTGTTCCGCTACCTTGTTACGCCCTGCCCGCGCTACGTCCGGGCGATGGGCTACCTGCACGAACAGCTCAGCATCAAGGCGCGCCGCGACCGCTGCCGCCAGGCCTGGGAGCCGCACCTGGAGCGCACCAGGAACGTCCTCCGCGCCGCCGTGCGGAAGTGCGCCACGAAGCGCAAGGCGGTCGTCTTCGGCTCGGGCATGCTCTACGACGTGCCGCTTTCCGAATTGGCGGCGGCCTTCGCGCAGGTGGTTCTGGTGGACGTGGTCCACCCGCTCGGCGCCGGCTGGCGCCTGGCCAACGTCTCCGCGCTGGCCGCCGACGTGACTGGCACCGCCAAGACCGTTTACCGCATCGGCCGGCGCGGCGGCCAGTCGCTGCCGCGCGTCGCCCCGCAGATGTTCTGCGACGACCCCGAGGTCGATCTGGTCGCGTCGGTCAACCTCCTGTCGCAGCTGGCGTACATCCCATGCAAGTACCTGTCGGAACGGGGCACCTACCCCGCGGAGGAGATCACCGCCTTCGGCCGGGACCTGGTGCGGGCGCACATCGACTACCTGAAGCGGCTGCCGGGCGTGGTGACGCTCGTCTGCGACCTGGAACGGCTGACGGTGGACCGCAGCGGTGCGCTGGTGGAACGGCTGAGCGCCCTGCGCGGGGTCAAGCTGCCGTGGTCGGGCGAGGAGTGGACGTGGGATCTGGCGCCACGGCCGGAGGCGAGTCCAATCTACAGCTACCAGCGGCGCGTGGTCGGCATCTCGAACGTGAAGGAAGCGGCGCCGGCGTGACCAGCGGGCCAACCTTGTGTTCCGCAAGGGCCTCTGGGAGAATGCAACAATGTTGGAGGCACCGGACCAAAGTCCGGGAAGCCGTTAACCAGGAGAGGACCGATGGCAAGTCCCACCACCATTCCGCCGGTGATTCCGCCGGGATCGCCCCGGGGACCGCTGCTCGAACAAGGAGATCACCTGACACGGGAGGAATTCGAGCGCCGCTACGATGCGATCCCTGGCTTGAAAAAGGCGGAACTCATCGAAGGAGTCGTGTACATGCCATCCCCCGTCCGCCTCGGTCATCACGGGAGCCCGCACATTGATCTAGCCACCTGGATCGGTGTTTACCGCGCGTCTACGCCCGGTGTCCGTGCAGGGGATAATACCTCGGTGCGCCTCGACCCGACGAACGAGCCGCAGCCCGACGCGCTCATGCTCATCGAGCCTGCCTGCGGCGGCCAGGCGCGCATTACGGCCGACGATTACGTCGAGGGCGGCCCGGAACTTGTTGCCGAGGTCGCCGCCAGCAGCGTCAGCATTGACCTGAACCTCAAGTTCCGGGTCTACCGCCGCTGCAACGTCCGCGAGTACATCGTCTGGCGCGTAACTGACCAACAAATTGACTGGTTCGTCTTGCGCGGCCCCCAGTACGAGCGTTTGCCCCCGGGGCCTGATGGGCACTACCGCAGCGAAGTCTTCCCGGGCCTCTGGCTGGATGTGGCCGCCCTCATCCGCGGCGATCTCGCAACTGTGCTGCAAGTCCTCCAGCGAGGCGTCGCCAGCTCGGAGCACGCGGCCTTCGTCGCCAGGCTGCAGCAGGCCGCGGGCGGCAACCCGTGACAGTGCATTCCGGGGCCGCCCGTGTCGGTGACCTCGACGTGAGTCGGCCCGTCGGGTATACGGAAGATATGAACACCACATCACCTCCGGTCGCGCCGCCGAAGTCCGGCGGCCGACTCCTCCTGTGGACAGGCATCCTCGCGGCCATCCTCGGCCCCGTCGTCTACGCGCTCGAGCTACACGCCGCGCGACTGACGACGCCGTGGTACGCCCCAGCGTTGACCACGCTCGGCGCGATCTTGATCATCGTCTCGCTGCGCCGCCGCTTCAGCGTGTGGCGCGTCGCCGCCCTGCTGCTGATCGGTGCCGTGACGGCCGGCGAGTGGTGGTTCCTGCTCTCCCACGCGCGGCTGCCGGCCTACACGGGTCCGGTCGCCGAGGGACATCCGTTCCCCGAGTTCAGCGCCGCCCGCGCCGACGGCACGCCGTTCACGCGCGACAACCTCGTCGGCGATGAGGACACGGTCCTCGTCTTCTTCCGCGGACATTGGTGAACCATTTGCATGATCGAGCTGGGTCAGCTCGAAGCGCGTCACCAGGATTTCGACTCCCGTCACGTCCGCGTCGTCGCCGTCTCCCTCGACGGCCTCGACGGCAGCACCAAGACGCAGAACAAATTCCCGCACCTCGTCGTCGTCTCGGACAAGAAAAAGAGCCTGGCGATGGCGGCGGAGCTGATCGCGCCGCAGCACTCGCCGGCCGGCGGCGACACCGTGGCGCCGACGACGGTCCTGATCGACCGCCGCGGGGAGGTGCGCTGGCTGTTCCGGCCGGACCGCTTCATCGAGCGGCTCAGTCCCGATCAGGTGCTGGAGGCGGTGGACGAGCAGCTGCCCGCCGGCGGTTGACGGTTAGCGGCGACCCGAAGGGGGGCCCAGGTTCCGCGACGCCTGGAACATCCAGTACAGAATCGTCTTGATCTCGAATGGCTTCAGTCCCGGCCGCAGCGACAGGATCCGTGAGGCGATGCCCGCAAGGTGCGGCGCCGCCCAGCTCGTCGCCGGCTCCTGCGCGAACGGCCCCAGGTAGCCGCGGCCGTGGGCCTGGAACTCCACCTGCTCGCGCAGGGCGTAGGCGAACTGCAGCGGGTCGTCGAACAGGTGCTTGTCCACCGAGATCAGCGACGGGGCGAACGCCGATGGGTAGCTGCGCGTCAGCGGGTGCTCGTTGTGCGCCGCCGCGAAGATCAGCACGTCCTTGTAGTACCCTTCCTCGATCGCCCGCAGGAACTGGTAGCGCCGCTGCACCTGTTGCAAGCGTGCCTCCGGCACGCCCAGCGACAGGTTGACCACCTTGCACTTCCAGACGTCGATGGCCCAGTGCAGCGCCCGCTGCACCACCTCGACCTCGCAACTCCCCTGCGGGCCGAACACGTCCGCCGACCAGAGGCGCACGCGCGGCGCCACTGTCAGCAGGATGTCGGCCACCGTCGTGCCGTGCGGCGTGCTCTGGTGACCCGTGTAGGGGAGCGGCTCGGGGCTCGCGGCCGTGAAGATGCCGCCCTCGATGGGATGAATCGCGCGGCCCAGGCGGCGAGATTTGTCCTCCAGGACGGAACGCTCGACGCCGCTGTCGATGACGCAGACGGAGACGCCCTCGCCGGTGGCGCGCGGGTCGCGCAGCAGGCGCTCCGGCGTCAGCAGGGCAAAGACCTCGTCGAAGACGTCACTCATCAGGAATCGTCACGAGTGGCTTGGCCGCTTGCGGCTTAGCGTTCGCTTGCCCCGGGGCAAGCGAACGCTAAGCCGCAAGCGGCTAAACGGGGCCTGTTCCGGTGCTTTCGTCGAGCAGCGCTCGCACCTCTTCGACGAGGCGCGTGCAGTGGCGCACCGCGGCCGGGCCGTGCCGCAGCGCCAGCACGCGCACCGCCTCGGCCAGGCGCAGCGTCTCACCGGCGTCGGCCGCCGGCGCCGGCGCCGCACTCAGTCCCTCGCGCAGCCGGTCCATGACCGCGGCCGGCGGCGGCTCCTCCGGCCGGCCGCGCAGCGATTGGGCCACCGACTCGCTGGCGCCCAGCGCCGCCCCAACCGCGTCGAGCAGCACCTGGTGCGTCTGCCGCTCGGCCAGGGCTTGACGCAGCATCTCCACGCCGAAATCGGCCGCGGCCGCCACCAACCGCCGATCTTCCTCGGTGAAGCCCTCGCCCTTGTCGAACAATTCCAGCACCACCTGCACGCCCGCGGCCACGCTCATCGGCGCCGCCAGCAGCGAGCGCCGGCCGCGCTCGAACGGCTGCAATTCCAGCGCCCCCGCCGTCTCGTCGAGCCGGCTCATCGCGTACGGTTCCTGGAGGCTAACGACGCTGCCGGCGACCGAGCGCGCGAACGGCACCAGCTCGACGGACAGCGGCGCCCCCGCGGCGTCGTACACGCGGCAGATTTCCGGTGGAGTGCGGCCGGCGTCGTAGCTGCGCACCAGCAGCACGCCGTCGCCGGCGCCGGTCGTCCGCAGCAGGAAGCGGAACAGGCTGCCGACCGCCTGCGGCAGCGGCACCGGGTCGTTCAGCGCCGCCGCCGCCCGCACCAGCGGCAGCACCTTCTCGACGGCCTCGCGGAAGGCGACGAGGCTGCCATGCAGACGCCGCTCGCGCTTGGCCGGCCGAATCTGATCGAGTTGCTTGCGCACCGCCTTGAGGAAGGTGTCGCGGTCGAGGTCCTGGTTCTTGTCGAGGTAGTCGCGCACGCCCATCCGCATGGCGTCCAGCGGCGTCGCCTGGTGGGCGAAGCCGGTGATCATGATCGCCGCCACGTCGGGGTTGAACAGGTACAGGTCTTCGAGCAGTTGCAGCCCGTCGTTGCCGGCGCCCAGGTTCCAGTCGAGGATGGTCAGGTCGATATTGCGGCGGTTGGCCTGGAGCAGGGCGGCCTCGGCGTCGGCCGCCGTCAGCACTTCGCAGCCGAGGTTGGCCCCTTCGAGCCATTCGCGGAAGGTCCGGCGCACCGGCTCCTCGTCGTCCACGATCAGGACGGTGTCGGCCTCGTCGCCTTGCGGCATGGTCACGTCTCGCGGTGAGTACACTTCCCCTCACCACCTTATAGCAGCAAGTTCACTGGTTGCAACCCGTCGGCTTTGCCCCCGGCGCGTAACATCCTTCCCCTTCCCCTTGTGGAAGGCGACGGGCTCGGGCTATAGTCCAGGGCGATCCTTCTCCCAAATCGCTTCGGAGGAGCCATGAGCCTCGTCAACCCGATCAGCCGCCGTACCGTGTCCCTGCTCGCCGTCCTCGCCCTGACGTTGCCGCTCGCCGGCAAGGATCCGCCCGGCGAGAAGCCGGCGCGGGAGGACGCGCCGCCAACCGAAAAGCCCGCGAAAGCGGCCGCCGAGGCCGCGGCCGTCGAGGTCCATTTCAACGACGACAGCAACCTCAAGGTAAGGCTGCGCGATGAGAAACTCGAGCTGGTGACTCCCTACGGGAAGCTGACGATTCCCGTCGCCGAAGTCCGCCGCATCGAGTTCGCCACGCGGGTGCCCGACGAGGTGACGAAGAAGATCGACGCCGCCGTCGCCAACCTCGCCAAGGAGGACTTCAAGGCGCGCGAGGCCGCCACCGCCGAATTGCTCGCCCTGGGCGCGACGGCCTACCCCGCCTTGCTGAAGGCCGCCAACAGCTCGGACGCGGAGGTGAAGAAACGGGTCGAGGAATTGCTCACCAAGCTCCGCGAGGAAGTGCCCGAGGAGCGGCTGGAGATCAAGCCGCACGACGTGATCCACACCGAGCACTCGAAGATCGCGGGGCGCATCTCGGCGCCGTCGCTGAAGGTGAGCACGGCCCAGTTCGGCGAGCAGCAGATGAAGTTGTCGGACGTGCGCAGCCTGAACGTGCCGGGAGCCGAGCCGGAATCGACGGCCGTCGCCGACGCCGAGCCGGCCCCGGATAGCTTGATGCGGCTCCAGGGGAACGTCGGCAAGACGTACCGCTTCCGGGTGACGGGGAACGTGAACGGCTCGGTGTGGGGCACGGACGTGTACACGACCGACTCGACCCTGGAGACAGCCGCGGTCCACGCCGGCGCCCTCAAGCCGGGCCAGACGGGCGTGGTGAAGGTGACGATCGTGGCGCCGCCGCCGGTCTTCGTCGGTTCGACGCGCAACGGCGTGACCACCTCACCCTATACGATCTTCCCCGGCGCCTTCAAGGTGAGCAAGTGACGCGGCGGCGGCCCGGCGGGTAACGTCACGGCGGGCCGATTGGTGGGCAGAAGGGGACACGGATGAGACGGCTCAACGCGGATCAGATCCGTGCCCATCCGCCCCAATCCGTGTCCCACGTGGTCTTCCGCCGCTGCCGCGACGTGTGGTATCGTTGAAGTGGGAGAGGTGCCAAGCCCGAGGAGAGCGCCATGGGAACCCAGGAACCGAAAGATGAGTGGATTCACCTCGAAGAGAACGGCGCGCCGCCGGACCTGTCGCGCGAGGACGCCGCGTTCGAGCGCGAGCGCGAGCGACTGGTGCGCGACCACCTGGGCAAGATCGCCCTCGTCCGCTTCGACGAAGTCGTCGGGGTGTTCGACACGCTCGATGAGGCAACCGCTGAAGCCCATCGCCGGTTTGGGTGGGGGCGCATGATCTTTTGCCTGATCACCGAGCGTGACGAGCCGGAATACATCGCCAATGTGGATACCAACCACCCGTCGTTCAAACCGCTCGACTGACAGTCCTGTGAAGGATCATGGGAAAGTACATCGCAACGGTTGAGGATCACCTGGTCCTTCCGGCGCTCGTCCGCTTGCCCAAAGGAGAGGAACATTTTCGCGGGCGGGCGGGGCGGCAGGTGCCAGTTCCGGTTTCCATCCGGCTGTTGATCGACACCGGGTCGAAGCGGACGACGTTGATTCCGGGTCTCATCCGCCACCTCAACCCACAGGCCAGTCAGCCGGTGCGCGTCGCCACGTCTCTTGCCGCCGGAACCACAAGGTGATTCCGGGTAAGGTTGGCCTTTCCCGCAACCGGTCTGGCTTCGTTCGACCCCGTGCGGGTGGCGAGCCTTGCGATGCCCCCGAACCTGGCGCAGTTCCACGGGTTGCTCGGGCGCGACCTGTTGCAACGGCTGGACGAGTTCAAGTACGAGGGGCGGCGCGGGCGCTACACCCTCCGCGACACGCCCGGCCTGCTCGGCTGGCTGCGGCGCTGGCTGTAGGCCACGTCAGTTGAGCGCCACCGCCCCGAGGCCCGGCCCCGTCAGCACGCCGGTTTCCATCGTCCCGTCGCTAACGCGGAACAGCCCGGGGAAGCGCCCCTCCCACGGCGCATTCGCCGCCGGACAGAACTGCCGGCCGTTCGCCTCGATCGCCGCCACCCCTGGGACGTGTGCCGCCAGGCCCGCCGAATGGATCAGCGACGCCCCCACGCAGGTCAGATCCTGCACGCACAGGAACAGGCCATACTTCCGGGCCGCGGCGGCCATCAGCAGCGACTGTGACTGCCCCTTGCACGCCTTCAGCGCCGCCCCCGTGTAGCCCATCTCGCGCGCCAATTGCAGACTTTCCAGGTCGATGAGCGATTCATCGATGACCACCGGCCGCAGCTTCGCCGCCTCGTGCATGACGTTCGACCGATTCGCCTTCAGGTCGCGCGCCGTCGGCTGCTCGATGTACTGGACGCGCTCAAATCCCGCCGCCGCTTGCTCCTTGACCCGGCGCAGGAACTCGAGCAGGTATTCGACATTCCGGCAGCGCTCGTTGAAGTCGAGCGAGTAGAACCAGCGCGACACCCCTCGCTCCCTTTGCGTACGCTCGGCGGCGGCATCGACGCGCACCACGCGCTCCACGTCCCAGCCGAGGTCGTCGCCGTTGAGTTTGATCTTCAGGTGCGTCAGCCCGTTGAAGCGAATCCACTCCGGCAGCGTCTCCGGCAGGCCATCGCCGATGGGCTTCGTCACGTCCGACACCTCGATGGGGTCGAGCGCCCCGACGAGGTGATACAGCGGCATGCGCGGTTTCGGCTCGCGGCTGACGTACTGGTCGAGGCGTTCGCCCTGGAAGTCGGAGCCGAGGTAGTGACCGAGGTCGTGCGACAGGAAGTCGGGGCCGTAGGTGTGATAGCAGTTCAGGCCGTGGATCTTGCCGAAGGCGTCGTGCAGGGCGGCGTCGAACGGGCTGGCACACACCAGTGTACAGAGGATAGGAATGGGATCGGCGAGATTCAAGGTGCGCGATACCTCCCCGGCGGCGCGGATGTAAGCCGGCTCCAGCGCGTGTGTGAGGTCGATGGGATGGCCCGTCTCTTTGCAGTCCGCGGTGATGCGGGCGATGCGCTCGGTCAGGGCTTTCATGGCGGCGAGGGTATCGTCGAACTTCAGCACGCGCGACGGGAACGACCAGATGTTGCCCAGCGGCATCGAGCCGAAGCCGCGGGCCGTTTTCCCGGCTCCGGTTCGCACGGTGCATTCGACGTCGAGCAGGGTGACGCGGTCAGAGGCGACGCCGCCGAACTTGATCGGCGTGCGGTAGAGATAATCCTGGTAACTGAAGCGAACCTCGTCGATGCGGATGTCGGTCGGTTTCACGGCATTTCTCTGTGGGGTAGGACGGCCGGGCGCCTTACAATAGCGATCGATCCCGCGACTGTCGATGACTTTCGGAGAGCACCGTGACCCGTACCCTCGCGATCCTCGTCGTGGCGCTGGCGCCCCTCGGCGCCCGCGCCGCGGACGCCTTCACCCTCAAGGACGGCGATCGCGTCGTCCTGATCGGCAGCACTCTGATCGAGCGCGAGCAGCGCTACGGCTACTGGGAAACGGCCCTGACGGAGCGCTACCCCGGCGTCACTTTCCGCAACCTCGGCTGGAGCGGCGACACCGTCTTCGGCACAGCCCAGGCCAGCTTCGGCTCGGTCGCCGAGGGCTTCAAGCACCGGAAGGACCACGTCGCCGCCGTCAAGCCGACCGTCATCCTGGTCGGCTACGGCACCAACGAATCGTTCGACGGCGAAGCGGGGCTGCCGAAATTCCTCGACGGACTCAACGTGCTGCTCGACGCCCTGGCGCCGCACAAGGCCCGCGTCGTGCTGCTGTCGCCGTTGCGGCACGAAGACCTTGGCCGACCGCTGCCCGACCCGGCGCCGCAGAACAAGAACGTCCGCCTCTACGCCGACGCCCTGCGCCGCGTCGCGGAGAAGCGCGGCTGCGGCTACGTCGATCTGTACGACCTGCTCGGCGACGGCACGAAGACGAACCCGCCGTCGGCGTACACCGACAACGGCATGCACCTGACCGCCTACGGCTACTGGCGCTCGGCCGCGGCGCTGGAGCAGGGACTGGGGCTGAAGCCGCCGCGCTGGAGGGTCGAGATCACCGCCGACGGCTCCGCCAAGGGAGTCACGTCCGGCGCGAAGCTCGACAAGGTGCGGCACAATCCCCTGCGCTTCGAGGTGACGGACGACGTGCTGCCCCCGCCGCCGGCGCCGAAGGACGCGCCGAAGGGGGCGGCGCTGCCGGGCGCCGAGCGCGTGCTGCGCGTCGGCAAACTGGCCGAGGGAAAGTACGTCCTGAAGATCGACGGCCAACCGGTGGCGCTGGCCGGCGCGGCCGAGTGGGCGCTCGGCGTGCCGCTGACGCGCGGCCCCGAATTCGAGCAGGCCGAGAAGCTGCGGGCGGCGATCATCGACAAGAACCATCAGTATTTCTACCGCTGGCGCCCGGCGAACGAGACGTACTTGTTCGGCTTCCGCAAGCACGAGCAGGGGCAGAACGCCGCCGAAATCCCCAAATTCGACCCGATCGTGGAAAAGATGGAGGCCGACATCGGCCGGTTGCGCCTGCCGGCGAGCCACACGTTTGAGTTGGCCCCGCAGGCGGCCGCGGAGAAGTAACCGTATGGAAGGGCTCACCCGCATCAGCATCTCGCTGGAGAGCGCCCTGCTCGAGGCCTTCGACCGAGCCATCGAGGCCAAGGGCTACGCCACGCGCAGCCAGGCCGTCCGCGACCTGATCCGCGACCGGCTCATCCGCGAGGAGGAGCAGAGCGCCGTCGGCGAAGGGGTCGCGGTCGTCACGCTCGTCTACGACCACCACGCCCGCGAACTGGCGGCACGACTGATCGACAAGCAGCACCACCATCACGAGCTGGTCGTCTCGAGCCTGCACGTCCACCTCGGCGAGCGCCATTGTCTGGAGGTGTCGATCCTGCGCGGGCCGATGCACGAGGTCCGCCACCTCGGCGAGGAGTTGCTGGCCACAAAAGGCGTGCTGCACGGCGACGTGCGCTTCACCAGCAGCGAAGGGTCATTTAACAGGTGGCACTAATTCGCCGCTTGCGGCTTAGCACGAACGCCAAGCCGCAAGCGGCAAGGTAGAAAGGCCCATGAGCGCGACGGTCCTCTGTTCGGGCTGCGGCGGCCGGGTGGCGGTCCCCGACGACTACACGCGCGCCCGCATCCGCTGCCCCGAGTGCGGCGTCATGAGCGACGTGCCCGCCTCGGCGCAGAAGCAGGCCGGCGGCGACAAGCCGCGCCGCCCGCCGTCCGCGGTGAGCGACGCCGCGGCCGAGGACATCCTGCTCGGCAACGACCCCGCCCCCCCGGCCGAGGAAAAACCCGGGAAACGCAAGCGGGTCCAGGCGATCCAGGCGGAGCCGCCTCGCGCCCCGGAGCCGCTGCACCCGCTGCCGCCGAGCCCCAACGAGCAGGCGACCGACGAGGACGACGGCCGGCCCTACCGCGTCCCCGGCCTCGACGAGGAGCGGCCGTGCCCCGAGTGCCGCACGGCCATCCCGCGCGAGGCCCTCCTGTGTACCCGTTGTGGCTACAACCTCCAGACCGGCAAGAAGGCCAAACAGGAGTTCGAGCCGGTCGATCGTCAGTGGCAGGGCGGCTGGCCGGTCAAGGTGCGCCGCGGCCTGTTCATCGCCGCCGAGGCCCTCTTCGTGACGGCGGCCGTCGTCAGCGTCGCGGCCGGGGCGGACGTCTGTGGCGTCGTCTTCCCCTGGCTGCTCTTCTCGGCCATGACCGCCTTCCTGCTCGGCACCTACGACCACATCCACCTGACGCGCAACAAGAAGGGCCGCATCCGCCTGACGAAGACCTGGACCGCCTGCTTCCTGCCGCGCCCGCCGCAGGAGGTGGACGTTCGCGACTACGGCGGCGTCGTCTACGGGCCGATTGATGAGACGTCAATGATGGAGTGGATGATCCTGATCTTGCTGCTGCTCGCCTTCATCATCCCGGGTATCCTCTGGTTCTACTTCGTCTTTTTCCGCACCTGGTTCCAGGTGGCACTGAGCAAGGAACACGGCTACCCCGAATTGATCCTATACCGCGGCAGCAACGAGAAAATGGTGCTGGACGTCGCGGAGACGGTCCGCAACGTCGCCCACTTGCCCTGTTCCAAGAACTGACCTCCGATGACAACCTCCCTCCTCGTCCGCGGGGCCTGCCCGCACGACTGTCCCGACACCTGCGGCGTCCTCACCGAGGTGCGCGACGGCCGCGCCGTCGCCTTCCGCGGCGACCCCGACCACCCCATCACGCGCGGCTGGCTCTGCGCCAAGGTGCGGCCCTACCTCGATCACGTCTACCACCCCGACCGCGTTCTCCACCCGCTGCGCCGCACTGGGCCGAAGGGGTCCGGGCAGTGGCGGCGCATCACCTGGGACGAGGCGCTGGCCGAAATCGTCGGCCGCTGGAAGTCGATCATCGCCGAGTCGGGGGCGGAAGCGATCCTGCCGTACAGTTACAGCGGCACGCTCGGGTTGGTGCAAAACGCCGTCGCCGCGGCGCGCCTTTTCAATCGCCTCGGCGCCAGTCAGCTCTGGCGCAGCATCTGCGGCGCCGCCGCCGAGCGCGCTGTCGGGGCCACGCTCGGCAAGCGCTGGAGCGCGCCTTACGGCGACGTGATCCACAGCCGGCTCGTCATCCTCTGGGGACACAACCCTGTCAGCACGGCGCCGCACTTCCTGCCGTTCCTGCGCGAGGCCCAGCACCGCGGCTGCCAGGTCGTCGTCATCGACCCGCGCCGCACCAAATCGGCCGAGGGCGCCGACTGGCACCTTGCCCCCATCCCCGGCAGCGACGGTTACCTCGCCTTGGGGATCGCCCATGTCCTCGTCGCGGAAGGTTTGCACGACGAGGCATGGCTGAACGCCCACGCGGTCGGCTGGCCGCAGCTGCGCGAGCGCATCGCCGAATTCCCCCCGGCACGCGTGGCGGCAAAGGCCGGCCTCGCCGAACAGGACGTCGTGCGGCTGGCGCGGCTGTACGCGACGACGCGGCCGGGGCTCATCAAGTTCGCCGACGGCATCAATCGCAACCGCAACGGCGGCCAGAACGTGCGGGCCGTCTGCGCCCTGCCGGCGCTGACCGGGCAGTACGGCGTGCGCGGCGGCGGCCTGGCGTACAGCACCAGCGGCTGTCTGCAATGGGACGCGCGCGCCGTCAATCACTGGGAAGCCTGCCCCTCGCCGGGGCGCGTCGTCAACATGAACCGCCTCGGCGCCGCCCTGCTCGGCGAGGTGAGCGACCCACCCATCCGCTCGCTGTACGTCCTCAACGCCAACCCGGCCACGTCAAGCCCCAACGCCGGCCGCATCATCGAAGGACTGCGGCGCGACGACCTGTTCACCGTCGTCCACGAATTGTTCCTGACCGACACCGCCGACTACGCCGACATCGTGCTGCCGGCCACGTCGCAGCTGGAGCACACCGACCTGCACAAGGCGTATGGTACGACGCTGCTGACGTACAACGCCCCGGCGATCGCGCCGCTCGGCGAGTGCAAGAGCAATTGGGAAGTGATGACCCTGCTGGCGGCGGCACTGGGTTTTCGCGAGCCGTTCTTGCGCCAGTCGCCCGACGAGGTGATCGAGGAAGTCCTGACCGCGACCGCGGCGCATAACCCGGCGCTGCGCGGCATCACTCTGAAGCGGTTAAAGACGGAGGGGGCGGTGGCGCTCGACGTGGGCGACGTGCCCTTCGCCGGCGGCAGCTTCCCGACGCCGAGCGGCAAGGTGGAGTTGTATTGTCAGTCTCTCGCCGGTGAGGGCGTGGACCCGCTGCCGGGGCGCTTCAACGACGACGAAGACGATGGAACCTTTGCCGACCCGGCCCTGGCGCTGCGACTGGTCAGCGGGGCGTCGCACCACTTCGTCAGCAGCAGCCTCGCCAGCCAGGCGGGGTTGCTCAAGGGCGCCGGCGAGCCGTTCGTGGAGGTCCACCCGGACGACGCGGCGGCGCGCGGCATCACGGACGGTGAGGCGGTAGTCGTGGAGAACAGTCGCGGCTGGTGCGGAGTGCGGGCGCGCGTGACCGACGCCGTGCGGCGCGGCGTGGTCGTGTCGCCGAAGGGGCGCTGGGGCAAGCTCTCCGGCGGGCACAACGTCAATCACACCACATCCGACGCCCTGGCCGACCTGGCGGGGCAGAGCACGTTCCACAGCACTCGCGTGTGGGTGCGGAAGGCACCCTCGCTCGGGACAGGCCCTGTCGCGTAGCCTCGGATTGATCCCTGGATCTGGGGAAGAAAGGGGGACCGTAACGTCATGGGATCGCGGAAAAAGAAAAAGAAGCGTGACCGGAAAAAACGGGCCCGGCCGCCGAAGCCAAGACTCCCACAGCACAGACTTCCCGAGGGCACCGTCATCGTCGAGACACCGGCGGGGACGAGGAAAATGTCCGAAGTGCTCCTGGAATTCGTGGAGCCTTATTCCGACGCCTGGGAGACCGACGAAGAATTACGCAAGCTGCTGACCCTGGCCCTGGTCGCCTGGAACGCGGCCCTCATGTCGGGCGGCGTGCGCGACCAGTTTCTCCAGGATATGGAGACAGCCATGCCGCCCGAGGCCAGGCCGACCATGAGGGCCATCGTCGCGGGGATGATCCAGAGGAAGCTCACGCATTTCGCAAGCAATACCCGATCGATCATCGATTTCCAGGTGACCCCGACGCCCGAGGGACCTCACGTATCCGTCGCATCAACCTTGGGTTCTGGATGAACGGATGTTCGCCGGCGGCCCCTTGCCCGCGACGTCGAGTCGGCTTTGCCGTCGCCCCCTATTCGCGCATCTGGCGCTCGGTCGGCGTCACCGACTCTTCTGCGCGCCCGCAAGGAACGGTTCTAACGGGTGTATCGGTTCGGCAACCGGGGCGGGGAGAGGAAGATGCGACGGCGCGGTTGTTGTCGGCGCCCTCTTCTGCCATAGATGTTACCTGATCCGAGGACAAGCTCCCCGGTGTTGCCGGCCCGCGCCGGCAGGACGAGGAACAGAGGAACCATTCATGCGCACGCTCGTCGGCCTCGCGGCCGCGCTGCTCCTCCTCGCCGGCCGGCCGCCGGCCGCGGAGGAGGCCCGGCTGCTTCGCTTCCCCACCATCCACGGCGACACCATCGTCTTCACCTACGCCGGCAACCTCTACACGGTGCCGGTGGCCGGCGGCACCGCCCGCCGCCTGACCAGCCACGACGGCTACGAGATGTTCGCCCGCTTCTCGCCCGACGGCAAGCAAATCGCCTTTACCGGCCAGTACGATGGCAACACCGAGGTCTATCTCATGCCGGCCGAGGGCGGCGTGCCGCGGCGCCTCACCTGGACGGCCACCCTCAAGCGCGACGAGGTCTCCGACCGCATGGGGCCTAACAATATCGTCATTGGCTGGAAGAACGACGGCAAGCACGTCCTGTTCCGCTCGCGCATGCGCTCCTTCAACGACTTCATCGGTCAGCTTTACCTCGTCGGCACCGACGGCGGCCTGCCCGAGCAGGTCGAGCTGCCGCGCGGCGGCTTCGCCTCCTTCTCCCCCGACGATACCAAGTTGGCGTACAACCGCGTCTTCCGCGAGTTCCGCACCTGGAAACGCTACCGCGGCGGCATGGCCGACGACGTCTGGGTCTACGACTTCAAGACGAAGAAGACCGAGAACATCACCAGCAGTGCCGCCCAGGACATCATCCCCATGTGGCACGAGGACCAGATCTACTTCCTGTCCGACCGCGACGACCTGAAGCGGATGAACCTGTACGTCTACGACACCGAAGACAAGACGACGAAGCGGCTGACCGACTTCAAGGACTTCGACGTCAAGTTCCCGTCGCTGGGCGACCGGGCCATCGTCTTCGAGAACGGCGGTTGGCTCTACGTGCTCGACCTGGCCACGCAGAAGGTCCGCAAGGTCAAGGTCTTCATCAACGACGACATGAACACCGGCCGCGGCGGCCTGCGCGACGTCAGCAAGAACGTGACCGGCTACGACGTGGCCCCCGACGGCAAGCGTGCCCTCTTCTGCGCCCGCGGCGAGGTCTTCACGGTCCCGGCGCAGCACGGCCCGACGCGCAACCTGACGAGTTCGTCCGGGATTCACGAGCGCAACGCCAAATGGTCGCCGGACGGTAAATGGATCGCCTTCATCTCCGACGCGACCGGCGAGGACGAGATCCACCTCGTCCCGCAGGACGGCGGCGACGCGGCGAAGCCGATCACCGAGGGCGCCGACACCTACAAGTACGACATCGTCTGGTCGCCGGACTCGAAGAAGATCCTCTGGGGCGACAAGAAGGACCGCGTGCAGTACATCGATGTCGCCACGAAGCAGGTGACGCCGGTGGTGCAGGCGAAAAGGGGGGAGATTCACGATTACGCCTGGTCGCCGGATGGCAAATGGGTGGCCTACTCCCGGCCGGAGGCGGACTCGATGCAGAAGGTCTGGCTATACTCGGTCGATCAGAAGAAGAATTACGAGGTGACCGACGACTGGTATCAGGCGGCGCAGCCGTGCTTCAGTGGCGACGGCAAGTACCTCTTTTTCGTTTCGCAGCGCGATTTCAACCCGACCTACGGCGAGACGGAGTTCAACCACGTTTACCAGGATATGGCGAAGGTGTTCTTCGTGACGCTGGCGAAGGAGACGCGCTCGCCGTTCGAGCCGAAGAGTGACGAGGTCGGCGAGAAGCCCGCCGCCGCGCCGCCGGCGCCCGGGCAGGTGACTGTGAAGGTCGATACCGGCGGCCTCAAGGACCGCGTCCTGGCGCTGCCGATCGGCCCGTCGAACTACGGCCGCCTGCGCTCGGTGGGCAACGCGGTCTGGTATCTGCGCCACGGCAGCAAGGACGGGGCGACGCAGTTGCAGTTGTTCGACCTGGCGACGCAGAAGGAGACGGGGCTGGGCGCCGTCAACGGCTACGAGATCAGCGCCGACGGCAAGAAGATGCTCGTGTCGAAGGACAACCAGTACGGCATCATCGACCTGCCGCGCGGCCCGGTCGGCCTCGGCGAGCCGCTGAAGCTGGCTGGCCTGGAGGTGAACCTCGACCGGCAGGCGGAGTGGCGTCAGATCTTCGCCGAGTGCTGGCGCCAGGAGCGCGACTTCTTCTACGACCCCAACCTGCACGGCGTCGATTGGAAGGCGGTGCGCAAG
>DATFNV010000501.1:0-11091 GCA_035266225.1 Gemmataceae bacterium
GGGTAAGCAACGACAGTCTACCGACCAGGAGCCCCCTCATCACCCAACCGCTGGAAAACTGCTTAAGTTGACGCGCATGGTGCCATCCCCCCCCACCCCTGTGGCACATGGCACACACCTCATTTTTTCGCCGTAACCAGAAGTCCGATAAGGAGATAGTTCTGTGCCACGGCGTGGCACAGAACTCGGCCCCCTTGGCACACAACGGCCCGCACCGACCCCAAGTCGGCGGTCTTATCCCCCGTGACCCATCGGCGACGACGACTCGGTACGAAACGAAGAGGCAACATCGGACCCCGTCACCAGCTGCCTGTATTACAGTTTCCACGGCGCCCGCATCTCGCGCGCCAGCTGCTTGTTGGCCTCGTCGTCCCCGGCGAAGCGCTCCTCCTTGGGGTCCCAGCGCAGCGGCCGGCGCAGCCAGTAGCCGATGTTGGCCAGCATGCACACCGACGCCGACCGATGGCCGACCTCCGCGGCGCAGATCGTCTCCTTGCGGCTGCGGACGCACTCCAGCCAGTTGCCGAAGTGGTCGGTCGCGTGGTAGACGAGCTTCGCGTCCTTGCCCAGCGGCTCCTTGAGGATTGACTCCGGCCGGCTCAGGATGACGTCGCGATCGACGTAGATGAACCCGTTGCTGCCGACGAAGGTGCAGCCGCTCGGGCCGCCGTGGTACATCTCGACGCCGCCGGCGTAGGTGAACTTCAGCCCGCGGTTAGCCTTCCCCTCCGGCGGCTCGATCTTCACCGGGCCGCTGCCGTCCATGTCCAGCGCCCACTGGGCGATGTCGAAGTGGTGGGCGCCCATGTCGGCCAGCGCGCCGTTGGCGTACTCACGGTAGTTGCGCCACGCCGGGAAGAAGTTGTGCAGCCCCTTCGGGCACAGCACCGAGCTGTAGCCGCGCTTCGGCGACGGGCCGTTCCAGAAGTCCCAGTCGGTCCCTTCCGGCACCGGCTCCTCCGCCAGATCGCACGGCCGGGCCGCGTCGCCGACGCCGACGTGGACCGTCTTCACCTCGCCGATGCGGCCGTTGCGGACCAGTTCCGCCGCCTGCCGGAACTTGCCGCCGTACTCGCTGCGCTGCTGGCTGCCGGTCTGGAAGACGACGTTCGCCTTCTTCGCCGCATTGACCACCGCCCGGCCCTCGGCGATGGTCAGCGTCAGCGGCTTCTCGCAGTAGATGTGCTTGCCGGCGCGGGCGGCCAGCACGCACGGGATGGCGTGCCAGTGGTCGGGAGTGCTGATGACGACGGCATCGAGGTCCTTGAGAGCCAGTAGCTCGCGAAAGTCGGTCAACGCCGCGCAGCCCTTGTACTCGCCCTTCTTGTTCTTGGCGTAGTGGTCCTCGACGCGCTTCTTACCGTCCTCGCGCCGCTCCTTGACCACGTCACAGACGGCAACGACCTGCACGTCGCCGCGGTTGAGGCAGTAGCGCAGATGGTCGCGGGCCCGGACGCCGATGCCGATGAAGCCGACGGTGAGGCGGTCGTTGGCCGGCTTCTTGTTGTCTCCGCGGGCCGCCGCGGTCAGGATAAGCGGGGCCGCGGCGAGGGCGCCGACGAACCGCCGGCGCGAGAGGGAACTGCGAGTCATGGGGGAACCTTTCGATGGGGAGGGAGCCGCTTGCGGCTTCGCACGGCATGCGAAGTCGCAAGCGGCTGGGGAGGGCCGATCACACCTCGATCTTCCACGGGGCGCGCATCTCGCGGCTGAGCATCCTGTTGGCCTCGTCGTCGTCGAAGCGCTCCTTGACGGGGTCCCACTTCAGCCTCTTGCCGGTGCGCAGGGCGATGGCGCCGATGTGGCAGACGGTCACCGAGCGGTGGCCGACCTCCGCGGGGCAAATCGTCGGCTTGCGGCTGACAACGCAGTCGAGGAAGTTGTCCATGTGGTTGTTCGACACGTACAGCCGGGCCGCGCCGCTGCCGAGCGGCTCCTCGAGCAGCTTCTTGTCGCTGGCCTCGATGCGGCCGCGGCTGACGAAGATCCACTTGTCGTCCTCGCCGAGGAACTTGACGCCGTTCTCGCCGCCGGCGGTGCAGACCAGCCGCGGGCCGTCGTTGGCGTAGGTGTAGTGGATGGTGAATTCGGAGTGGACGTTGTAGCAGTCGGGCCGGCTGTCGGCGAAGCCGCTGGCCTCGACGCTGACGGGGCCGGTTTCGTCGGTCCCCAGGCCCCACTGGGCGATGTCGTTGTGGTGGGCGCCCCAGTCGGTCATCTTGCCGCCGGAGTACTCGTACCACCAGCGGAACTCGTAATGGCAGCGCTGCGGGATGTAGTCCACCGGCCCCGTTTGCCCCTGCCAGAAGTCCCAGTCCAGCCCCTCGGGCACCGGCTCCTTCTTGAACGGCCCGACCTTGTTCTTGTCGATGCCGCCGATGCGCGTCTCGACCGTCTTGACCTGGCCGATGCGGCCGTTGCGCACCATTTCGCAGGCCAGGCGGAAGCGGCCGTCGGAGCGCTGCTGGCTGCCGACCTGGAAGACGCGCCGGGTCTCCTTCACCACCTTCAAAAGCGCCTGCCCCTCGGCGATGGTCAAGGTCAGCGGCTTCTCGCAGTAGACGTCCTTGCCCTTGCGCAGCGCCTCGATGGCCACCAGGACGTGCCAGTGGTCGGGCGTGGCGATGGTGACGGCCTGGATGTCCTTGTTGTCGAGCAGCGCGCGGAAGTCCTTGTGGTCCTTGACCTCCTGCCCCTTCTCCTTCATCCAGCCGACGGCGCTCTTGCGGTGGCGGGCGTCCACGTCGCAGACGGCGACGTACTGGACCTTCTTGGTGTTCAGGGCGTCCTGGGCGATGGCCCGGCCGCGGCTCTGCGGGCTGCCGATGCCGATGGCCCCCATGACGATGCGGTCGTTGGCGGCGGGCTTCTTGTCCTTCTTGTCCTCCTCGGCGGCGAGGATTTCGCGGCCGTACCAGGCCGGCAGGCCGGCGACGGCCATCGCCGCCAGCGACCGCCGCAGGAAGCCGCGGCGAGACACATTACCCCGGTTCATGGAACTCCACCTCGGTGTG
Source organism: Gemmataceae bacterium (assembly GCA_035266225.1). Lineage (GTDB taxonomy): Bacteria > Planctomycetota > Planctomycetia > Gemmatales > Gemmataceae > DATFNV01. The sequence continues at coordinate 3,015 of DATFNV010000501.1, forward strand.
CGATTGCGAATACGCGCGACACGGGCGAGCTATCAGAATAGCACCCGAGGCCGTGAAGGGAAAAAGGAAAAAAATGATTTGGGGTCGCTTTGCCGCTTGCGGCTTCGCAAGTTGGTCCTGCGAAGCCGCAAGCGGGCCCGGAAGCCTCAATACCCCTGGGAGCCGTAGACGCGGCGCAGCGGGGCGTAGAAGCTCGACTGGTACTGCGGGGCGGAGTAAGTGGGGACGTACGTCGTTCGCGTGAAGGCGGAGTAGGGGCTGTAAATGGAGGTGCCGGAGGGATTGCCCCAGTAGGACGAAGAAGCCGGCGTGAAGGCCGGGGCCAACGGCATGGAGGCCGTGTTGGGGCTGACGAACGGGCTGGCGCTGGGGCCGACCGTCGTGAACGCGTTCCCCGGCAAGGCGGTGATGGTGCCGGCAGCGATGGACCCGGTGCCGGGGCCCGTGCCGACGCCGGCGGTGGGCGCCGGGACGCCCTCGGCCGGGGTGCCGCCCGGGGGTTCCCCGGCACCCGGGGTGAACGCACCGTTCAGGGGTGTCGCGTAGTTCCCCGGGTTCGGCATGCCGGCCGGAAGGTTCCCCGGGTTGGTCGCGCTGGGGATGCCGGCCGCGGACGTCCCGAAGCCGCCGCCGAGGGGAGTGCCGGGGAGGGAAACCGCGGACCCGAGCGGGATCGAGCTGCCGGCGGTCGCCGACCCAAAGTTGTTCGCGCCGAGGGGAGACGCCCCCGGGTTGCCGTAGTTGCTCGGGGTGTAGCCGGTGACATGCTGCATGCCGAAGTTGCTCGGGTGGTACGTGCTGCCGTTGGGCGTCCCGTAGGTCGGCCGATAGAACGCCCGGCTTTGGGCGGAAGCCGTGCCGGGGACGAGGGCGGCGACGCCCGCGGCGGCCACCACCAGGGAAAAGAGTCGTGAACGCATGGTCGCCTCTCCTGGGTTGCTGAGTCGAGGGGAGCCGTGACCGGGCCAGGGCGAGCGGTCCCTCTTTATCATATACACCGCGAATGGCATGCCGGCGGACGCTCAGGGCCAGCCGTCCGGTTGTCCGCTTCCTTGACACGGCCCCCTCGACGGTTAGACTTGCCTGCCGTTTCGTGTGCCCCTCCGTCTCGTTCTTGGGAGACGTGCCGTGTGCAAGCCGTTCCTTGGTTGCGTCACCGTCCTCCTCATCGCCTGTGCCGTCGGCCGCGCCGCCGACACCGACGATAAACTGGTGCGCGATCTCGTCGTCCAGTTCAAGGACCCGAAGAACAAGCCCGAAGTGCGCTCGACGGCGATCCGTGCGCTGGCGGGGCTCGGTTGGCCGAGCCGAGCCGCCGTGCCGGACCTCATCAAGCTCCTCGACGACCCCGCCGAGAGGCAGGGTGCTCGGCAAACCCTCGGGCCGTATTACCAGACGATCGTGGCCCTCGGGCGGATCGGTCCCCCTTCGCGCGACGCGGTGCCGTCCCTGGTGAAGGCGAAAGGTCTGGCCGCCACCTACGACCACGCCATCGACACGGCCCTGGAGGAGATCCTGCTGCCGTCCCCCGGCACCCTGTCCGCCGTGCTGGCCGCCCTTAAGGACTTCGACCCGAGGATTCGCGCGTCGGCCGCGCGGGCGCTGGCCAACTTCTCCGGCGATGCGGCCCAGGTGCTGGCCGCCCTGCGCGACACGGCGAAGGATCCCGACCCAGAAGTGAGCCGCGCGGCCAAGGAGACGGCCGAGCAGGTGACGCAGCAGGAGGTCTTCCGCCTGGCGCAGATCCTCAAGGACAGGGACGTGAATGGGCGCTGGACATGGGACGAGAACGTGCGCCTGCTAGCCGCCAAGACCCTGCAGACCTACCACGCCGACGCCGCCCCGGCCCTCGCGGCGCTGTACGACGCGGCGAAGGATCCCGACCCGGACGTAAGGCACGTGGCTGATGTCACGGCCAAGCAGGTGACCGAGCTTGAGATCCAGCGGCTGGTGAAACTCCTCAAGGACAAGGACGTGAACGTGCGGATGCTGGCTGCCAAGGCGCTTGGCCGTATGGGGCACTACGCCGCGGCCGCCGGGCCCGCCGTCACGGAAACCGCCGCCACCGATCCCGACGCCGACGTCCGCAGCGTCGCGCGAAATGCGCTCCTCAAGATCGAGGGGAAGCCCTGACCGGGCGGGCCAGGTTCAACAACAGGCCGTTTCAGGTGGCGCGTGCCCGTGCCCGTGCCCGTGCCCGTGCCCGTGCCCGGTATGAAATTGGGCACGGGCACGGGCACGGGCACGGGCACGGGCACGGGCACGGGCACGGGCACGGCGTGACCCGCGATTAAGCCATCCCACCGGGCGGCGGCCGACCCGTTCCGATACACTCACCCCCAGGACCGTTCGCCCGTTCCTGGGGGCTTCGCCATGCGCATCTTCGTCCTGGGCAACGCCTCTCGCCCCGGTGTGCCGGAAGAGGCCGAGCGCCTCCTGCCCTTCCTGAGCGAGCGGTGCCAGGTCGTGGTCTTCGACCTGCGCGGTGCCACCGAGCTTCCCGCCGCCACCGCCGACCTCGCCCTCGTCCTCGGCGGCGACGGCGCCATCCTCCGCGCCGCCCGCCAGATGGGCTACCGGCAGACGCCTGTCCTCGGCGTCAACCTCGGCAAGCTCGGCTTCCTTGCCGACCTCACTCCCGAGCAGCTGCGCCAGGCGTGGCCGCGCGTCCTCCAGGGCGAATACCGCGTCACGCAGCACCTCATGTTCGAGTGCGTCGTCGAAACCCCGGAGCGCAAGGACACCTACCTCGGCCTCAACGACGTGACCGTTCACGCCGGCCCGCCCTTCCACATGATCGAGCTGGAACTGCTCGTCGATGGGCAAGTCGTGGCGACCGTCAGCGGCGACGGCCTCATCATCGCCACGCCGGTCGGCTCGACGGCGCACAGTCTCTCGGCCGGCGGGCCGATTGTCGGCCAGGAGTTGCCCGCGTTCGCCATCACCCCCATCAGCCCGCACAGCCTGACCATGCGCCCGGTGGTCGATTCCGCCGACAAGGTCTACACCATCGTCCCCCGGCGCCTCTCGGTGGGGAGTGCCCTGGTCATCGACGGCCAGGACGCGCTGCCCTTGACGCCGGCCCATCGGGTGACGGTGCGGCGGGCGCCGGTGAGCTTCGGGCTGGTGAAGGTGCCGGGGCACAACTATTACCAGACGCTCCGCGACAAGCTGCGCTGGGGCACGGGGCCGAACTACCGGACCGAACAGTCCCACGGCGGCTAGCGTACACGCAGTTAAGGGCTTGTCATGGCCATTTGCAAACGGGTCGTCTACTCCGGCCGCGTCCAGGGGGTCGGCTTCCGCTACACCGCCCAGCACCTGGCGGCCGGCCACGCGGTGGCGGGGCACGTGCGCAACCTGCCCGACGGCGACGTCGAGCTGGTCATCGAGGGTGAGGCCGACGAGGTGGAGCGCTTCCTTGCCGCCGTCGCCGGGCGGATGGGGCGGAACATCGAGCGCACCATCGTGCGGGAAGCGGAGCCGGCCGGGCGGCGCGGCTTCCACATCCGGCACTGAGAGTCAGTTGCGCCAGCCGCTTGCGGCTTAGCGGCAGCTTGGAATCCGCTAAGCCGCAAGCGGCTTGCACAACTGACTCTGCTTCGCTGTGCGGGAGGTCGGGGGAGAACGCTCTTCGGCCTGCCGGGATCCCCGCGTTCTGACAATACAACTCCTGATCGATAATGTCTTCGTTGCTGATCTTCGTCCTCTTCGTCGCCGTCCTCGTCCTGCTCCAGGCCGTCGCCGCCCTGCCCTGGCTGCTGGTCCTGACCCGCCGGCCGTGGAAAGTCTGGCTGCAAGGGACGGCGCTGGTGCTGGCGGTCATCGTCGCCTTTCGCCTCGTGCGGCTCATCCTGCCCATGACCTGGGCCACCGACACCGTCGTGGAGTTCCTGGGCCGGGTGTACGGCTCGGTGCTGCACCTGCAGCTGCTGGCCGATCTCTTCGTGGGGGTGTTCGCCCTGCTGCTGAAGTTCTGGCCCAAGGGGGCCGCCGTCGCCCTGGCCGCGTTCCGCGAGGGCATCCGCCAACCGATGTTCTGGCTCCTCCTCCTCGCGGCGGTCGCCTTCATGGTGATCGTGCCCTTCGTCCCCTACTTCACCTTCGGCGAAGACTACCTGATGGTGAAGGAACTGGGGCAGGACATCATCATGCTGATGGCGGTCGTCTTCGGGGCAATGCTGGCCAGCACCTCGATCAGCGAGGAGATCGAGGGGCGCACCGCCGTGACCCTCATGAGCAAGCCGGTGTCGCGGCGGCAGTTCCTGCTCGGCAAGTACGCCGGCATCCTTCTGGCGGCCCTGGTCATCACGGTCCTCCTCGGCTGGTTCTTCGACTGGATGCTGCTGTTCAAGCGCTGGTACGACCAGGTCGATCCGGTGCCGTTCCCGACGGCGGCCGCCTCGTTCCTCCATAAGGTCGCCCGGGAGCCGGAAAGGTTTGCGTTCCTGCGGGGAGCTTCGTGGTGGGTGTTCGACGCCGCGGAGGTGATGCCGGGGCTGGTGCTCGGCTTCGGACAGGTGATGGTCCTGCTGGCGGTGGCCGTCTGCCTGGCGACGCGGCTGCCGGTGGCCGCCAACGTAACAACCTGCGCCGTGGTCTACATCGTCAGCCACCTCAGCCCGATCCTGTTGGCCAGCGCCAGTTACCGGGCCCAGGCGGAGCCGGCCGGCGAATCGACGGTGACCCGGATGTTGCTCTTCGTGGCCCAGGTGTTCGACCGGGTGCTGCCGGCCCTGCAGCTGAACAAGCCGACGCAGATCACCGACGCGCCGGCGCCGCTGGCCGACATGGCGGTCTACGCCGGCGAGGTGACGTTGTACTCGCTGTTGTACACCGCCATCGTGCTGCTGTTCGGCCTGGTCCTGTTCGAGGACCGCGACCTGGCCTGATATGCGGGGGTCGCGGGCCGAAGTCGGGGGCGGAACAGCGAGTTCTGGTGGACAGGCGGCGAGCGACTGTGGACAATGACCCTGATCGGGATTCACCAGACCCCCTGACCCCTGACCCCCGAGATGGCCGTGGTGCGCGAAGCCGAACGCAACGCCTTTGCCAAGGCCTGTGCCTACCTGAACTACAGCGCCCGCTCGCGTTGGGTGTCGCTGGGGGCCGGTATCGGAACCGCGCTGTTCTTCGTCGGCCTGCTGGCCGTCCTCTGGCTCTTCGCCGACCTGATGGTCTATCGCGGCATGTTGCCCGAGTTCGTCGATCTCCCCGAGAACGACCGGCAGCAATTCAAGAAGGAATGGACCGCCGTCCCCGAGGCCGAGCGGAAGGAACTGCTGCAGACCGTCCGGGCCGACGAGAAGACGCTCGACGCGCTCGCCGCCGCCGACCCCCTCGCGTCTACGACCACGTCACACGACCAGGAGGTGATCTGGCGCGCCTACCTGCCGCGCTTCCTGAAATTGCAGGTCGGTGTGGACGCCGAAGGACTCGTCACGAAGCCGGCCGACGAGCCGCTCGGCGACGTCGGCATCCTGAGCCTGGTGGTGCGCAACCACATGGCCGGCCGCTTCTTTTCGCCGGTCTCGAGTTGGCTGGCGCGCTGGAACCCGTGGACCTGGCGCGTCCACACCACCCGCGGCCTGAACTACCCCTACTACCTCACCGGGCTGTTGGCCATCGCCCTGGTGCTGGCCGTGGCGCGCGCGGTCCTGTCGTTCGTGATGCGGATGGCGGCGGCGCGGGCCTGCGTAGAGGCGGCCACGCGCCTGCGCCGGGCCGTCTACCATCACACCTTCCGCCTGGGCACCCTCGCCTTCCGGGCGCTGGGACCGAGTGAGGCCGTCACGGTCTTCACGCGCCACGTCGAGGCCATCCACGAGGCGCTGTACTCCCGCCTGACGGTGTCCTACGTCGAGCCGGTCAAGTTCGCGCTGCTGCTGGCCTTCGCCCTGCTCGTGGAACCGCTGCTGGCGCTGGCCTTCCTCCTGTTCGCCATCCTCGTCTGGATCGTCGGCGGGCAGATCGCCGCCCACTTCCGGCACCAGGGCCGCGCCGCCAGCGACGCCGCCGCCGAACAGCTGACGCTGGTGCGCGAGAGCCTGATGCTCATGCGCCTGGTCAAGGTGTACCTGATGGAGCTGTTCAACCAGGCCCGCGTCGAGCGGCTGCTGGCGCGCTACGCCCGGGCCCAGCTGGTGCGCTTCCGCGGCGAGGCGCTCTACAAGCCGATCCTGTTCACGCTCGGGTTGTTGGCGGCGCTGATCTTGCTCTGGTTGGCCGGCCTGATCGTGCTCGCCGGGCGCCTCGGCGCCGCCAGCACGGTCGCCCTCGCCGCTGCCCTGGTCAGCCTCTACTGGCCGGTGGAGCACTGGCTGGGGCAGCGTCGCATCCTCCGCCGCGGCCGAGACGCCGCGGTGGCCCTGTTCAAGTTCCTGGAGCGCCCGGGCGAAGTTGGCCAGGTGGTCGGCGCCGAGTTCCTGCCGCCGATGTCGCAGCAACTCGAGTTCGACAACGTCAGCCTGCGCGAGCCGGGCTCGACGCGGATGCTGCTGCAAGACGTCTCCCTGGCGGTGCCGGCCGGCCAACGCATCGGCATCGTCGGCCCCGACGACCTGGAGAAGCACTCGCTCGTCTTCCTGATCCCGCGCCTGCTCGACCCGACCTCCGGGGAAATCCGCATCGATCAGCACAACCTGCGCTGGGTGACGCTGGACTCGCTGCGCAACCAGATCTCGGTCGTCTTGCAGAACAACCTCGTCTTCCACGACACGGTGGCCAACAACATCGGCTGCGGCGACCAGCAGTTCACCCTGCCGCAGATCATCGAGGCGGCCAAGATGGCCCACGCGCACCACTTCATCCAGAAACTGCCGCAGGGCTACGAGACGGCCATCGGCGAGCTGGGCCACGCCCTGCCGGCCGGCAAGCAGTTCCTGATCGCCCTGGCGCGGGCCATCCTGCGCGACCCGGCCATCGTCATCATCGAGGAGCCGGAGCAGGCGCTGGACGAAGACACCAAGTCGCTGCTGGACGACACGCTGGCCCGCTTCCTGCCCGGCCGCACCGCGCTCTTCCTGCCGCACCGCATCTCGACGATCCGCTCGTGCGACAAGATCTACCTGCTGCACAACGGCCGCGTCGGGGCCGAGGGCGAACACCGTGAATTGCTGTCCGGCAACCCGCTGTATCGCCACCTGCACTACCTGGAGTTCGCCGAGGTCGGGGAACCGGGGTAGTCATTAGTCATTAGTCATTAGTCATTCGTACAATGCCACCTGCCCGCTAATGACTAATGACTAGTGACTAATGACTAATGACATGCCTTACGAATCCGAATTGCGGGCCGCCCTGGAAGCGGCCGAGCTGACCCGACCCGCCATCCTCGACGCCTACGCCAACTTCCAGCCCATCCCCGACGCTGCCGCATCGATCTCCCTGCCCGTTGATCGCGACACGCAGGACGTCCTGCTGCGCCACCTGTCAGCGGCCTTCCCGGGCGACGCCTTCTGTGCCGAGGAAGCAACGCCGGCGCTGGAACAGATCCCGGGACCCGGCTCGGGGCGGCCGCGCCTGTGGATCATCGACCCCATCGACGGCACGCGCGGCTTCGCCATGAAGAACGGCGAGTTTTCGGTGATGATCGGCCTCGTCGATCAAGGGCATGTCGCGGTCGGCGTCGTGATGGAGCCAGTCCGCCGGCGACTGACTTACGCCACGCGGGGCGGCGGTTGCTGGAGGCGCGACGGCAACGGGGCCGCGGAGCGCTGCCGGGTCAGCACGACGGACCAGCTGCCAGGGGCGGTGTTGACAGTGAGCCGGTCGAGTACCGGGCGGAAGCGGTCGCCGCACGTCGAGGCCCTGGGGGACGTGCGGCTGCTGCCGGCCTACTCCGCCGGCCTGAAGCTCGCCCACGTCGCGCGCGGCGAGGCCGACCTGTACCTGAACGTCTACCCCAACTTCAATGACTGGGATATCTGCGCCGGCCAGGTCCTCGTCGAGGAGGCCGGTGGCAAAGTGTGCGGGCTAACAGGACAGGAAATCCACTACGGCCAGGGGCGCGGTCAGCAGCGCGACGGTCTGCTGGCGACCAACGGCCGCATTCACCAGGCGGCGCTGGCGGCGCTCCGTT
>DATFNV010000502.1:0-7476 GCA_035266225.1 Gemmataceae bacterium
AACTGGCCGGCGGCCTACTGCTGCTACGGGCTGGTGTACGACCGCGACGCGAAGGTCGCCCTCCTCTACGGCGGTCTGGAGGAAGACCGGGGGACGTGGGCCTTCGACTTCAAGCAGAAGACGTGGAGCAACCTCAAGCCGAAGACGTCGCCGCCGCCGCTGTTCCTGCACAGCATGGTTTACGACTCGGTGAACAAGGTCACGCTCTCGTTCGGCGGCCAGACCGGCAACTACACGACCGGCCAGACGGTCAACGAGACCTGGGCCTACCACCACGACAGCAACACCTGGGAGAAGAAGGACCCGCGGACAGCGCCGGCGCCGCGGGCGCAGGCGCAAGCCTGCTTCGACAGCGTCAACGGCGTGATGATCCTGTTCGGGGGGCATGCCGAGGTCTACCCCAAGAGGACCGAAGGGAAATACTACAGCGACACCTGGGTCTACGACTACAAGGCGGACGCCTGGACGGAGATGAAGCCGAAGCTGTCCCCGTCGAGCAGTGCGGTGCGCTTCATGGCCTTCGACCCGATGAACAACGTGGCCATCAACGTGAGCGGCGACGCGGCCAGGAAGGAGACCTGGGTCTATCGCTACCGAAAGGCCAACCGCAGGTAGTTTGCGCCAACGGCAAATCCACCCGCTGGCGCGCGAAATTCCCGTTCAGCTCCCCTGATGACCGATACCGGGACTTGGCCGGACTGCTCGCTCAGGCCGCCGGTTGGGACGACTTCGCCCAACAAACCGCCCAACAACAGGCTTACCTAACCACGGCCCCCGGCTATAATGAACACGCTTGACCGCAAGCGAGAGGAAGCAGGATGGGGGGCAACGGTCGTGGCAACGCCGGCCGGCCCGCCACACCTCGCTTCGCACGGTTGGGTCTGGCCTGGGAGCCAAACTGCACCGAGGTTGGAGCCGCCCAACAACTGGCTGCCCATGCCAACCTACAACCGCCTACCGCCAAGGAAACGTAAGACCGTAACTCACAATAACATCCGGCGAAATGTACGAATGATACCCGGTGGTGTAATGGTAGCACAAGGGATTTTGGTTCCCTTTGTCGTGGTTCAAATCCACGCCGGGTAGTTTCCTCTCAGCCGGTTTCAATTGATCGCATTCGGCTTCAACTCCTTGCATTTTCAGCACTTGCGGCGAATCGGCGGCGAGCGCCGGAGTGCTGCTCTCCCTGCCACCGGGCCTGACGGAATCCCATCCGGCCTCACCCGGCCGGTAAGCTGGCGGTAAGCTAGACACTGCCTTAGTGGGTGATTTGTCGGCCGTCTCCGTCGCCTTCAAGACCGCGACCTCCGACCGCGGGCCGACCGGGAGTAGCTGCGGAAGCCCATCGACGGCGCCCGCCAGGTCGTGGAGCCGGGCATGGGTGTACACGTTCATCGTCAGGCGAATGTCGGAGTGCCGGGCCAGTTCCTGCGCCAGCTTCGGGCTCACCCCGCTCCGCTCCAGCAGGGTGATGTAGGAGTGCCGGAGCGCGTGGAAGTCGGCAACCCGGCCTTCGGCATCCCGGTAGACGATGCCGGCGGCGGCCAGGTCGAGGCGCAGCATTTCCGCGGCGTCCTTGTGCCAGGGGCCGGGCCAGACGGGGCGGTCAGTGGGCCGGCCGTTGAGGTAGACGCGCAGGGCGGCCGCCACGTCGGGGGGCAGCGGTTGGACCGACGTGCGCCGGTTCTTGCTATACCCGGCCTTCACGGTCGCGGTCGGCGGGTCGGCGTCGAGGGCAAAGGAACCGGGCGCCAGGCTCGCCAACTCGGAAGCGCGGAAGCCGCTCACCATCGCGGTTGCGTACAGCATCAGCCGGTCAGGGCCGATCAGCCCCTCGAACTCGACAGCGCTCCCGCCGGCGGCAGCGAGAAGGTTCTGCAACTCGGACTCCAGCAGCGCCCGCCGCTCGTGGCGCACGTCCGTCCTGGCGTTCAGGCGGGAGAGGGAGATAAGCCGATCCCGGTCAACCCGTTCTGTCTTCGCCAACCAGCGGCAGAACCCCTTGGCCGCGGCGCGGTAGCCGTTGCTGGTTGAGGCACCGATCCCGCGGCAAACGCGATCCTGGATCGCCTCGACGGTCGCCCGCGGGTAGCGGCGGGCCTTGCCGTTGCCCCCCGCGACGGCCAGCCCCTCGCGGCGCAGGAGACGCGCCAGTTGGGGCGGCCGGACTCCCCCCAGGGCCGCGACCAGTTCCCGCGGGGTGAACCACTCCTGACCGGGCGGCAGTGCCGGCCGCGGCGGGTCGCGGCGCAGCCCGTGCAAGAACTCCGTCACCTTCTCCGGGGTGATGTCGGCGATGAAGGCGAACGCGCAGCCGTCGATGATGGCCTGGATGCGCGAGCAGGTCTTGCCGACGTAATCGGCCGTGTTGCCGTCGGCCTCCAGATAGCGGCGGTAGTCGTCCAGGTGTTCCGACAGCGGCCGGCGGCGGTGAGCCTCGAACGGGTCGAGGAGGCCGGCCTTGCCCAGCTCCGCCTTGCGCACCAGTTCGGCGAGCATCTGCTGGGCGGCGGTCTTGTCGGTGGCCAGCGGCTTGGGGAAGGAAATGGAAGGAAATGGTGTCAGATCATTTTTCGGGATCTGCGAACGGGGAAAAATGATCTGACACCATTTATCCCCGGGGAATAATGATCTGACACCATTTATTGTGTGACACCATTTATTGTGACACCATTTATTGTGACACCATTTATTGCCCCATTTATTGACACCATTTATCCCCGGGGAATAATGATCTGACACCATTTATTTTGACACCATTTATTTCCATTTATCCATTTATCCCTGACACCATTTATCCCAATCGAAGATTGACGACCCACTAGCCGGCGACCTGCTTCACCGGCCGGGCAAGCCGGCAGGGGTCGAAGTGGCTGCGCCGCGCCCCGAGGTTAGCCGCCCACCTGCTTCACCGGCCGGGCAAGCCGGCAGGGGTCGAACAACAGGTCGCTTGAATCCGCACTCGCGCTTTCGCAGCGTCTGGTTCAGTGTCACTCAGCGAGCAAGTTGGCGGACAGCAATTGGTCGAGGGCATACGGGCAGGCCACGGGGAACGTCTCGGCCGGCAACCCCGTCTCGGCTGCGGCGCGCTCAACGGCCTTGCGGTAAACGTTCGCCAGCACCGCCTCGGCGTGGTTCCGCAGCACGCCCCGGCTCACCAACCCCTCTAACTCCTGCCGCTGCTCGATGATCGTACCCTTCCAACTGCCCGACCGCCGGTCGGGTTGATGGACCCACTTCAGCGCGGGGGTGATCAGGACAGTGAGCCGGCTCTCGACCTCTCGCCGATCGCGTCGCGCCATGTCCGCCAGGTACTCCGCCAGGTTGGGGTAATCGAGCTCATCCAACCGGCCAAGTCGGATCAGCTCAGCCATAGCCTCCAGCCACGCTGTTTCGTCTTGCTCGTACAGCAAGCTCGGGGAAAGTGCCTGCGCCGTCGTCATTCGTCGGCCCTCGCTCGACTTCGCTGCCCCACTCGGACCAGTGTAGCGGATTATTGCGCCGTCCCGGAGAGGAAATGCCGGCCCTCCTCCGCGGCGTGGGTGCGCGGGTGGGTCTTGATGACCTTGCGTACGTCCTCGTCGGCCGCCTCCCGCGCCCCCTCGTCCCGCAAGCGCCGCGCCAGCTTGAGACGCCGCGCCGCCTCCGCTTCGGCCTTGTCGTCGGGCCGATTGCCCAGGCATTTCACTATCATCTCCCGCCCCAGGTCGTGCGTCTCACGATCCGCACTGACGGCGGCCAGGCCGAGGGCGAGCAGCGCCTGTTCGCCACGGCGCAGGGACAGTTCCCGCAGCGCCTGCTTCGTCGAATCGCCGGGCTCGCCCGCGGCGACGGCGGCCAACTCGGCGACGGTGCGGAAGCACGCCTCCTTCGACGAGGCGGCGGCGGGGACGGGTTTCGGCGGCGCGGCCAGCGCCTGCCGCAGTGCCGGCAACGCCGCGCGCAGCTCGGGGTCAATCGCTTCCAGCGCCCAGCCGGCGCCGTCGCGCACCTCTGGGTCGGCGTCGCGCAGCGCCGCGATCAGGTCCGGGGCGGCGGCCTTTGCCTCGGGGCCGAGCTTCCTCAGCGTTTCGACCGCGAGGCGGCGCACCGCCGGCTCCTTCTCGGCCAGGGCCGCACCCAGCGCCGGCGCCGCGGCGCGCCCCAGCCGGATCATTCCCAGGTGGGCCGCGATGCGCACCTCCTCATCCGCGTCGTGCAGTGCCCCGGCGAAGGCTTGCAGCGCCGCCTCGCCGGCCGCATCGACCTTGCCGTCGGCCGTCACCGTCACCACGTCGCGGAGCGCCGTCACGGCCGCGGCGCGCACCCCCGCGTCGGCGTCCCTGGCCGCGGCGCAGACTCCGGGGACCGCGTCCCGCGCATCGGGACCGATCTTCTTGAGCAAGTCGGCGGCGGCGCGGCGCGTGGCGGGATCTTCAGCCTTGAGCACTCCGGTGAGTGGGCCGACGGCGCCCCGGCCGATGCCCACCAGTGACTCGCGGCAGGCGCCGCGGAACTCCTCGTCGGGTTCGTGCAGCCGTTTCAGCAGCGCCTCGGCCGCGTCGGGCTTCTCCGGCTTGATCGCGGCGAGCGCCCGGGCGGCGCCGAGCCGCACGCCTCGATCCGAATCCTTCAGCGCTTCGACCAGGGCGGGAACGGCCGGGCCGGCCGCCGGGCCGACCTTCGCCAGCGCGGTGACGGCCCCGCGGCGCACCCGGTCATCGACCGCCCCCGTCGCCGTCACCAGGCCCGGCACCGCCCCCTCACCGATGCGCCCCAGCGACTCCGCGGAGCCGGCGCGGATCTCTTCGCTGGGGTCATTGAAGGACTCGATCAGCGCCGGGACCGCGCTCTTGCCAAGCCGGGCGAGTGCCCCACCCGCCGCGGCGCGCACCGACTCGTCGGCGTCGCGCTGGGCGGCGACGAGGCCGACGACGGCGGCCTGGTCGCGCGGCCCGACCCGGCCCAGGGCGTCGGCGGCCGCGGCGCGCACCGGGGCGTCGGCGTCGGTCAGCGCCGCCGTCAGCGCCGGCACGGAGGTGCGGGCGTCGGGGCCGATCTTCCCCAGCGACAGCGCCGCCCAGGTGCGCAGGCCGCCGTCGCGCTGCTGGAGCACCTCGATCAGTGCCGGCACCGCCTCGTTGAGGACCGGCTTGATGGCCGCGTTGTCGGGGTCGATCTTCACCAGGGCGTTGGCGGCCAGGATGCGCACCCCCTTGTCGTCGTGCGCCAGCCCCTCGGTCAGCGCCGGCACCGCGGCGCGGGCGTCGGGGCCGATCTTCCCCAGGGCCACGCTGATGCTGTACCAGCCGCGGAGGTCGGCGCCTCGCAGGACGGCCGAAAGGGCGGGGACGGCCGGCGCGCCGATCCGCACCAGGGCGTGGTGGGCGGCGACGCGCAGCTCCTTGTCGTCGTCCTTCAAGGCGGTAACAAGATCGGGTATGGCGGCGTTGACGGCGGGCGGGCCGATCTGTCCCAGCGCCAGGGCGGCGCTCGCGTCCTTGTCCTTCAGCGCCTGGCGCAACGGCGGCACGGCCACGACGCCGAGGCGGGCCAGCGCCGACGCGGCCGCGGCGCGAATATCCTTTTCCGGATCCTTCAAAGCGCGAACCAGGCCGCGCAGGGCGTCGCCGTCGGCCGGGCGGACCTCCCCGAGCGCCAGGTAGGCCAGAGAACGCACCTGCCGGTCGGCTCCCCCTTCCGCGGTCTTCAGCAGGGGCGCGACGGCGGGCGGTCCGATGGCGGCCAGGGCGCTGGCGGCGTAGCGGCGCACTTGCGGGTCGCCGTCCTTGAGCGCCTCGACCAGGGCGGGCACGGCGGTTTTGGCGTCGGCGCCGGCGAGGCCGAGGGCGTTGGCGGCCTTGCGCCGCGTCGTCGCGTCTTTCGACTTGAGGGCCAGGACGAGCTGCGGCACGGGCGGCTTGAGGAGGTTCTGTGACTTCTTCAGCCGGTCGGCGGACGCCTGCTTGAGCGCGGTCAGGTAGGCGGCATACGGGGTGGGGCCGACGCCCTTGCCGATGCTGTCGCGCACCTCGGCGAGCAGCTCCACGTCGTTGCACGCCGCCAGAAGCGTGCCGAGCTTGCCGCTGATGGCCACGACCGGGCAACTGGCGTCGAGCGTGGCCGACCGGTTCAGGCCGCGCACCAGCGCCCGGATGGCGTCGGGGCCAAGGGCCTCGAAGTCAGCCGCCGCCTTGCGCCCCTCCAGCCCGCGCAGCCGGCCGATGTCGTACAGGATAAAGCGCCCAACGACCCGGTCGTACAGCGCCTCGCGCTCGGGGGTCGCCCGCGGCACTTCCTTCGGGGCAGTGTCCGCGGCGGACGTGAGAAGGAGGGTCTCGGACAAGAGGGGAAGCGGCCCGACCGCGACGCCGGCGGCCAGCCGATTGTCCGGTGCGTTGGCGGCCAGCTCCAGGTCGGGCGCCGGCTGGGGGCGGCGCGTCGGGAAGAACGGCGCCAGGGCGGCGACCGGCCGCTCGGCGGGCGGCGCCGGCGCCGGCTCGACTCGCGGCGCGTCCTCCTCCGAGGGAGCCGGGCGCTCCTTCGGCCGGGTGTCGGTCGGAGCGGTTTGTTGTTCTGCGACGAGGGCAGGGGCTTCCGGCTCGGGTTGCGGTGTGGGCTTGTCGCCGCGGTTGCCCAGGAGCAGGAAGGTGACGGAGAAGCCGACTATGAGCAGTAGCATCAGCGCCGGCGCGACGAGCCACGGCCAGAGGGACATGGGAGTAGGTTGCGGTCGTTCGGTCACGTCGGCCATGAGCAGCGCCTCCTCGGGCAAGTGGCTCTATCGTAACCCAACCGGTGCCGTAGCCGCAAGCTGCCAGCTTGCGCGCTGTTCCCGAGCGCGCAAGCTGGCAGCTTGCGGCTACGGGAGCCGAGCGAGCCCACACCGCGAACGCGGCGCCGCGGCCGACTTGCGCTGCGCTCCTTGTCGCCGGCCGTTCGCTGTGGCACAATCATGCCGTCAGCCGCCACCCCACCGGAGGTTTCCCGTGACTGCCGTCTTTCGCTGCCGCGCCGTCTTCGTGTCCCTGCTGCTTCTCCTGGCGGGGCCGCTCGCCCACGCGACTGCCGCCGACAAGGCCCACGTCTACGTCATCCTCTGGTTCGACACCGAGGATTACCTCCTCCCCGCCAGCGACGACGCCGCCCTGCGCGTCGCCGACTTCCTCACTAAGGAAGGGGTGAAGGCGACCTTCAAGGTGGTCGGCGAGAAGGCGCGCACCCTGGAACGGCGCGAGCGCAAGGACGTCATCGCCGCCCTGAAGAAACACGAGATCGGCTTTCACTCCAACTATCACAGCGTGCAGCCGTCGCCGGCGATGTACCTGTCGGACCTCGGGTGGGACGAGGGCGTCGCCGAGTTCGACCGGCGCGAGCGTCCCGGCTACGACGACGTGAAGCGCATCTTCGGCCAGGCGCCGAGCTGCTACGGCCAGCCCGGCTCGTCCTGGGGGCCGCAGGTCTTCGGGGCCATGAAGCAGTGGGGCATGCCGGTCT
>DATFNV010000503.1:0-8242 GCA_035266225.1 Gemmataceae bacterium
CGTGACCGCGGCACGCTGGACCTTCATCATCGGCAAGGACGGTAAAGTGGTCTACAAGAACACGAAGGTCAACCCGGCGCTTGACAGCAAGGAGGTCGCCGCCTTCATCGCGAAGATGCCGATGAAGTAAGGCGGGATCGAGCCGACGCCGGAGTTCGCGGCGCAGATGACCGAGGAGTGCGAGCGGCTGCTGCGCGGCCTGGGCGACGGCGAGCTGAAGTCGGTGGCGCTGTTGCGGATGGAGGGGTACTCCGTCGAGGAGACCGCCGCCCGGCTGGGGTGCGTGGCGCGCTCGGTCAAGCGCAAGCTGCAATTGATCCGTGGCATCTGGGAAAAGGAGCTGGCACCGTGAGCGAATCGTTGGGTCGAGTCGGGGAGGTGCCGCCGGCGTTGGGCCGTCGGATCAATGAGGCGTGCAACCGCTTCGAGGCCGCCTGGCGCTCGGACACGGTGCCGCGGCTGGAGGACTTCGTCGCCGGCTGGGAGGGGGCCGAGCGGCCGGCGCTCTTGCGCGAGTTGGTCCCGCTGGACGCCGACTACCGGAGGCAGCGGAGCGAGCCCTGCCGCCCCGCCGACTACCTCGCCCGCTTCCCGGACCTCGACCCCTCCTGTCTCGGGGACTCGCTCGCGGCGGGGCCAGGGCCGAGCACCCCCACGGTCTCGCCTGATGAAGCCCTGCCCCAGGCCGGCCTGCCCTCGCACCAACTGCTCGTCCCCGGCGACAGGCAATCGTCGCAGCGTCAGCGTGAAGCCCTGCGCCGGGTCGCCGTAGGCGTGTTCGGCGATGCGCCGGGCCAGCGCCCGCGCCGCGTCGTCCTCGAAGGTCAGCTCCCACTCGTCGCCGTCGCGCCGCGTCCGTCCGCCCTGCCCCCGTGCCAGGCCGGCCAGCGCCAACCCCGGCGTGTTCACGGCTGGTCCTCCCCGGTCGCTGACGCCCTGCGGCCCGCCTGGCATCGGTCTCGCCAGGATTATGCGCAGCCGGGCATTTGTTTTCGCGCCGAAGCGCCTTCCGGAGCGCTGTTCCCGAAATCCTTGCCCATCCGCATGTTACGACATCATGCGCCCGGCCGAGGGGTTTTTTCCTTGCCCGCCGGTGCAGGGGCCGGTATTGATGGGTGATCGGCAGACGGATCGTCCGTCTTTTGTCAACCGGGGCGGCGCCCGCCGGCGATGCCGGGTCGCCGCCATCCCTCGGGAGTCGTTGAATGATCGCAGCCGAAGACCGACCCACTCACCTCCGCTTCCTCCTCGCCGCCACACTGCTCGCGATCCTCGTCGGGCCGGCGCGGGCCGACGCCCCCAAGCTCGACGCGGCCGCCCTCAAGCAGGCCAAGCGCGCCACGGTGTACTTGCAGGTCAAGCTGCCCGACGGCAGTACCGTCCAGGGCAGCGGCTTCCTTGGCGTCGAGCCCGGTCTGGTCGTCACCAACGCCCACGTCCTGGGGATGCTTGACCCCGACGGCCGCTTGCCCCTGCGGGTGGACGTCACCCTCAACAGTGGCGAGTCCGACAGCCGTACCCTCGTCGGCAAGGTCCTTGGCGTGGACCGCGGTAGCGACCTCGGTGTCCTCCGCATCGAGGGCAAGGACCTGCCCGAGCCGCTCAAGGTGGGCTCCGCCAAAAACCTCACCGAGACGCAGGAGGTGTACATCTTTGGCTTCCCGTTCGGCAAGGAACTGGGCAAGAACATCACCGTCAGCAAGACGTCCGTTTCCAGCCTGCGCAAGGTGGCCGGCGTCATCCGCCAGGTGCAGGTCAACGGCGGCATGCACCCCGGCAACTCCGGCGGGCCGGTGACCGACGCCGACGGCCAGGTGATCGGCGTGGCCGTGTCGGGCCTCACCGGGACGCAGATTCACTTCGCCGTCGCCGCCGACTACGTCCACACCTTCCTCAACGGCCGGATGGCCTCGTTCGGTTTCGAGCAGCCCATCAAGGACGGCGACCAGGTCAAGCTGCCGGTGAAGTTCGAGCTGATCGACCCGCTCGGCCGCCTGCGCAAGGTGGTCGCCGAGTGCTGGACCGGCGACCCCGGCCTGCCGCGCCCGGTCAGCGCCACCGAGCCGAAACCCCTGCCCGGCGACTCGGACAAGCAGAGCTTCACGATCGAATACGATAAAAAGGGGATCGCCAGGGGGGAAATTACCCTCCCCGCCCTCAGCGCCCGGAAGACGTACTGGATTCGGCCGGTGGTCACCAACGGCGCCGGCGAGACGCGCTGGTACGGCGCCGCCCCCCAGAACGTCGGCATCCCGGTGGAGCGGACCGCCGTCACGCTGAAGTTCAAGCCGGCGGCGGGCGCCCGGCGGAACGTCGAGCTGACCAGCCAGGCGAGTCTGCGAGTGCGCGACCGCGACGACGAGTTCACTGTGGCGCTAACCCTGCGCTCGGCGCTGGCGGAGCAGATCGCCAAGGAGAGCGCCTCGCGGCGCCGGCTGGAGTGCGCGCGCTTTGCCCTGGTCGTCCAGATCGACGGCAAGCCGATCACGGACGATGAGGAGCTACAACTTATCGCGAAAGACGCCCGCCTCATGGCCGCCGAGCTGGAGACCGACGAAGAGGGCAATGTCACGAAGAGCCTGCCCGATTTGACAAAGCTGCCGCGGGCCTCGCGCGAGCCGGTCGAGGGAGTCGTCGAGCAGACCCTGCGCTCGCTGGAGGCGCTGTCTGTGCCGCTGCCCGGCAAGAAGGTCGAGCCGGGGCAGTCGTGGACGGCCGAGCGCGTGCTCTGGGTCGGCCCCCCGGCCAGCGCGGTGCCGGCGCGGGCGGAGATGAAGTACACCTACGTCGGCGTGCGCAAGCGCGACGGCAAGGAGGAGGCGCTGGTGTACCTGGGCGGGACAGTGCGCGGCCGCAAGGACGAGGGGTTGAACCTCGGCGGCCGCGTGTCCGGGTTGGCGTGGATCGCGGTGGCAACCGGCGAGGTGCTGTCGGCCTCGACGGACGTCAAGGTGGACCTCGACCTGACGTTCCGCCGCCGCAACGTCAAGGCGACCGGGAGTTTGGCCGTTCAGCTCAAGCGCGAAGCGGCCTCCGAGAAGTGACCCTAGCGGATCGCTTCCTCGATCCAGCCGCCGCCGAGCACGCGTGACCCATCGTAGAAGACCACCGCCTGACCCGGTGTGATGGCGCTCTGCGCCTCCGCAAAGCTCACGCGGGCGCCGTCCCCGGGCAGGGCGGTCACGATCGCCGGGGCCGCCGTGTGCCGGTAGCGGATTTTCGCCTGGCACGGCAGCGCGCCCGCCGGCGGCTCGGCCAGCCAGTTGACCCGCGACGCCACCAGGGCCGACGCCAGTAGTTCGTCGCGATGACCTAGCACTACTTCGTTCTCCGCGGGGACGATCCGCAGCACGTAGCGGCGCTCCGCCCCCGCGATACCCAGTCCCTTGCGCTGGCCGACGGTGAAGCGCTCAATGCCGTCGTGCTCGCCCAGCACGTTGCCGCCAGTATCGACCACGCGCCCCGGCCTGGTCAGCCCCGGACGGCGCTCGCGGATCACCGCGGCGTGGTCGCCGCCCGGCACGAAGCAAATCTCGACGCTGTCCGGCTTGTCCGCGACGCCGAGCCCCGCCTCGCGGGCCAAGGCGCGCACCTCCTCCTTGCGGTAGCCTCCAATGGGAAAGAGCAGGTGAGGAAGGATGGCACGGCGCAAACCGTAGAGCACGTAGGACTGGTCCTTGTCGGGGTCGGTGGCGCGGTGCAACTCGACCGCGTCTTCCCGGCGCACCGCCCGGGCGTAGTGTCCCGTGGCGATGAAGTCGGCCTGCAGCTGCCGGCCGTAAGACCACAACTTGCCGAACTTGAGCCAGTTGTTGCACACGACGCAGGGGTTCGGCGTGCGGCCGGCCAGGTATTCGTCGGCGAAGTAGTCGATGATGCGGCCGAAGTCCTCCTCGAAATCGAGAGCGTAAAAGGGGATGTCAAGGCGGTCGGCCACCCGGCGTGCGTCGCCGGCGTCGAGGGCGCTGCAACAGCCCTTCTTGTGGGGGCGCTCGCCGTCGTCGCCGCCGTGGACGCCGGTGCGCATGAACAGGCCGATGACCTCGTACTCCTGCGCCTTGAGGAGGTACGCGGCCACGGAACTGTCCACGCCGCCGCTCATCGCCAACACCACGCGCGCTGCCATGTTGCCCATCTGAGTTACTGCCGCTTGCGGCTTCGCACTTGCCAAGCCGCAAGCGGCGACGGCCCGCCGGAACCTGATGGTCCCGGCGGGCCGTCGCCGCTTGTTCGGGGAATGAATCAGCGACCCGCAGGCGGAGCGGCAGGACCACCCGGCCCCGCAGGCGGAACGGCGGGGCCGCCGGGCCCGGCAGGGGGCGCGGGGCCACCCGCCGGCTGCGCCGCCGGCGCGCCGGCCGCCTTCAGCTGCGGCATCGGCGGCTTGCCCTCGGGATATTGCGAGTAGTCCAGGTACAACAGCACGATGCCGCCGACCATCGCCAGCAGCGACAGGACGAGCATCCCGCCGTAAGCGTCCCAACGGGGCTTGGCCGTCACTTCCGCCCCACGGCCGCGTGCGCGTGCCATTTCGTCTACCCTCTGTCTGGGGCCGTTACTTTTTCGCCGTCACGTCATTGGCGACCATGTCACCCTTTTGCGCCGGGGACTTGAGCTTCTCCACCGGCTGGCCGACCGCCTCGGCGGCGTGGACGTCGGTCAGGCGAATCTGGCCCAGGTACAGCGGCGTCGGCTTCAGGCGGAACACGTCTAGGGTGTGGCCCTTCTCCAGGCCGGCGTCGCTGCCGATCGAGATGCGCACCAGGTCGCTGCGCGGAAGCGTCTCGGTGACGATGCCTTCCACGCTCTGCGGCGGCGGGTTCAGCTCCTTCGTCGAAACCAGGGCGACGCCGCCCGAACCACCCGAACCGCCGGAGCGCTTCAACTTGACGATTTCCACCTCCGTCTCGCGGACCCGCAACTCCAGCCGCTCTGCCTTGGCCTGGTAGCTGTCCGCCTTGATCTCGGCGGCAACCTTGGAGTCATTCGCCTTGTTCTTCAGGTCGATGTACTTGACGATGGCTTCGTCCTTCTCCTTGACCTGCGCCTCCAGGGCGGTGACCTCCACCTTGCGCTTCTCCAACTCGGTCTTCATGGCCTGGATGGAGAATTGATCGCCGTGGCTTCCCTTCTTGAACTCGTTCAGCGCCAGCTGCTTGGCCTGGGCGTCCGCCTCGGCGACCTTGACCTTCTCGGTCAGCTTGGCGATGTCTTCGTCCTTAGTGCGCAGCCGACCGGCGCTGGCCACCCGCTCCTGCTCGAGTTCCTTCTCGGAGGCCTTGCGGCTGGCGTCGGCGATTTCCGCGGCCTGCTGCCACTTCTTCGTGGCGTCGGCCCAGTTGGTGCTGCGGGCGTAGACCATCACGATAAAGCCGGCGACAACCACGCTGAATAGCAGGTTGATGATGACGAAGATCTTACCGATCGCGGTCATGAGTCGTACCCCCTTACGGTCGGCCCGCCCGGCGGCGGCAGATCAGCCTATCTACCCCAGTCTTCGCGCTCGGGCTCTCCCGCTCCCAGCCGATTCCCCCAGACCAAGCGGGGCGGGATTATGCCCGCGAGCCCCAGCGCTGTCAACCACAGTTCCCACCCACCGATTCTCCCCTCGCTCTTCTGGGGAGAGGGGTTGGGGGTGCGCAGCCCTGCCTTCCCCTGTTACTCTATGGATCGGTCAGTCTTTGACCTCCTGCGCCGCCCTGTTCAGCTCGTCGATGCGCCGCTCCAGCTGCGCCTTGCGAGAGAGCAGCAGCTCCGTCTCAACGAGGGCATTTGTTTGACGGCCGGCCACGTCTTTCAGTTCCTCGTCGATCAGCGCGATCTTCTGCTGCTCGTCGATGATCCGTCGCCGCAGCCCCTTGCTCTTTGGCGTCTCGATGGCCTCTTCCGTCAGCGCGGTTTCTTCTTCCACCGCCTTCTTGTAATCCGCCTGGGCGGCCTGGATCTTCAGCGTCAGGTCGCCCAGCTCGCGGACATACCAGTCGTAACAGTACAGCGGCTCGCCGCGCGGGTCCATTTCCAATTTGCGGCGCTCGGCGTCGATCAGGCTCGGCCGGTTGAAGTTCTTATCATCGGGAATCGGGTAACCGTCCTTGGTGGCCGCCAACCGCTTGACGATCGCCTTGTCGCCCTTGCCGTCGGGGCCGGCGGGGCCGGAGACGGCCACCTTCAGCTGCACTTTGTACCACTTCTGGTCATCGATGCGCCGCTTCTCCCAGGCGAGCAAGCCGTCACGAACCGGCCGCTTGTCGGTGCCGTCGTTGCCCTTGAGGGCCTCGCGCCAGCGCGTGTTGGCCAGGTCCACGCCTTCCGTGGACTTCTTGACGCGATCGGCGCGCTCCAGGAGCACGCCCGCGGGCTTCTCCCCCTTCGCCTGCTTGTTCGAGAAGTCGATGCGGTTAGTGAAGATGGCGAACGCCCAGCTGAGCATCAGGAAGCTCAGTCCGACGTTGAGCAGGACCAGAACCTTACCGAGCAGCGTCATCGCGTGTGTTCCCCAGTTCTCAGCGCCCCTTGGACAGTTCTTGTTCCTTCGCGCGGATCCGCCGCTCCAACTCCTGATTCTCCTTGCTCGTGTTGCGCAGATCAATGAGCCGATCCATCACCTCCTGCTCGGCCTTGGCCTGGTCCGCGAGCTTGTCGGCCGTCGTCTGCTGCAATTCCTTCAGCCGATCCTTCAACTTGCCGATCTGGACCTTGCGCTGCTCGACGAGGGCCTTGGCGTCGGCGACCTCCTTTTCCTTGGCGTTGAGGAAACGCCGCTGCCGCTCCTCCTCGTCGGAGATGTCCACGGTGCGGTCGATGATCTGCTTGTGCTCGTAGATGAAGAGTTGACGCTCGGCCTCGTGGGCCTTGACGGCCTCCTCGGTCATCTGCTGGAGCACCAGCGACTGATCGTCCGCCGCCCGCGCCGCCCCGGTCAGGCCGACGACGTTGACGAAGCGCTTGTAGGCCGGGGAGGCGAAGAAATCGGTGGTCGCGTCCTCGTGCAGCGCCTCGCCCAGGCAGAAAAGGACCCGGGCCGCGTTCGCCTTGCGCTCGGAGAGGGAGCGTTTGTGCCCATCCGGGGCAGCCTCCTTCGCCCCGTCGAATTGCTCGTTGAGGCGTTTCTCCAGTTCTTCAGCCACGCGGTCGTCCTGCGGGGCCGAACTGTACTGGATCAGGCTGTCGCGCTCGCGGCCGGTCGCGGCCAGGGGGAGGAGGTAGCGCGCCAGTTTCTGGCTGCGGGTCCCGGCCACGTCGGCGCTCCCGACCTTGTCGCGGACCAGGCCGCGGAGGCGCTCGACCTCCTGCTCCTGCGTCCTGACGGGGGTGCCCGTGCCGGCCGGGAGGATGACGGCCAGCAAGGGGTCGGTGAGCTTCTTCACGCGGGGCGAATCGTCGCGGTCCTTCTCCTTGTCATCGACGGGGAGGCCGTCGATGAGCAGGTCGTGGCGGTAGACGGCATAAGCCCAGCGCTGCCGCTGGCCCCAGTCCATTCCGGCCACGACCACGAAGGCGGCCGCCGCCACGATGTTGAGGATCGCGAAGAGTTTACCGAGCAGCGACATGAGGCACGTCTCCGGTCGGGAGATGGCACAACGAGCAACGGGCGGGGAACTGTTCCGTTCCCTTGATTGTTACCAAACGCAAGCCGCCTGGCAAGGACATTACGCCGCCGCCGGCGCCGGACGGGGCAAGTCGGGCAGATCGCACCCTCTGTACCCGGATTGACGGAAGTGTCGGCGGGACCGGGCGGGAGGCGCGCCCAGACGCCGTCCGTTGGGCGCGAGGTGATCTTTTCCCGGATTTTGCCGCGCCCCGCCCGCCCGCACAATGTAAAATCGTGTCGGGGACGAGATTTGGCCTCTGCGCATGGGTTGCGCTCAGCGTGCCGGGTGCGCGGCCCCTCACGGAGACCCGAGCAATGCCGCTTGACACCTCCCGATCGGCCATGCAGAGCGTCGGCAATTACGACCTGCTCGAGAAGGTTGCCGAGGGCGGCATGGGGGCGGTCTACCGCGCCCGCCGCCGCGACGACGGGGAGATTGTCGCCATCAAGATCATGCCGGCGCACATGGCCGGCAACGCCGTCCTGGTCAAGCGCTTCGAGCAGGAATTCAATGCCGCCAGCCGGCTCGACCATCCGAACATCGTCCGCGCCCTCGACTTCGGCCAGGTGAGCGGCGTCCCCTACCTGGTGATGGAGTTCGTCGAGGGCGAGTCGCTGGGACAAAAGCTGCAGCGCGAAGGCCGCTTGGCC
>DATFNV010000504.1:0-22742 GCA_035266225.1 Gemmataceae bacterium
CAAAG
The DNA here is from genome assembly GCA_035266225.1 of Gemmataceae bacterium. Lineage (GTDB taxonomy): Bacteria > Planctomycetota > Planctomycetia > Gemmatales > Gemmataceae > DATFNV01. The sequence goes on from DATFNV010000504.1 coordinate 6, forward strand.
ACCTCTTGGTGGGGGCGGCGGCCGTAGCGCGGCAGCTGCCTGAAGATCGTGGTCGTAACACCAAGAGGTCTTTTTATTTGCCCCGTCACAAAAACACTCACCCAAGTGAGAATCTTTCTGGCGAATGCGGCTACGAGCGAGTGGCGGGGAACTTGTGAAACAGGCATCTAGCGAATCGCACGGCTCCAGGCACTCCCGGACGGCGCTATCACCAGCGGTGGCGAGCCGGCCGCACCGCCTATCGCTTCGGCGATCCCTTATCTCCGGGCGAAGGTTGTGGGCCCGGAAGCGCGTTCGTCGCCGCTACCGCCGGCGCCTTCGCCGTCTGCGGCGCGGCCGCTGCGGCGGCGGCCGCGTCGGGCGTGCCATTCGGCTTCGCCGTCTTGTCGGCCGGCGGGGCGGGCGCGGCGGCGCTCTCCGGCTGGGCCGGCTTCATGGGGGGGCCACTCTGCGAGCACACCGGGACCAGCAGGTGCTGCGTCACCCCGTAAGGCGTTGCCAAATGCACGTCCACGAAGTCGCCGTTGGGGTCATGCAGCACCTGCGCCCCGGCAGGGACGCTCACCTTGATCACCTGACGGCTCAGCAGCTCCTGGCCGTTCTGGGGGTCGATCAGCCGGCCGCCGACCAGGACGCGCGTGCTGAGGACGCTGAAGTGATCGCCGACAAGGAAGATCGCGTTCCCATTGTTCACGTCGATTCCCTGGGCCCCGTACCAGCCGTTGAGCTGCGGCGCCAGGTCGGTGACGCCGGTGTTGAACATGGCAAAGCCGCCCAGCGTGTTCTCGTAAGGCACCTGCACCACCTGCGTCTGGAACGGCAGCCGCTGTGACAGCTGCTCGGCTTTCCGCAACAGCAGGGCCAGGTCGCCGCCGCGGTAGCAGTCGGCGTCGCGCACGTGTGGCCCGCACTCCTGGATCGACTTGACGGCCCGGCTCAGGCGCATGGCGTCGGCGGCGGTCAGCTCCTTGCACTTGGGGTTGGTCAGCTTGAACCAGTTGGCCGAACTCTCGAGCGTCACGTAGGGGACGAACGATGGCATGATGACGACGGCGGCGCAGTCGCGCGGCCCCGGCTCCAGCCGGCGCTGGCACAAGAGCGCGTCCCGCCTCGGGCCGCCGAGGAACAGGTCGCGACAGCACACGGTGAGGCCGCTCTCGACGTCCGGCGTCTGAAAGCGCGGATAAAAGCGCCAGCCAAAGGTGTCCTCAGCGTGCGAGAAGCCGACGATGGTGCGGTTCAGGGCGATGGTCTCGTAATCCTGCTCCAGGCGGCGGGCGAAGCGCGTCATGTGGCTGGCGCTGAGCTGGCCGCTGACGAAGGCCAGCGACATCGCCAGCTGCAGCTCGCGGCGCAGGGCGAAGGCGTCCTCGATGTTCTGGTCCTCCGTCATCGGGTCGAGTGCGAAGACGTGGATGGGCCAGCGGCAGCGGACGTAGTCGGTGAAGGCGTGGCGGGCCTCGGGCGATGGGTCGGGCAGGTAATAGTCGAGCCAACCCTCCGGGGCGCAGGGGCACCCCTTGGCGGCGGCCGTCTCGCGCATGTCCTGCACCAGCTGGTCGGTGAGCAACGCCGACTCGACCACGATGGCCCAGGCGAAGGCCGCCGCCGCCGAGTGAGCCACGTCCACGGGGACGTAGGGGTCGAGCTTGTGGCCGGGGTTGGTCAACTGCTGCACCGCGGCGAAGAACTGGCAGCGCTGGCTCTTGATTTGGTGGTCCTGGCGTGAGCGGATGGCCGTCACCAGCTCCGGGTTGCAGAAGTTCCACAGCTCAGCGCTGGCCGGGCTCGCCAGGAACTTGTAAGCGGCGGCCAGCTCCTCCTGCAGATAGCCCTGCACGTCCGGGTAGTGGATGAACGGCCGGTTGGCCGGGTCCCTCTGGAACGCCGCGTGCGCCTCCTGGGCGACGTTGAACAGCGGCTCCAGTCCGTAGATCTCAAACATCTGCGATGGCGGAAATGGCAGGCGGGCGCGGCGGTTCTTCGTCGCGGGAATGGTCGGAATGGTGATCCGGTCCTTCATCCTCTGCCGGGCGGCCGTCGCGTTGGCGCGGACGGTGTCCGGCGGCACGGCCGGCTGCGGCCCGGCGGGCGGCGGGACCTGGGGCACCGGCACCAGGACCGCGGGATGGAGCCCTTCCGCCAGGCATTCGGCCTGCACCTGGCAACGGATCTCCTGGATGACCTGCTCGTCCTTGAGGCACAGCGCGACAAGCTCCTTGTCGTTGAGCACCTGCGTCAGCGGCAGGCCGAGTTGGTCCACCAGGTCGTTGATGACCAGGTTGCGGAACGTCGTCGGCAACAGCTCGTTGCCCAGGTAAGGCGCCGCGGTGAAGGTGACCTCGGCGCCGTAGCCGGTGTCGGTGCATTTGCCGGGCAGCACCGAGACCGGAAGGCGCACCAGGTTCAACGAGTAACCGGGCGAGTCGGCGGTGTCATCGCCCTCGTTAATGCGGCGCAGGTGCTGCAAATGGTTGAGGTAACGCGCCTCCTGATCGAGCTGGAGCGTCGGCTCCAGGGCGATGCCGGCGGTGGCGAGCGGCCCGAAGCCGGGCCCGGCCGCCGTGGTATTCGTCGAGCGGGCGAGGACCGCCGTGTTGCTGCCGAAGTCGGAGACGCTCGGCGGCGCGGCCACCGGCACCGGCAGCGTGGCCGGCGCCGCGGCGGTCGCCGTGGTACCCTGGTGGGCGGTGGTGTTCTGGGTCGAGGTGCTGCTCCCCACGGTCACGGGCGCCGAGGGCATCAGCACGGCCTGGGGGCCGCTGATGGCTGCCGACAGGGCGAAGGCGTTGGCGAAAAAGGCCTGGTCGCTGCGCGACAGCGACCCCTGGAGCGTGGCGCTGAACTTGCCGACGTTGATCGCCATCTGCTTCTCGAACTCGTCACGGTGCCGGGTCATCCGCGCCTGTCCCCAGACGTCGGGCTGCTTGGCCACGACGCTGCCATAGCGCTCGATGTGCGCCTCCAGCGCGTCGAGGTCTTTCGCCAGAGCCATCACCGACGGTTGGGCGCAGCTGTGCAGCTCCGGGCCAGGGCAGTTGTCGCCGTAGTCCAGGCCGGGCAGCGCCGGCAAGCCGTGGCACGAACTGACCAAGACCGACAAGCACGCGCCCCACCGGCCAACGGTGCGAAAACGGGACGAGGGCATGGCTGAAGCACCCTTGACAAGGAGAGGGTGTCCCACGAAGCGACGGAGACAGGCTCGGTGCAGGTTGTCGTAGGACGTGCAGCTGATTACCGATTTGTTTCGCCCGGGACAAGAGCAAAGGCGTCGCCGCGGACGGGGTGGACAACAGGAGCGGCAGCCGGCAAGGAATAGGTATCTGCGTATTCGTCCGGCGCAGGGCCGCTTGCCTCCGGCGGCGCCCGCGAGGTGCGCTTCGGCGTCCACGCCCACAACGACAACCGGGAGCAGCTCCGCAACCTGGCCGCCTGCGCCGAGGCGGGGGCCGTGGTGCTGCCGGCGATGCCCGCCTTCTAAACCCGGCCGCGCACCCTTCAGGACCAGGTCGATTTCATCGTCGGCCGCGTCTGCGATCAGCTCGGCGTCGAGCCTCAGTTGCTGCGCCGCTGGGGGACGTAGTGCTGCTTGTCGTTTGGCGTTCGCTCCGCCCCGCGGGAGACGATAAACCCTTCCGCGGGGCGGGGCGAACGCCAAACGACAAGGAATCCGCGACGGGTCTTGACCGACTGAGCCTCGGAGTATCCCGCCGCTCATCTCTCCCAGGAACAGAATGGTTAGCAAGGAAGCCTGACGTTTCTAAACTACTTTGTAGTAGCCTATCCCCCTTGCTCCCCAGGCGACCGCGGGGCAAGCCGGCTTCGGGTAGGCCGCGGGGATGCCGCTTGCCGTTGCGAGGATTGCGTGAGGCGCTTTCGTCGCCCTCGATCACTTCGCCTTCCGCGGCCGGCCCCGCGGCCTCTTCGGTGATACTTCCGCCGGCGCTGCCTTCCGCGGCCTGTCGAATGACCCGGCTATGGGCTGCGCAGTACGGCGTGGGATCGGGCGCAATGCGTTACAACCCGGCGCAATCCGTTACAAAAGGCGGATGCGTAGCAAAGCCCCCCTGCGGGGTGTCTACCAAAGGCGTGAAACGAATGGTACACACCGGCCGTAAGACGGCAATTGGTAAGGACATGCGGAAACGCGATTCGTTTCACCGCTGATGAAACGAATCCGCCGGGCAGGCCGCTCGGCCGTGGTCGCCCGTGCGGCGGAGTTGTGGACCAGGCGCTCACTCCCCTCGGCACGGTGGCCCGCAGCTCAGTTCTACAACCCCGACGGGCTGCTCACCAACACGCAGGCCCCCAACCAGCCCATCGCGCAGACCTTCTACGACGCCTACGGCAACGTCACGGCACCGCTGACGCCTACGGCAACCTCACGCAGACGTTCGTGTTCACGCCCCCTCCTGCACCAGCAGTTGCGTGAGGGCTGTCCGGCGCTGGACGGACGGACGGCGGTGGGGTAGCCTTCACGCTGGCTGGACGTGAAGGGGGCGCGGATGCGGTTCGGTTTAGCCGCAACGCTCTTCAAAGCCGCTGGAGTGCTCGAAGAAAGCGCTCAGGGGGTTCGACTCCCTCCCCGCTCGATGCTGCCGAAAGGGGCAAAGCCCATGACCGAAGCCGAGTGGCTGGCCTGTACGGATCCGGACAGGATACTTGCTCACCTGCTGGGCAGAGACATCGGTATCGGTAACGCGTTTCTGGCCATGCTCGGTCTTGGGGGCGACCCGGGTCGAGCGGGGCGGCAACAGCCCAGCGCTCGCAAACTTCGATTGTTCGCGGTCGCCTGCTGCGGCCGCATCAGAACCCTGATGCGGGACGAGCGGAGCCGCAATGCAGTGCGTACCAGCGCCCGTTATGCCGATGGGCTGGTGGGCGAAGAGGACTTGAGGGCGGCACAGGATGCGGCCGGGGCGGCGGTAGTTGCGAATGATCCCCTGGTCTTCGCCGAATACCTGAGCGTCGCGGGAGGAGCAGGAGTCTCCACAGGGAAGACGTGGTACTGGGCGGCGCGGGCCGCGGCGGCGGTGGCTTCCTCGGAAATCCCTGAGGTGGTCACGGCGGTGTCCCACGTCGAGCGCGCCGCGATTGAGGCCATCATGAAGTCTGGCAGTGCCGACGACTGGGCCCAGGCGATCGGGGCTCAAGTGCGAGTTGGCCTGCAGCGGGACATCTTCGGCAACCCGTTCCGCCCGGCGCGGCCGCCTGCCCCGGCGGTCCTGGCGTGGAACGATGGCACAGTGCGCCGCATTGCCGAAGGCATCTACGCCGAGCGGGCCTTCGACCGCCTGCCGATCCTCGCCGACGCCTTGCTCGACGCGGGCTGCGACGACGCAGAACTGCTGGACCATTGCCGAAGTGAAGGGCCGCACGTCAGGGGGTGTTGGGCGCTGGACCTCATCTTGGGCAAGAACTAGGCCGTGACCGAACGCGACTGGCTGGCTGGCACCGACCCGAAGCCGATGCTGGACTTCCTCGACTGTCAGGGCCAAGGACAAAGTTGCCCTGCTTGTCGCGCGGCGGCACTTTTTCGTACCTTGTGTTATGCACCAGTGGTCCCTATCCTTCCGATACAAGATTTGCCCCCCCTCGCTGCTCAGGCGGCGCTTCGGCCATGCCCTGAACGATTCCCCCTGTTGTTGTTCAGAGAACGGATGTCTAGTAATACAATGTGCCTGGCTCTCTAAGGCTTTGCGGCTTCTGAAGTTGCGGCGGCGATTTTCAGCTGGGGGTCAGCGGTGCAAATCCACTCGCCGCGAGTCCTGTGACCTGTGGCTTTCTCTTTGCGCCCCCCGACCCTTTTTGCGGGCCGTCATGAAAGTACCCGAACATCTTGCCCTGTCCTTCTTGATGGCCCAGTTCGGCGCCCAGCAGCAGTACGGGCCGGGCGGCACGGCCCTGATGATGCTCGCCGGCTTCCTGCCCGACCTCGACGCGATCACGCTCGTCGGCGGCTGGGACGTGTATCGCCGTTGGCACCGCAAGCTCGGGCACGGGTTGCCGATGACGGTGCTCGGCCCGCTGGCGCTGGCGCTGCTGGGGGCGTTCGTCTATAACCTCGGCCCCTTCCCGCCGCTGTGGCTGTGGTTGCAGGCGGGCCTGCTCGGCCATCTCGTCTCCGACATCCTCTTCTATGGCTGGCCGGTGCAGCTGCTCTGGCCGCTGTCGAGGCGCGGCTGGGCGGTGGGGCTGATCAGCTGGAACGACCTGGTGCCGACGTTGAGCCTGTACGCCGGCGTCGGGTTGGTCCTGGCGATGCCGGCTTTCGCCGCGCAGGGAGCGCTGGCGGGGATGTTTGGCGTGCTGACGTACCTGGCCTGGCGGCGGCTGCATCCGCGGCCGCGCTCCCACTGGGGCCTGTGGCTGGCCGGCGGCTGGACCCGGCGCTCGCGCCGCCTGGTGCGCTGGCTGACCGGCGACTTCATTTCGCGTTGAGGAGCCTGTTCGCGCGCTCCACCGCTTCGTCCGACCCGGGGACGTTCGCGTTCTCGTACAAGTGCTTCACCTCAAGAGCCCTCTGCCGCCCCTCGAGCCGGCGCTTCTCCTCTTTCATCAACTTCTCGGCGTCGTCGAGTTCTTTGTTCAGGATCCTTTTCCGCTCGGATTTTTCATTTGGTGACTCGAAGTCATTCTTCTTCTGCTCCTGTTCCCTCTCCTGACGGGCGGCGATCAGCAGCCACAGGCGCTCGCCGCCCTCTTTGTCGTGCATCGTCTTCAGCTCCCCCCAGCGCCGTGCCGCCAGGAAGGCATCACCGACCTTCTCGAAGCGAAGGGCTTCGATCGCCTTTTCCTCCGACTTCGAGTCCGGCTCCCGGTTCTCACCAATGCGGATCGCTTCGACCTTGGATTCCAGCTTCCCGAAGCGTTCCTTCGCCTGGTCGAGTTTCCCCAGGCGCTTCTTGGCGACGAAAGCGAGCAACTGGTCGCTCCGTTCCTCCGCCTCCGTCTCGTACCTCAGCAAGCCCTGCCAGGTTGCGCGCGCGTTGTCTAACTGTCCCGAATCCTCCTGGTCGATGGCCTTCCGCGCCGCCGACTCTGCCGAGGTCTCCGCCGTCAACTTGAGCTTCATGCGGTGCAGCAGCGTCGATTCACGCTGCTCCGCGTCCATCTCGTCGGCCCACGCCTGGATCTGCTGCAACTGCTCGGTGCCGGCCATCTTCTTCCTGTGGTACTGCAGGTACTTGGAGATGGCGTCTTTGCGCGCCAGCTCCCTCTTCGCCGGGTCGCCCGACTCCATGAGGCGCTTGGCTTCCTTGTACAGCCGATCCGGGTTCGGCGGCTGCACGGCGAGGACGATCAGCCCGCCGATGGCCAGGAGCGCCAGCACGATGCTCGCGGCCTGGAACCAGACGCGCTTGTAGATCGGCTTCTTCCGCTTCTTCTTGCCGCCCTTGCCGAGGCCCTTGGCCAGGGTGCGGGCCGCCTCCTTGTCCTCGCCACTCAGCGTGCGCGCCGACAGCCGCGTCCCGGTCGTCGTCACTCCGCCGGTCAGGGCATCTACGCCGGCGCTCTGCTGCGTCTTCACCTTCTCGACGACCTGCTCCAGGGCCGCCCCCACCAGCGCGGCGTCGAACGGCCGCTTGTCGGGCCTCTTCTCCAGGAGTTGGCAGACGAGCGTGTCCAGCCACGGCGGGATGCCCATGACCACCCGCGACGGCCGCTCGAAGTCCCCCTGGACGTGCTGCAAAAACAGGTCCATCACGTTCTCGGCCTCGAACGGCTTGTGCCCCGTCAGCAGCTCGTACAGGACGATGCCGAGCGAATACAGGTCCGACTTGTGCGAAAGATTGCGCTCGCCCTTGCACTGCTCCGGCGACATGTAGCTGGCGGTGCCGACGGCGCAGTTGGCGCTGGTCAGCTGCGTCATGTCGAGGTCCTTGGCGATGCCGAAGTCGGTCAGCTTCAGCGTGCCGTCGGGGAGCACCATCAGGTTGGACGGCTTGACGTCGCGGTGGATGATGCCCTGCTCGTGGGCGTGCTGCAGCGCGGCGCACAGCTGCCGGCCCAGCGTCACGACCTCCTCCCACGGCAGCCGGCCGCGCCGCTCCAGCACCTGCGCCAGCGTCTCGCCCTCGACGTACTCCATCGCGTAGTACGGCAGTTTCTGGTGCTTGCCGTGGCCGAAGAGTCGGACGATGTTCGGGTGCCTGAGCTGCTTGAGGATTTCCGCCTCGCGCTCGAAGCGATCAGCCGTCTTGGAGTTGGCGAGGACGCCGGCCCCGATGAACTTCAGGGCCACGCGCTGACCGTTCTTGTAGCGGGCCAGGTAGACGGAGCCCATGGCCCCGCTGCCCAGTTCGCGCTCGACGGTGAACGGACCGACTTCTTTTCCCGGCATCATCGGTGGTCCCATCCCGGCTCCGCGGCCGGCGATTGCGGCGACGAGTTAGCCGGGGCGCGCCCGGCCGAAGAATCGCGCGAGTCTCGTCTATCGTAAGGGACGTGCTGAAGGCGGAGCAATGGTTTTTCCGGAAGTTACCTCAGCCACCGCGCCGCGTCCCGGGCGTGATAGGTCAGGATCACGTCGGCCCCGGCGCGCTTGATGCCCGTGAGGATCTCCAGGGTGATGCGGCGCTCGTCGATCCATCCCCGGGCGGCGGCCGCCTTGACCATCGCGAATTCGCCGCTGACGTTGTAGGCCGCCACCGGCAGGCCAAAGCGATCCTTGACGCGGCGAATGACGTCCAGGTACGCCAGCGCCGGCTTGACCATGATAAGGTCGGCGCCCTCGCCGACGTCGAGGGCGACTTCGCGCAGGGCCTCGTCGCCGTTGGCGGGGTCCATCTGGTAGCCGCCGCGGTCGCCGAACTGCGGCGGCGACTCGGCCGCGTCGCGGAACGGGCCGTAGAAGGCGCTGGCGTACTTGGCGGCGTAGCTCATGATGGGCAGCCAGGCGAAGCCGGCCTCGTCCAGGCCGCGGCGGATGGCGCCAACCATGCCGTCGAGCATGCCGCTGGGCGCCACCATGTCGGCCCCCGCCTTGGCGTGGCTGACGCACTGCGCCGCTAGCAGCGGCAGCGTGGCGTCGTTGTCCACATCGCGGCGCCGGCCGTACTCCGACAACACGCCGCAGTGACCGTGCTCGGTGTACTCGCAGAAGCACTCGTCGGTGATGAGCAGCACGCCGTCCTTGAACGCCGAGCGCAGCGCCCGCAGCGCCTGCTGCACGATGCCCTCGTCCTCGCAGGCGACGGCCCCGGTAGCGTCCTTGCGCGACGGGATGCCGAAGAGGATGAAGGCGCGGATGCCGAGTTCGGCGGCGGCGCCGACCTCATCGACGAGGGTATCGACGCTGAGCTGGTAGTTGCCCGGCATCGAGGCGATCTCGTTGCGGACGCCGCGGCCGGGGCGGACGAACAGCGGCAGGATGAAGTCGTCGGGCGCCAGGGCCGTCTCGCGGACCATCTGGCGCAGGAGCGGGTTGTGGCGCAATCGCCGGGGGCGGGCGGTGGGGAATTGTGGAGTAGTCATGGTGGTATTGATACGGCCGCTTGCGGCATGGGGTTCGCGCAACGCCAAGCCGCAAGAGGTGGCATGGTTCAGAACGGGGCAGTTTCGGGTGGCGCGGCCGTAGGTCAGGCTTTCCAGCCTGACTCGCTTCTCGTCAGGCTGGAAAGCCTGACCTACGGCGCCAAGTGTTACCCCGGCTTGAACCATGCCCAAGAGGTCCAGGAACTCGGGGTCGAGGTGCCCGAGTAGCGGCGTGGCCATCGCGGTGAGGACACGCGGGTGGACGTCGCTGGGACCTGGGCCGAGCAGGACGCGCGGCGACGGGTTCAGTTGACCGGGGACCGGCACGGGGATGGCTCCTTGCAGCGCCGATTTATCGTTTCGCGCTCGCGTCATGTCACGCGAGCGCGAAACGATAAATCGCCGACCCGAGCGCGAAACGATAAATCGCAACTGCTACTGTTGTATCGCCTGCATCCGCTCCTGGACCAGGGCGCTGAGCGCCTTGAATTGCGGGTGGCCGGAGCCGCCGACCCACTCGAAGACACACGCCTCGGCCGTGGTGAGGATCGCGCCGGCCTGTTCCAGCCGCCGCAGGGCAAAGTCGCGGTCGATGGGGTAGCGGCTGGCGACGGCGTCGGCGGCGACGTAGACGCGGAAGTCGAGGGCGAGCAGGTCGAGCGCCGTCTGGAGCACGCAGACGTGCGCCTCGATGCCGGCCAGGACGACCTTCGGCCGGGCGGCCCGCCGGAAGGTATCAACCACGCTCGGCACGGCGCAGCAGCTGAAGTCGGTCTTGTCGGGGCGCTGCGGCAGGCGGCGGGCCAGGTCGGCGACGGTCGGGCCGAGCCCCTTGGGGTACTGCTCCGTCGCCTGCACCGGCATGTCCAGGAGGCGGGCCACGTCGATGAGGAAGCCGGCGTCGCGCACCAGGGCGGCGGCACCGGGGATCTTCACCATCAGCTTCTCTTGAACATCGACGATCAGCAGGCCGGTGTCGCCGGCGGACATCCGCGTCGGGTGGGGCATGGGTGACTCCGGAGTACCGAGTACTCAGTACTGAGTACGCAGTACTGTGAGTTACCGCGCCGCCGCCAAGGCGTCCAGTTCGCGCTGCACCGCGTGGGCCTCGTCGTCGGTCAGAGGCCGGCCGCCGTAGGCCACGCGGTAGAACAACTCGGCCAGCCGCGCCGGCAGCTCGGCCAGCCCCGCCGTGGCCGGTTGCTCTCGCAGGATCCGGCCGGCCTCGGCGGCGAACTCCCGCGCGGTCTGCGCCGGCAGCGGCCGCAGTCCGTGCCGTCGGGCCAGCACGTCGAGCAGGCGGGCGTAGAACGGCACCCGGCTGACGTGTCGTGCCCGCGCCGGCCGCCGGCGCTTGAACCAGACGAGGCAGCCCGCCCCGAGCGCGACGGCGCCGAGCGCCACGGCCGCCCCGACGAGCAGCCCGGCGGCCGGCGAGTTGGGCAGGGACTCCTCGGTCCCGGCGAAACTGTCGCTCAGCGCCCCGAGCACCACGTTCCCCTGCGTGTTCGGGTTGTATTCAACGATGTAATCGCGCCACAGTGCCGCGCTCGCATCCCCGTGCTTTTCCCACCAGCGCACCAGGGAGAACGAGGGTCGCGGCACCTCCTCGGCGGACGGCGTCGGGTCGAGGGTCAGCCAGTGCCACAGGGTCGTCCCTTCGGGCCCCGGCCGTCCCACCAACACCTCGACCCAGGCGTGGGCCTGGCTGGAGAGGACCTGGTAGTGACCGCCGCCGAGGTGCTCACAGCCCCGAAAGCCAAGGACGACCCGCGCCGGCAGGCCCAGCGAGCGCAGCATCAGGGCCAACGCCGACGCGAAGCGCGTACAGGGGCCGTGCCGCACGTTGACCAGGAAGTCGAAGGTCGGGTCGAGGGCGCTGTCGGAGCGCTCCTGCTCGAAGCTGTAGGTGTAATCGCCCGACGACGACAGGTAGGTCGTCAGCGCCCGCGCCACCCGCTCCGGGTCGCGCGGCCACGTCCAACCGCCGACCATCGCTACCGGCTCGATGTCGGCGGGGCGCAGGTCCGAGCCGGCTGGCCGGGCCAGGCGCGCGACCAGGGCGCGCGTCCACGGCCCCAGCGGTCCCGCCGGTGGCCGCGAGATCAAGGCGGCGTATCGCACGTGGACCGGCCCCGGCTCGCTCAGGTTCGGGTCGGCGGCCTGCGGTACCACCTGCCGGTAGCGGACCTCGGTGCGATCGTGGGGCTGGGGCACCGGCGTCAGGATGCCCATCATCTCCTGGAAGAGCGGCCGGACCCGGGCCTCACCGAGCGCTGGGGCCACCGGCAACACGCGGCCGCGCACGACGGCCGGTTCGGCCAGCACCAGCCCGCCGGCCTTCCTGGGGAGGACCGTTAAGTTCAGGTAATACTGGCCGCGCCCCAGGTCGGGCAACGGCCGGGTCTGCGGCGGCGGCGGCGGCAGCAACTGGGGCTGGCCCATCACCTCGTCGATCAGGACCGAGTTGGCCAGCAGGGTGCGGCCCGGCCCCCAGCGCCCGTTCTCGTAGGAATCCAGCGTCAGCCCGCGCCAGCGCTGGGTCGGCCGCAGGTCGGTCTTCGGCTGCGTCTGGGTTCGGTCGTGGAAGGCCTCGACCTGCACCGCCACCTCGTCGGCGGGGTCGAGCGTCTCGGTGCGGTTCAGGTCAATGCCGGCCGTCAGCCCGACGTTACCGCGGCCGGCGCCCTTCCCCCCGTGCGGCCCCGCCAGGATCAGCGGGGTCCACGGCTCGTCGCCGGCGCGGGGCAACAGGAGAAAGACCGGCACGGCCAGCAACCCCGCCGCCAACACCGACCGGGGGCCGTGCAGCACCCCCAGGGCGCGCCACGGCACGGCACCCCGGGCCGGCCGGGTCGCGGTGGTGCGCAGCTCCTCGCGACGCAGGTAAGCCAGGGCGAGGTGCCAGGCGCCGCAGACCAGGTACGCCAGCAGCAGCGCCCCGAAGGGACCGCCGTCGGCCAGCACGCACCCCAACCCCGCCATGAGCAGGCCGAGTCCTTGCAGCGCCCACAGGTCGCTCGCTGTCTTCGGCCGGAACAGCTTCACCAGCGCCAGCACCAGGAGGAAGGGCCCGATGTACGGCAGCAGGAGCAGCGCCAGCGGCCGGTCGTCGCCCGGGACGTCCGCTTTTCCCAGGACATAGACGACGACGCCCCCCGTCACCGCCACGACGATCCCGATGCCCAGGACGTTGGCGACCCAGGCGGGCAGCACCCAGCCGCGCCCCTCGGCCACGAAGCCGACGACAAGCACGACAAGGATGATCGGCAACAGCCACGGCAGCGCGGGCACGAACGTGGCGTCGGCGCAGGCCAGACAGGCGACCGCCAGGGCGAGGGTCAGGTAGCCGGTCACGCGGGCGGCGAGGTTAAGCGTCATGGTCGGCAGGTCCCTCGTAGAACTCGACCCCGGCCAGGTCGGACGCCTCGGCGCAGGCGACGGGCCGCCCCAGGCGCCGGGCCAACTCGTCGGCGAAGCCATCGGCGCGCGTCGTCACCAGCAGCACCGCCGCGCGCGGCAGCGGCTCGGCCCCCAGCCGATCCAGCAGGGCGGCGCGGTCGCCCACTCCCGGCCGCACCGCCAGACACTCCAGCAGGCGGAAGGCGAGCGCCTCACCGGTAACTCCCTCGATCAGCGCCGGCTCCGGCCCGCCGACGGCCAGGGCCAGCCGGTCGCCCCGTTGCCGGCACCACTCCCAGCACACCGTGGCCGCCAGACTGACGGCCGCCTCGACGACGGCGGGGCTCTCCTCTGCGCCCAGGTCGAGAACGACGATCAGGTTGTCGGTGTGTTCGTCCTCGAACTCGCGGACCATCAGTTCGCCGCGGCGGGCGCTGGTGCGCCAGTGAATCCAGCGCGGGCTGTCGCCGCTGCGGAAGGCGCGGAGGCTGTGGAAATCGGTCTGGGCCGCGGGGTCGCGCCGGCTCGGCCGGGCCTCGCGCGCCGCGACCGGCGCGGACGTCACCAGGCGGCGGCGCAACAGACCGCGGCGGACGCGACCCAGCCGCGGCAAGACGATGATCTCGTCCGTCGCCGTCAGCCACGCCCGCCGAGCCGCCAGCCCGAACGGGTAGCCGCTCCAGACGCGCACCGCCGCGAAGGCGTAGCGGCCGCGCCGCGGCAGCGTTACCTCGCCCCGCAGCCGAACCAACTCGCCTTTGCGCAGTCGCGGCAGGAACCAGGCCACCTCGTGGGCGTCGCCGCAATCCTCGACGCGCAGCCCCAGGACCGGCCCCCGCCGACTGACCAGCTCGATCTGGACGGCGAACGGCGTGCCGGCGAAGACCGGCCGCGGGAGTCGACGCGATGCCCGCAGGTGCCGCAGGCGCCGCCCGGCCAGCATCAGGTTCAGTGGCAGCAGCGCCAGCAGAAAGCAGCCCAGCAGCAGAAGGAGGTTGATCGACCGAAACAGGCTGATGCTCACGGCGACCGTTGCCCCCAGCAGCCAGAGCAGGCCGACTCGGGTGAAGTAGCGATGGGACCTGACGCGAGTACGGCCCGGCGAGGGAGCGGAACTGGGTACGGAGTACTCGGTACTCAGTACGGAGGGAGTCCCAACGTCGCTTCGCGTTCGGCGGTTGCCCATCGCCTCCCCCTTACGCCGGTAGCGGCGTTTGTCCGACGATGTCGGCGACGACGGCCTCGGCGGCATCGCCGCGCCCGCCCTGGCGCGACGCCTTCGCCAGGAGGCGGTGCGCCAGCACCGGTCCCGCCAGTCGTTTCACGTCGTCGGGGACGACGTAATCGCGTCCGTCGATGAGGGCCACGGCCTGCGCCGCCCGGTACAGCGCCAGCGCCGCCCGGGTGCTGGCGCCCAGGTAGATGTCGGGGTGGGCGCGCGTGGCGGCGGTCAGGTCGAGGATGTAGTCGCTCAGGCTGTCCTCGACGCGCACCCGCCGCACCAGCCCTTGCAGCGCGATGATGTCGTCCCCGCCGAGGACCGGCCGCAGCAGTTCGACCGGCTCGCCAGCCCGGTGCGCGGTGAGGATGGCCTTCTCGGCGGCGCGGTCGGGGTAGCCAAGGCGCAACCGCAGCAGGAAGCGGTCCAGCTGCGACTCCGGCAGCGGATAGGTGCCCTCGAACTCGTAAGGGTTCTGCGTCGCCAGCACCAGGAACGGCGGCCCGAGCGGCCAGGGGCGGCCGTCCACCGACACCTGCCGGTCGCTCATCGCCTCCAGCAGCGCCGACTGGGTGCGCGGCGTGGCCCGGTTGATCTCGTCGGCCAGGACGACGTTGGCGAACAGCGGACCGGGCACGAAGACGAACTCGCCGCGCGGCTGGTGGAACACGCTGGTGCCGGTCAGGTCGCTCGGCAGCAGGTCGGGCGTAAACTGGACGCGGTGGCAAACGCCGTCGATGCTGCGCGCCAGGGCCTTGGCCAGCAGCGTCTTGCCGATGCCGGGCACGTCCTCGATCAGCAGGTGTCCGTCGGCCAGGAGGGCGACGACGGCCAGGCGGATGGCCTCGGGCTTGCCGAGCAGCACGCCCGCGATGTTCTCCTGCAGGCGACGCAGCGGGCCGACCGATTCCTCCACGCCGGGGGTGTGGTTCGTCCCGACATCGCTGTCGGCTGAGGAAAATGCCGGAGGGAGGACGCGGTCGGTGGCCATGCACTTCGCTCGCTGCTGACACAGGACGGGATGGTCGAGTCGCGCCGCATTATACGACCCCCGCGCGCACCACGCCACAACCTGGCCGAAGAAATGTGCGCCTTGCTGAAACAGGGGAAGCGCGGACCCTGCCGCGCCACCTTCCTACTGCCGCAAGCCGCCGCCCCGGTTACACAATTCCACCGCCAGGTGGGTATAATGGCTCGCATGGAGATCACCGCGACCCTCACCGTCCCCGACGAGGAGCTGCAATTCAGTTACGCGCGCTCCGGCGGGCCGGGGGGACAGAACGTCAACAAGGTGGCGTCGAAGGCGGTCCTGCACTGGCCCATCGTGGCCAACACCACCCTGCCGCCGGAGGTGAGGGACCGGCTGCGCGCCCGCCAGGCCAATCGGATCACCGCCGAGGGGGAGTTGGTGCTCCAGAGCCAGCGCTACCGCGACCAGGGCCGCAACGTCGAGGACTGCCTGGCAAAACTGCGTGAGATGATCCTTCAGGCGCTCCACCCCCCGAAGCCGCGCAAGGCCACCCGTCCCTCGCGCGGGTCCCGGGAACGGCGCCTGGCCGCCAAGCGGCAGCAGTCGCACCGCAAGGCGCAGCGGCGCAAGGGCGCTGAGGACTGAAAGCCGCTTGCGGCTTCGCAGGTCAAACGTGCGAAGCCGCAAGCGGCTCCGGCGCCTCCTCCGTCGCGGCCCGCGCCACCGACTCGATAGCGATGGCCGCCACCGCCGCCCCGTAATCCAGGTCGATGTTCTCCATCGTGTCGTGGGTGTCGTGGTAGCCGGCGCGATTGATGTCGTAATTCTCCATGAACAGCACCACCGGCACCCCCGCGTCGCTGAAGATTTGCCCGTCGGTGTTGTACAGGGTGCTGCGCGGGTCGTAGGGCAGCCGCACCTGCCCGTCCAGCAACGGGTGGAGTGCCGGCCCGGGGACCGTCTTGCCGTCGGCGCTGCGCTGGCCCCGGCCGCAGCCCTTGCGCGACGGCCGGCGGTTCCAGCCCGTCGTCCCCGCGTTCCACGCCTCCGCGGCCAGGTGCGACTGGTACGCCAACCACAGCGACTCCGGCCCGATCCCCGGCGCCATCTGGAACACGTCGCGGTCGTGGCTGTTGTTGTGCGCTACCATGTCGAGGACGTAGACGCCCTGCACCCGCGTCCCCGACAGGTCGTGCCAGGTCTGGTCGGGCAGTCGCAGCTTCAGCGTCCCCTCGACCAGCCGCCGAGACAAGGCTCGTGCGCCCAGGCAGTCGGCGGGGAACTCCTCGCCGGTCAGGTGGACCAGCCACACGTCGCAACCCAGCGTGCCGGCCCGGCTCATCTCCAGGAAGACCGGGGCCCCGAGCATCAGTGCCGCCGTCGCCGAGTGGTTGTCGTCCGCTCCCGCGGCGGCCAAGCGGGCGCCGGTGCCCCCGTAATCCGGGTCGTAGCAGTCCACCATGAACGCCGTGTCGTAGTGATCCCCCATGATGACCGCCCGGCTGCGGTCGCGCCCCGGGATGACCAGGACGATGTCGCGCTCGACGGCCTCCCCTTCCTGGTTGTTCAGCCAGCCGCCCATCCACGGGAAGGGGAACGCCGTCTGCCAGCGGAACGGCACCTCGCCGGCCAGCGCCCGGCCGCGCAGGCCGTACTTGCCGATCAACTCCTCGTAATAGCCGAGCAGGTAGTCGCCGAGGTCGTCCAGGTCGCGGCGCAGGTGCGGCAGGGCCTTCTGCGTCGGTTCGTCGCGGACGCAGTCGGCGTTGTTCTTCGTCATGTGCTGCCCGTGAGCGAGGTAGCAAATCGTCTTCCAGTAGGCCACCTCGAATGGGCGGTTTGCCGTCCGGGCGTAGGTCAACGGCTTCGGCGCCGCCTTCCCGCCCCCCCGGTCGGGCTTGGCGAAGGAAGCCCGCAGTTGCTTCACCAGCCGGCGGGCTCGCTCGGGGTCACACGACCGGCCGGGCAGGGCATCCAACCACTCGTCGAGGCCCTGATGCTTCGGCACCGCGATCATCCGGCGGGCCAGGGCCGGCGACAGCGGCCTGCCCAGCAGGCCGCGGGCGTCGAGCAGCTTACGGACGTTGCGCGCCGTCTGGTGCGGCCGCTCGTCGTGAGTCCGGTCGAACAGCGCCACGGCGTCCGCGTGTCCTTCGCGTTGCAGCAGGCGCGGCCACAGTTCGACGGGATCCCCCAGGTCGGGGACATCTGCGTCGTAAGCGGTCAGGTAGCCGAGCGGCGCCGACGGCAGCATCGCGGCTTGCTTCGTTTGCGGCGACAGGTACGCGACGAGGGGACGGTGCCAGTAGACTTCGTGCCGGCCGACGCGCATGGCGGGGAAGTGGAAGCGGTAGCCGAACTGCCCCCCTTCGGCCACGGCCTCGGCGGCGACGACGATCTTCCCCGGAGTCGCGCGTGGGCCGTCGAGCAGCAACTTGTAGTCGTCCGTCCAGACCTGGGCGTTGCGGGCCATCGGCTTGCCGTACAGGCCGAGGTCTTTGCCGTCGGTGCTGAACAGGACGTGTGCCACCTTGTCCTCCTTCGCCAGCACCGCCAGCTCGTCCTCGTGGCGGTGGACGCGCTGCCAGCGGTGGGACCGCTTGTAGCTGTTGCGGATCGGCCCGTGTTGGTCGCTCGGCTCCGGCCTGTGCCCCCGTGGCTCGTGCAGCCAGCCCGATTGAGGGACGCGAATGCCCTGCGGATCCTCGTGCCGGTGGAAGAGGTGCAATAGAGGAATCTGCATGGCGAACGGCAGCTGCCGCTGCAAGCGCCGGTACGGCGGCGCCCCCCAGAAGACCAGGCTGCCGGGGAAAGGCAGCAGGTGCAGCTCCCCGGCGAGGTAGGCGCGCCGCACCGCGGCCGGCAGCTTCCCGAACGGGCGGAAGGTGAGCAGGTACTTGACCCCCCGCAAGGACTGACGGGGGCCCCAACAGTAGCGGACGGTCCAGGTGGGCAGCGGCTCGTCCGACGGGCCGCCTTCCAGGACGTGGAAGCCGACTTCGTGGAGGTGGTCCGCATTGAGGATCTCGACGCCGTACGCCGCGGCCAGCAGACCGCGGATGAAGTCGATGCCTTCCTTGTCGGGCGCTACTTTGGTAGGGGTGCGGAAGAAGCTCTTCCAGAAGGCCCGTTCGGGCCCCTGTTCGCTGCCGCCGAAGAGGGTCCAGCGGATGCGGCCCTTGTCGTCCTGGGTGCGCGAGAGGGCCAGCGGCATGAGGATGACGTAACGCTCGTGCGGCATCTGGCCCGCCGCCTCGGCCAACTCGGGCGGCCAGTAGGGGTTGTCGAGGAGCTTGTGCCGGGCGATGCAGTGGGCCGGATCGCCGCAGCCGAGGTGGGCGGCCGCACCGACGGCCCGATGAGCCAGCTTCTCCAGGCCGGGCCGCAGCTCGAACGCCTCTTCGTACTCGGTGATGGCCCAGCCGAAGGGGTCGCCGTCGGGCATGGGGTTGATGCCCGTGGTGCCGTAGGGTTTCGGCCCCAGGCGCGGCGGCGGCACGAACTCGGAATAGGCTTCGATGGGGTAGGCGCCCTCGGCGCGAAACCACGGCGCCCCGGCCAGCAACCGTTTCCATCCACTGACGGGCATGGTACACTCTCGCGGTCGAGCCGCTTGCGGCTTCGCATGCCGTGCGAAGCCGCAAGCGGCTACTGCCAGTGAGGAACTCTCTCATGATCCGTCCGACAACACCCGCCGACACGCCTGTCCTCTTACTCCTGGCGGAGGGCACCGGCGTCTTCAAGCCGCACGAGGTTGAGGCGCTGAAGGAGGTGCTCGACGATTTCCACGCCTACAACCACGAACACGGCCATCGCTGCGTGACGCGCGAGGAGCGCGGCAAGGTGATCGGCTTCGCCTACTACGCACCGGCGGCGATGACGGACCGGACGTGGTATCTCTACTGGATCGCGGTCTCGAAAACCATCCAGGCCCGCGGCGTCGGTAAGGAATTGCTGAAGTATCTGGAGGACGAGGTCCGTGGGCTCGGCGGCCGGGTGCTGTTCATCGAGACCTCGTCGCTGCCGCATTACGAGCTAACGCGGAAGTTCTACCTCAAGAATAGCTACGACCAGGAAGCGACGCTGCGCGACTACTACGCCGACGGCGACACCATGGTGGTGTTTCGGAAGAAGTTGGGGTAGGGGAGGTGTGTGAGGGGAAAAAAAGTCCCGCCGCCGAAGCAATCGCCGTCGCCCATCAGCGATCACCCCGACAGGCGGGACATTTCTAGTATAACGTCGCGCTGATGCATGTCAAGCTCCCCTCACGGCTTTTCGCCGCTTGCGGCTTAGCGTTCGCGCCATCCTTGATGGCGCGAACGCTAAGCCGCGAGCGGCAAATCAGGCGCCTGCCCCCTTGTCTGTCCCGCTAGAATGCCGACGGAACAGGGAAGCGCCGGCACATCCCACACGAGCGTCCCTTTCCGCCGGCACCCTTCCCACGGCTCGTCCGTTCTCGTGTCCTGTCTCCCGCCCCAGCGTCTGCCCCGTTCCAGGCGGTCCGCGAGGTTCCGTCCGGAGGGCCGCGCCGCGCGCGTCAACCGGGGCAACGGGCGGGAAAGGCACAAGAAGGCGAACCGGCAGAACTTCCCCAGGCTGCGGCCATTGTCTCATGTTGGGCGAGGCGTGGAGCCGATTCATTAGCAAGCCAGGGCGGTGGGCCCGCTGAGGACTTCCCGAGGAACCCCCCGGCCCGCCAGGATGGCGGGCCGACTCCGCGCGGCCCCACCCCTTGGCTCTGGCCCCCCTGCTGTGCCCCTCTGGCGCCATCCCGGGCAGGAGGCCCCGGCGGTCGTCCCGCAACCGCTGCGGCCCCGGAATGAGCGCCGGCACGGGCCGAAGGCTCCCCGTACGGCGTGCCCGCGACCGCCGCCCGGGTGTGGACTCAGCGAATCCCGTATTGGAGTGGCTGCGATGAAAAAAGTGTTTACCACCGGGCAGGTGGCGAAGATCTGCAAGGTCGCGCCCCGGACGGTGAGCAAGTGGTTCGACTCCGGCCGGCTCCGCGGCTACCGTATCCCCGGCAGCCAGGACCGCCGCATCCCCCGCGAGCACCTGATCCGCTTCCTCAAGGAGCACGGCATGCCCCTTGGGGAACTGGAGGAAGAGGGCTGGCACAAGATCCTCATCATCGGTGCCGAAAAGCTCTTCATCGACCGCGTCAAGGAGCTGCTTCCCGACGACGAGGACTACCGCTACGAGGTGGCCAATAGCGGCTTCGAGGCTGGCATCCAGGCCCACAGCTTCCACCCCGACACCATCGTCATCGACCTCGCCATGGGCCGTAGCGAGGCCATCCAGATTGCCCAGAACCTCCGCCGCGACGTGGCCTACGAGCAGACCCTCATCATCGCCCTGGCTAGCGAGGACGAGGCCGCCCCGGAGAAGCTCGTTGAGTACGGCTTCAGCGAGGCGTTCAAGAAGCCGTTCGACGTGGCCCTCCTCGGCGAGCGCATCCGTACCCTGGTCGAGGAAAAACGCGAGAACATGTAAGAGTCTGTTCCGAAAGCCGCTTGCGGCTTAGCGGATTCCAGGCTGCCGCTAAGCCGCAAGCGGCTTTCGAAACAGACTCTAAGTGTCCGACAACCCCTGCCGTCCCCCCCCCGCCGCTCGCGGCCCGACACCAGGCCGCGAGCGGTTTTCGCGTCTATGTGATGTTACGCCCGCGCGAAACGGAAACGGAACGTCACTTTCCGTCGTCTCCTGTCAGCTTGCGCAGCCCCTCGCGCGCCGGGAGGGCGACGGCCGGCTCACTGTCGTCCAGCAGCGCGATCAGATCGGGGACAAACTCCCGACTCTCCCGGCTCAGGCACGCGTGGACGGCGGCACGGCGAACCTCCGTGTCGTCGTCGGCGAGCTTGCGGCGCAGGGTCGCCGGAGTCATCCGGCCCAGGCGCTCAACCAGGGCCATGCGAGCCTTGTTCTGCGCCCCCGCAGGCAGCCGCGGGATGGCGCCGGCCAGGGCGTCGGTGTAGATGACCCCCTTCGCGTCTCGGTAGCGGGCGATGAGCGCGTCGTTCCGGTCGGCGGCCGCGGCGAGCAGGGCCAGCGTCAGCCGCCCGCCCCGTGCCTCCTGCTCTGCCGCGGGGTAGAGCCCTTCCCAGGCCGCGGTCGTCGGCCCGGCGTCCCGGCCGGTCAGTTCGCGCAAAGCGGACAGGACTGCCTCACGCTGCGGATATGTCGCCAGGTCGTCGGTCTGTTTGTGCAGCTCGCGCGCCTGCCGCGCCGTGAGCAGGCGGGTCCGCACGAGATAATCGAAGCGCAGCGGCACCAGCTGCAGCGCCCCCGGCTCGAGGACCGGCAGCCGCACCGAGAAGTCCTGGCGCAGGTACGTGATGTCGGCGCGGATCAGCACCGGGGCCGTGTCCACGCGCGTTTGGATGGACGGCCCGCCGGGGACGGTGGAGGTCGTGCCGCTGGCCGACCCGCCCCCGCCGCCGCCGTAGCCCCCTCCACCCCCGCCACCGCCTCCCGAGCCGCCGGTGCCGGGCGCGGCGGCGGCGCTCCCTCCCCGGACGAGGCGGCGCGAGACGTGGGTGATGTTCACGTTGGGCACGGTGCCGGGCACAGGCTCGTCGCCTGAGGAAGCAGGCGGGTGACAGGCCAGGCAGTTGTTGACGTGCCGCAGGGCGACGACTTCGCGCATCGCCCAGCGCTCCTTGCCCACGGGGAAGGGAGCGAGCGGCGTCGGCTCCTTGAGAAGGCTGACCAGGTAAGGGACACTGCCGTAGTCGTCCAGCGCCACCAGCGCTTCGGCGGCGTGTTCGGCCGGCGGCGCCCACGGGTAGCGTAAGGCATCGACGAAGACCAGTCGCCCCTCCTCGCGCGGCCGGCTCCGCAGCGCCTCGATGGCCTGGTGCCGGACCTCCGCCGACAGGTCGAAGACGGCTCGCTGTGCCAGGGCGACGGTGGCCGGTTTCCCGTCGATGTCCGCCAGCAAGTCGATGAGCAGCGCGCGGACCGGCTCGTCTTCGTGCATCAGGACCTGCACGAGGGTGGGGACGGCCTCGGCCCGAAGCCAGAGCGGCTTACGGCCAAGGCGCTCGCCGCGCAGGAGTTGCCTCAGCAGGGCGAGGTCGCGGCGCTGGCCCTGTCCGTCGGCGGGCGCGGCGAGGTCGAGCAAGGCGTGCAACCGCCGCGACAACCGCTGCAATTCCAGGCTGGCCGACCCGCCGAGGCGACTCGCACGCCCGTAGCGGATCGGAAGGGTCGCGAGGTCGGGCCGGGACTGCAGCAGCACCGCCGGCCCGAAGCTCACGTCGCCGCGCATCTCGAAGTCCTCCGCGAAGCGGGCGGCCCATCGTTCCACCAACGGCGGCAGCTCGGCGGGCGAGAGGCCCACCTCCTGGGCGAAGGCGAGGCGCTGGCGCAGCTGCTCCTCGCTGAGTGGATCGAGCCGCACCAACCCCCGTTTCACGAAACCGGCCCCGGGCGTCGATGCCGGCGCGACCGCCGGCGCTGGCGAGGCTGCCGGCGGCTCCTCCTCCTCGTCAGCCAGCGCGTCAGCCGCCGGCGCCCTCCCGGCACTGGTTTCTTGTGGCCTGGCTTCGGCAAGGATGGGGGCCGGGAGCTGTGTGTGCTCCTCGCTTTCATGCGCGTCAACTTAAGCAGTTTTCCAGCGGTTGGGTGATGAGGGGGCTCCTGGTCGGTAGACTGTCGTTGCTTACCC
>DATFNV010000505.1:0-11911 GCA_035266225.1 Gemmataceae bacterium
CGGGTGGGGTCGAAAGCTCGGACAACTTGCCTACGGGGGACTCGCGCCTCGGAGTTCAGTTGCCGGCAAACGCCGAGGAAAACCCGCGGTCCGCTGAAGGAAATGAGTGCAGCGAAGAGAAGTTGGGCTCCTGCGAAAATCGGCGTTAAAGGATCGCGGCCCGACGGAGTCATGGACGGGGTTGATCCGCGAGCCGGCCTCGTTGCAATTCGTCGGTCTGGCGAGTAAACTTTCAGTTGTTCCTGAAAGAGATAAAGTCCATGAAAGCCGCCAAGCCCGACCTGACACGACGAGTGGCCGACGTCGAGGACCGCTTCGTGGACCTCTGGCGGACGATGAGTTCCTTGTGGGGCGTCAGCCCGACGATGGCGCAGATCCACGGCTTGCTGTACATCACGGGGCAGGCGCTGTCGATGGACGACATCATGGCGCGCCTGGGCATCTCGCGCGGCAATGTCAGCATGAACCTCAGCAAACTGGTCGAGTGGGGGTTGGTGCGGCGCGTCCACCGCCGCGGCGACCGCCGCGACTACTACGAGTCGCTCAGCGACGTCTGGGAGATGTTCACGCTGGTGGCCACCCAGCGCAAGCGGCGCGAAGTCGATCCGATCCTGAACACGCTGCGCCACTGCCGGGAGGAACTGTCTCCGGAGGCCATCGGTGCCGCCGCGGACCAGCCGGCGGCGCGCGAACGCTGCCGGCGCATCAACGAGCTGTACTCGTTCCTGGCGCTGATGGACGGGCTGGCGCAGCGCTTCTTCGAGAGTCACCGCGGGCTGCGCGCGGCGGTGCAGTTGCTGGCGCAAGAGGAGCAGCAGGAGTGAAGCCGCTTGCGGCTTAGCGTTCGCTTCACAAGGGTGAAGCGAACGCTAAGCCGCAAGCGGCTTTCAGATCGCGTATCCCTTCCGGTAGGTGCGCCCGAGCAGCTTGTTCGCCTCCTCGTCGCCGGTGATCGTTTCCGTCTTGGCGTCGAAGCGCAGCGCCCGGCCGAGGCGGTAGGCGATGTTCCCCAGGTGACAGAGCCGTGTGCTCTTGTGTCCCTCTTCAATGTCGGCGTTGGGCCGCTTGCCGCTCTTGACGCAGTCGAGGAAGTTGCGCAGGTGTGGCCTCTCGATCGGGGCGTCCTTGTCCGACGCCTCCACGCCGTCGCTGACGTGCCAGCCGTTCTTGTCGAAGACCAGCGTCCCCTTCTCGCCGTACAGGGTGATCCAGCCGTCGTCGCCGCGGGTCTTCGACCAGAGGCGGTGCTCCCAGGTGACGCAGGTGCCGGGAAAGTCGAAGGCGGCGACGATGGTGTCGGGCGTCTGCTGGTCGTCTTCGTAGAAGTACTTGCCGCCGGCGCAGGTGATCCGCTCGGGGGCGCCGAGGCCCACCACCATGCGCACCACGTCGAGGGCGTGAATACCGTTGTTGCCCAGCTCGCCGGTGCCGTAATCCCAGTTCCAGTGCCAGTTGTAGTGGAAGCGATTGGCGTTGAATGGCCGCTCCGGGGCGGGGCCCAACCACAGGTCGTAATCGACGCCGGCGGGCACCGGGCCGTCGTCCTTGTGGCCGATGCTGGGGCGGTTGCCGGCGATCCAGGTGCGGACGAACGGCACCTTGCCGAGCTTCCCGGAGCGGACGAAGTCGGCGGCGCTCTGGTAGTGGGCGCCGCTACGCCGCTGCGTGCCCAACTGCACCACGCGCTCGTGCTTCCGCGCCGCCTCGATCATTAGCCGGCCCTCGCGCAAGTTGTGCGAGGCCGGCTTCTCGACGTAGACGTGCTTGCCCGCCTGGCAGCCCCAGACGGTCGCCGGCGCGTGCCAGTGGTCCGGGGCCGCGATCGCCAGCGCCGTCACCGACTTGTCGTCGAGGGCGCGGCGGAAGTCCTTTTCGACCTTCGGCTCTCGGGTGTGGCGCTTGGCCAGTGACTTGAGCGCGTCGGCAATGACGTTGCTGTCGGGGTCGCAGACGTAGGCGATCTCGACATCGTCGAATTCCGAGAAGCCGCGGAGCAAGCCCTTGCCGCGGCCGTGGACCCCCATGACCGCCAGAACGATCTTCTCGTTGGGCCGGTCGGCGGCGCCGGCGTAGGCGGCGGCCGACAGGGCGGCGAGGGAGGCGGCGGAGGTGGCGAGGAAATCGCGGCGGTGCAGGGTGGACATGGCGGGACCTCGTGGGGTGGCGGGGAGGGGCGACCACGAAGGAAGTGTAGCCGGAGGCGGCTTCGCACGCCACTGCGAAGCCGCTGGCGGCTGTGTTACACCGAGGCGCGCTCGCGAAGGCCGGAGCGGCGCCCCTTGCCGTCCGCCACGACCGCCCATTGCATCAGGCGGCGCGTCACCTCCGCGGCCTGGCGGCTATGGTTCGGCGGCGGCGGCTCGCCCAGCGCCAGCCCCAGGTCCACCCCCAGGCGGCGCTGCACCACGTCGGCCGCCTCCAGGGCGATCTCCCGGTTGGGCAGGCGCGCCAGGTCGCGCAGCGCCGTCACCGCCGCCGAATGTTTTTCGCCCTCGGCCAGCAGGGCCTCGACCGCCAGCAGCCGCAGCGGCGCCGGGTTGGCCGACTCCAGCAACCCCTCCAGCAGCGAGCGGTCCAGCGCGTGGCCGTTGCGCAGCAGCCGGGCCAATTCGATCCGCAGCGGCGCCGGCGTCTGCGGCTTGGCGAGCTGCCGGCGCATGGTGGCGACCAGGTCCTCCGACGGACACTCGCTCAGGGCGCGGGCGTAGTGGACGCCGAGCGTCAGCGCCGCGCGCTGGCCGAGCAACCCCTTCTGCGCCACCCACGCGGTCAGGTCGGCGACCGCCTCGGGGGTCAGCAGCTGTCCCTCGTGCCGTAGCGGGCCGTCCTCGATGCAGAGCGGGTCGTCCAGGGTCCGGCGCACGGCGTGGCGAATCCACGACCAGCGACGGTCGCTGTCCCAGAGCAGCGCCTCGGTGGCCGCCCGTCGCACCTCCCAGGACCGGTCGCGCAGGAACTCCGCCAGGGCCTCGATGATCCCGCGGTCATCGACGTTGGCCAGCGCGGCGACCGCGGTGGCTCGCACTGTCGGCTCGCCGGCGCGCTGGGCTGCCTGCAGGACGATGTCGGCCTGGCCTGGCTTCCAGTTCTTGCGGAATTCCAGCGCGGCCAGGGCGGCGACCTGCACCTGCGGCCGGGGGTCGCTCAGCAGCGCCAGCGCCGGCGTGGCGTCGAACTGAACCGCCTCGCGCAGCGCCTTCACCTCGGGCAGGGTGCGGCAGGCGACCAGGTCGGCCGGCCACTCCCGCCGCGCCGCCAGACGGTCGGCCAGCAACCGGGCTCGCCGCAGCGCCGTCGCTCCCGATTCGGCGAGGACCTGCAGGCTGAAGCAGAGGAGCGGCACTACCAGCAGCAGCGACTTGGACAGCGACACGAACCAGTCGTCGCCGAACGGCGTGCCCAGCCAGAGCCAGCCGAGGGCGATGACGTAGAGGGTGACGACCGCCGGCCCCATCGGCTGGCGGACGTTCTGCCGGGTGAGGAAGGTCAGCAAACAGACGAGGAACTGAAACGCCGTGCCCAGCCAGAGGTTGAAGTTCACTTCCGGCAGGGTGCGCAGGGCGGCGATGAAGAGCAGGCCGGCCGGCAGCAGCAGCGCGCCGAAACGGCCGAGGTACATCAGGATCGTCAGGGGACCGAAGCCGGCCCGGAACAGTGTCCGCGCGTTCATAAGCATGACCTTCCCGGCAGGCCAGGCGGAACCGAAGAGAGGGAGGCGGACGGGAATCTGGAGCAAGCGGCCAGAGCAACCGACCCAGGGTCAGCCGAGGCGGAAGAACAGTTTCGTCGCGTTAAGTATGGGACACGAACGCCCGCGGAGCCAGAAAGTTTTGCGGCCGAGCAGCCGCTTGCGGCTTCGCAGGTCCAACGTGCGAAGCCGCAAGCGGCTGTTAATGCGTCAGCAGGAAATCCTTGCTGTTGAGCAGCGCCCACGCCAGGTCCTGGACGGCCTCGGTGCGCTTGTCGCCGTACGACTTGATGAACTCCAGCCCCACCTTCACCTCGGCCGCCTTCGGGTGCCGCGCCAGGCACCACAGGTACAACTCGGCGACGGTCTGCTCGTCGGAGAGCTTCTGCCGCAGCAGCAGGGCCGCCCGCCCGTTGGGGTTTTGCACCCGATCGAGGATGCTTTTGCCGTTGATGAAGTGCAGCGCCTGGAGCATGTTCGAGCCGTTGTCGCGCTCGCACTCGCAGGCCTCGGCCCGCTGCGGCTTGCCGAACAGCTTCAGGAAGGTGCTCTCGACGGTGCCGTCCGGCAGCTGAGCGGCGCGGAAGCCGGGCGGGGCGCCGCCGAAGTTCTCCGGCACCCCGGTCGCCTGCACCAGCGAATCGAGCAGCGCCTCGGCCGGCAGCCGCCGCGGGATGGCGTGCGAGAAGTTCTGCTCGTCGTGGCGGTTCGACTCGGTCGGCACAACACTGCGCTGGTACGTCTGCGAGGTGGCGATGCACTGCATCAAGTGGCGGACGTCGAACTTGTGCTCGACGAAGTCCTTCGTCAGGGCGTCGAGCAGGGCGGGGTTGATCGGCGGGTTGGTGCTGCGGACGTCATCGACCGGCTCGATGATGCCGCGGTGGAAGAAGTAGCTCCAAACGCGGTTGGTCAGGCTGCGGGCGAAGAACGGGTTCTTCGGCGACGTCAGCCAGGCCGCGTACGCCTCGCGCCGGTCCCTGTCGGTCTGCAGCGGCAGTTGCTCGCCGCCGAGGAATTTCGGCATCTGGGCCAGGCCGGTGCGCGGGTTGGTCGCCGGCCCCGCTGCCAGGGTCACTTTCACCGTCTTGGCGTTCGGGACGGTCGGGAAGCGGCCGTCCGGGCGCGTGCTGACCTGGGTGAAGAAGCTCTCCAGACCGTAGTAATCGCCCTGCGTCCAGTTCTCCAGCGGGTGCGAGTGGCAGCGGGCGCACAACATGCGGACGCCGCAGAAGACCTGCGTGACGCGCTCCACGGTGTCGTTGGCGTCCTTGCTGATGGAGAGATAGACGCTCGCCGGATCGTCGAGGCTGCCGCCGCGAGCCGTCAGCAGGCGACGGGCGAACTCGTCCAGCGGCATGTTCTCGGCGACGGCGCCGCGGATGAATTCTCGGAAGAGATACACCGACTGCGAGCTGGCGCTGTTGCGCGAGTTTTGCAAGAGGTCGCCCCACTTGAGCGACCAGTGATCGACGAACTCCGGCCGCTCGAACAGACCGTCGATGACCTTGTCGCGATTCCTGGGGTCCTTGTTGGCCAGGAAGGAGCGGACGTCGTCGGGCTTCGGCTGCACGCCGATCAGGTCGAGAGAGACGCGGCGCAGAAATTCTTCGTCATCGGCGAGGGGCGAAGGGGTGATCTTCAGGTGGTTGAGCTTCTCGACGACGTGCTTGTCGATCAGGTTGCCCTGCGGCACGGGAGTGGGGACGAACTTGTCGTTGGGCTGCAAGACGAGGACGCCGGTGGCCGCGAAGGTGCGCTCGAAGCGGCCGACGATGGCCGTCTCCCCCGCATCGCCAGCGATGACCAACCCCTCGTCATCGACCGCGGCGTAACGATCGTTGTTCGCGGTCCAGATGCCGAGGCGCGTGACGTCGCGCTTGTTGCCGTCGTCGTACTCGGCGATCAGTTGCAGGCGATGTTTCTGTCCGGGCCGCAGCACCAGCTTGTCGGGCACCAGCCGCACACCGACGACGTGGACGGTGTCGGCCAGGTCGCCGGGAGTGCCCTGCTGAATCCACTTCGTGATGATGTCGTTGGAAAGACTGTTGCGGCGGAAGCGGACGCCGCCTTCGTGGGGCACGTCGCCGCGGGCCTTGGCCAGGAGCAGGCTCGTCTCCGGCGATTCGACGTTGACGCGCCGGCCGAAGAGGTCCTTGGTGATGGCGAGGTAATCGAGCGGCGGGTCCTGGCCGCGCAGCGACAGCTTGAAGCCGTTCTTGCCGAGGGAGTAGCCGTGGCAGGCGCCCGCGTTGCATCCGGCGCGGGTGAGGACCGGCATGACTTCGTGACGGAAGCTGCTCGGCGGCTCCTGCGCCGGCAGCTGCACCTTGACCGGCACCGTCTTCGTCTGGCCTGCGACGGCGACCGTAAGCGTGGTGGCACCGCTGGAGACGGGATGGACCCAGCCCTGCTCATCGACGGTGGCGATGCGCGGGTCGGCGCTGGTGAACTTGGCCTGCGAGTGGAGGTCGAGGGAATAGCCGTCGGCGGTGGTGGCGAGGACTTGCAGCGCGTGCGGCTGGCGGTGGTGGCGCAAGTCGAGTGAGGCCGGGTGAATGGTGACTGATCCGGCCACGAAGGCCGTCGGCTCGGCAGCGGCGCAGGGCAAGCTGCCGAGCGCCCCAGCCAATATGGTGACGAGGAGGCTACAGAAAGGCAACGGGGAGAGCGATCGCAGAGACAACTGAGCAAACATGATAGAACCCTTAGCCAGCGAACTCAACCTCTTCCCAAGGAAGTCGCATTTCAGCACCCTTACCGAGCAAGGGTACGCTGACGATCACCAAGCCTCGGTACTCGTCCACGGAAAGCACTTCCCCCTCCAGCCCTGCAAACATCCCCGAGCGAATTGTGACCCGTCGGCCCCTCTCCAATCGCAGACCGGCAAGGTCGATCAGTTTCCGGTAGGCCGCGATCAACACCCGTTGCGGGCGATGTTCGTCTGCGTCGGGGTTACTCCATCGCACGTCCAGGTTGGTTAATCGGTCCCGAATGTAGTGCCCATATGTCGTCCCGTCGCAGGTTAAAGTCTCGCAAGCCGGGGCCGCCAGCGCGGCCATCTTCAGTGTTTCCCAACGGGCGAAGGGGCGCACGCGCCGCACCTCCTTCAGTGCCTTCGTCACCGAAGACCGGAAGACTCCCTGATCTAAACAGATTCTCACCGCGGTGTCCGTGTAGACAGCAGTGTAAACCTCCACCGGACGGAAACTGGGGGCGACAAACAGGCGAGCTACTCCAAGCACCCCCTCATCACGCAACAAGTCGTCGAGTAAGTCCATGATCCGCGGTATAATCTTGTACGGGGTCTGGCCATGACCTTCTGAGGATTTCGCCATGCCGATCCACGACTGGACCCGCGTCCGTGCCAACCGCTTCCACGACTTCCACAAGCGCTGGATGATCGCCATTTCCAACGCGCTCAACGCGGGGCGATTGCCCCCCGGCTCTTTCGCCATGGTCGAGCAAAACGCGGGCGGCCCCGAGCCGGACGTCATCACCCTCGATCTGACTCCGCCAGCCGGTTCGGCGCCCGGCGGTGTCGCTGTCGAGGTCCAGCCGCCGAAGACCCGGTTCGTGACCCGCGCCGAAACCGCCAGCTACGCCCGGAAGGCGAACCGCATCACCATCCGCCATCCCGACGGCGATGTGGTGGCAGTCATCGAGATCGTCTCGCCGGGCAACAAGGACAGTCGTCACGCCATCCGGGCGTTTGCCCGCAAGGCGGCGGCACTCCTTCAGGCCGGGGTGCATCTGTCAATCGTGGACCTTTTTCCTCCCAGCCGTCGCGATCCCCAGGGGATTCACAAGGTCATCTGGGACCGCGTGCGCGACGAGCCGTTCACGTTGCCCACCGACAAGCCTCTGACCCTGGCGGCCTACGCGGCCGGCACCGAAACGGTCGCTTACGTCGAGCTGGTCGCCGTCGGCGACGCCTTGCCCGACATGCCGATCTTTCTCACCACGGATCGGTACGTGCTGTGTCCGCTGGAGGCGACGTACCAGACGGCCTGGGAGCAGTTTCCGGCACCGCTCAAGGGGCCGCTGGAGTCGCCGCCGGCGCCGTGAGAATCTCACTGCCGACCCGCCTCGTTTTCCCGCTCACGCGGCACATGTTCACAGGCCAAGCCAGCGCCGCACTGCATCCTCAACAAGAGCCAGTTGATCGGGCTTGAGGTCGCCAAGCTTTCGGATGAACTTGCCGTGCGGCATCGTGACCAAGTTCTGCGCGTCAAACACGCCTAGTTGCAGGAAGCGCGCTTGAACCGACACCTCAAACTGCGAGCCGCGCGGGCTCGTGGTGTGGGCGACCAACGTCGCCAGAGAGCGGTCTTGCGGTCCCGCTGGGACACTCAGGACCAGGCATGGGCGAACCTTCGCCACCAGCCCGAGATCGACCATCCAGACCTCGCCGCGCTTAGGGGTGGGCATCGGCGGCCTCGCGGGCGTCGAGTTCGAGGAACAACTCTTCAGCCGCAGCCACGAACGCTTCATCGGGCAGGTCGGGGGGCGCGGATTCGTCGCTGCGACGCAACAATTCCACTACTACCTCGTGCTTCTCGGCCTCTGAGAGGGCGTCGAACGAATCAAGCAATTGTCGGACAGCGGCAGTCATCGTAAACTCCCTGGTTTCGGGATACCCCCCTTCCGCATGGTACGCCCGATGCGCCAGGCCCGCAATCGATCATTTCGCCGCCATCACCACCAACGTGACTTCCACTTCGCGGCTGCGAACGCGGATGTTCGGCTGCTTCGCGTCCGGCGCCGCGGTGCCGGACAGCTTCAGTCCTTTCACCTCGCCCACCGGCACGTTCGGCGGCAGCACCACGTTGACGGTGAACTCCGTCGCCCCCGCCTTCACCGTCACCGGATCGGCGTGAGCGCCCGGCGGCAACCCCGTCAGCGTCAGCGCCACCTCGCCGGTCAAGCCCTCGCGCCGCTCCACCTTGCCTTTCACCGGCACCGTGGCCCCGGTCTTCGGGTCCAGCTTCGCCTCGATCCGGCCATTCCCCTCCACAGTCAGGATCAGCGAGGGACGCACCGCAAGCCGTTTCACTGGCGCAAACGCCGTGGCCAGCACCGTCCGCTTGTCCGCACTGAGCAATTCCGCCTGCACCGTCACGTCGTACCCGGGCGAGGTCAGTTCCGGCGGCAGGAGCAGCGTCACTTCCCCGTCGGTCGCGGTCGCCGCCAGCTCGACCGGCTTCTCCTGCCGCAGCGACTTCGTGAGATCGGGTTGGTTGTTGACCAGCGGCGGCAACTCGCTCGTCACCAGCGCCAGCCGCACCACGGAAGGGCTCGTCGGCCGGGTTAGCTTCACCGGCAGCAGGAGTTTGCCCGCGGCGACGAGTCCGGCGTCAGCCGGCAGGCCGCGCCAATCGACCTGGAATTCGGCCGCTTTCCCGGTCGTCGGCGCCACCGGCAGCTCCTCCGCCAACCAGGGTTGCAGCCGTTCCAACGGGTGCCCCTTGACGACGACAATCTGCTCCTGGCCGTCCTCGGCCCGGCCGCGCCAGGTGGTGATGGCCGCGTCTCCGGGGGATGCGTCGCGCACCACGGTTACCAGGGTGCCGTCGGCGCCGGCCGGGATCGTCGTCCCTTCCAACTTCACGCCGGGCGGCAACCCGTTCGCCGACAGTGTGATGCTTCCCTGGTAGCCGTGGCGCTCGACCCCCACCGGGACCACACTCCGCCCACCGACCGGCACGCCGACGCGCTGCGCGGACGTGAAGAGGCGGAAACTTTTCTTCTCCGGCCCCGCCGCTTGCGGCTCCACGACCAGGCGGTAAACGGCCTTCGGCCCGCCGCGTCCCTGGGCGTCCACGACGCCGACCAGGATCGAAGTCACCTTGTCGGGGACCGCGTATTCCAGGATCGGGTCGAGGCTGCCGGGGGTGTCTTCTACCTGGGCCAGGGCCGCGCCGGCGTCGTTGCGCACCACCAGCGTGGCGTCCAGCGGCGAGCCGAGGCGCTCGGCGAACACCTCGAAGCGGACCTTGCTGCCCGGCGTCACGGGGACGCGGTAGCGGTCCTCCTCGAACGGCGTGAGAAGGCGGCCGCAGACGCCGACGGGGCCGGCCGGTAGGTCCTGCGCTTTGCCGGCGGTGGATTGTCCGACGATCTCGCGATGGGCGCTGACCGTGACGGTGGGGCGCGGCCCGCTCCACGTTCCCTCCTTCGGCCAGGGCAGCAGCAGCGTCGCGGGAGCCTGCACGGCGTCCACGTCCACCCGCGGCGGCGCAGCCGGGCCGAGCAGCTCGACCGTCTGCTTGCCCTTGGCGACGACCGGCGGAAACACCCCATCGACGAACGACCACTGGCCGATCTTTAGGCGAAAGAAGCTCACCCCCGGCGGCCCATACTCGGTGTCGTGAACGGCGACGGTGTATTCGCCGTCGCTGGGAAGCGTGGCCTCCAGGCGGGCGTCGCCGTCGAGGGCCGGCTTGCCCCACGTCCAGGCGAGTTGCAGACGTTTGGAATTGTAAAGGTGGATGACCGGCCGCAGCTTGCTGCCGAGCCGCTGCGCCTCGACCTCGACCAGTACCTTTTGCCCGGCCTTGCCGGGAAACTTCGTCTCGACGGCGCTGCTGCCGACCGCGGGGCCGTGCAGCGCGACCGGCACCACGGCGGTTTCCGCGGCGAAGGGGCGCTGCGGCAGGCGGTCCACGCCGATGACCACCGGCGAGCTGACTCCGCCGTCGGTCGCCATGCGCAGGTTGTAATAGCCCGGCGCCACGTCGGCCGCGAGGGTCACGTCAAAGGTGGCCTGCTGAGCGGTAGCCCCCGGCTTGCGATCCTGCTTCGCGGCGAAGGGGAGAAGCAGGCGCGGGGCGGTGCCGAGGTCGTCGCCCTCGACGGTCAGCGTGGTGGTGCCGCCGACCTGTAGGCCGCGCACGTTGACGTTGCGCAGGTTGGGCTCCGCCGCCGTGGCGAGCGCGGACAGGACGAACAGCGCCAGTAGTCCCCCCGCAGTGCTGCGCATTGATTCCCTCCCCATTCCGGGGCCGCTTGCGGCTTAGCGTTCGCTTCACCCTGGTGAAGCGAACGCTAAGCCGCAAGCGGCTCACGCGAACAACTGCTTGATCGGCTCCGCCTCGACCAACCGGACCGGCCGCTCGCCCGGCCCCGGCATCATGGTCGTGTCGAGGTTGATGCCCATGCCGTGGTAGATCGACGCCAGGATCTGCGGCGGCAGGATCGGGTTGTCGGCCGGCCGCGAGCCGATCTTGTCCGTCGAGCCGATCACCTGGCCGCCGCGGATGTTCGCCCCGCACAGGAAGTTCGTCCACGCATCCGGGTAGTGATCGCGGCCGCCGCGGCCGTTGAGGCGCGGCGTCCGGCCAAACTCGCTCAGCACCGCCACCACCGTCTCCGACAGCAGGCCGCGCTTCTCCAGGTCGGTGACCAGCGCGGTAAACGCCTGGTCGAATTGCGGGCACAGGTGCCGTTCGTAATCGAGGTAGGTGTTGTTCAGTCCGCCGCCGTCGGCGTGCATGTCCCAGCACGACAGGCCGAAGACCGTGTCGAAGTGGTTGACGGTCACGTAACGCACGCCGTTCTCGATCAGCCGGCGGGCCATCAGGCAGCTCTGGCCGAACGTGTTGCGGCCGTAGCGGTCGCGCGCCTTGTCGTCCTCCTTGTTCAGGTCGAAGGCCTGTTTCGCCTTGGGCGAGGTCAAAAGACGGAAGGCCCGCTCGTAGGCGATGTCGTGGCCCTGCGTGCTGGCGGTCTCGGTGCGGCGCTGCAGGTCGTCGAGCTGCCCGAGCAGCTTCTTACGGGCGTCGAGGCGAAAGCCGGTCGGGTCGCTCGGCACTTCCAGGTCGGTCACCTTGAAATTCGGGCTGGCCGGGTCGGCGTTGAGGAAGAACGGCTCGTGGGCGCTGCCGAGGTAGCCGGCGGTCTGGCCGTGCAGCGGGCCGGCCCCGGTGTTGCCGATCGGGCCGGGCAGGATGACGTTGGCCGGCAAATCGCCCTTGGGACCGAAGACGCGCGAGACGACGCTGCCCACGTGCGGCTGGATGTTGTCGGGGTTGAAGTCGTGGCCGGTCATCATCCAGCGCTGGCCGTTCTCGTGCGTCGCCCCCGTCTTGTGGTGCAGACTGCGGATCAGGGCCACCTTGTCCATCATGCGGGCCATGAGCGGGAAGTGCTCGCAGATCTTGACGCCGGTCGCGTTGGTGGCGGCCGGCTTGAACTTGCCGCGCACCTCGGCGGGGGCGTCCG
>DATFNV010000506.1:0-15480 GCA_035266225.1 Gemmataceae bacterium
CCGTCCTGCACGAACCCTTTGTCCACGACGCCCGCGAGTACGTGCGGCTTGCCGAGGGCGCCCACGGGCCAATCCCCCGGCCGATGCACTTCGGGTGCGTCTGGGGCGACGCGCTGGTGGAGCTACAGCGGGCCGGAACCGACGTGAGGATCATCAACCTGGAGACGAGCATTACGGCCAGCGAGGACTACTGGCCCGATAAAGGCATTCATTACCGCATGCACCCCCGGAACGTCGCCTGCATCACGGCGGCGGGCATCGACTGTTGCTGCCTGGCCAACAACCACGTGCTTGACTGGGGATACGAGGGCTTGGCGGAGACGCTCCAGACGTTGGACCGGGCGGGCGTGGCCCACGCGGGCGCGGGACTGAGTGCCCCGGAAGCCGCGTCCCCGGCCGCACTCGACGTGACGGACAAGGGCCGCGTGCTCGTCTTCGCGCTGGGGTCGGCCACCAGCGGCATCCCCCGGGAGTGGGGCGCGACCGAGGCCCGGCCAGGCGTCAACCGCCTGGAGGACCTGTCCGAAGAGACCGCCGGACGCGTCGCCGGCCGGATACGGCAGCTCAAGCAGGCCGGTGACGTGACTGTGGCCTCGATCCACTGGGGCGGTAACTGGGGCTACGACATCCCCGACGAGCAGATTCACTTCGCCCATCGGCTCGTCGAGGAAGGCGTCGATGTCGTTCACGGCCATTCGTCTCATCACGTCAAGGCCCCCGAAGTCTACCGGGACCGCCTGATCCTCTACGGCTGCGGAGATTTCCTGACCGACTACGAAGGGATCGGGGGGTATGAGGCGTTCCGGGGCGACCTGGCCTTGATGTACCTGGCCCAGGTGGACCCGCGCCAGGGCCGGCTCGTGGAGGCGCGGCTGGTCCCCCTGCAGGTCAGGCAGTTCCGGCTGAACCGCGCCTCGGCGGCCGACGCGAAGGGGCTCTGCGATCTCCTGAACCGACTCGGGGGACCGTTCGGCACGCAAGGCCAGTTGGGTGGCGACAACAGCATGACCCTCCGCTGGCAGTAGCGCCAACCAGGCGGCCAGGATCACGGGGCCGGCGGCTCGCATTCGACCCCGTTCGCCACGCTCTTCATGAAGGCGCTGGCCGCATGGCCGGTGATGTCGATCCTTTGCGTCCGGTTATCCACGGACAGGCCAAAGCCGCCCCGCTCCCTTGCCGTCCCATGAGTCAAACCCTCCTGCTGTGCCAAGCCGGAACACCTGTGTGCGGATTTGATCCGAAGGCGACAAGCAATCATCGGCAGGGGTCGCCACGGCACATGAGCGCCCTCGTTACAGGGCCGAACAGTAGTTACAGGCAGAAAAGATGCCGAACTGAAGCTCGCCCCACGTCGGCCTGAAAATTGCTTTCTCTCCTGTGACCGCTGCCGATCTCCCTCTGCGATAGGCCCTCGGGAGAGTTGAGTCTGCGGGACCTTTGCCAGGAGCCGGTGGGCGTGGCGAAGGTTCAGGTGAATGAGCTGCCGGCAAGAGGAACCGACAATGGCCCTCACGCTTCCAGGCCTGCAACCCTTGCTCGACCAGTTCAAGGGCGACGGGCCAGTGGTCAGTTGCTACGCCGACCTTTCCGCTGCCCCCGGGTTCCCGGTGCGCTGGCCGGGGCCCTTCAAGGCCAAGGCCGCCGCCATCCATGAGATGCTGGCCGACGACCCCCGGGCGGGGCGCCAGTTCGAGCGCAACTTCCAGGCCATCGGCCGCGCCCTGGAGGCGCCCGAGGCCCGTCATGCCCGCGGGATGGCCGTCTTCGCCGCCCTCCAGCGCGGCTTCTTCCAGCCCTACCCCCTGGACGTGCCGGTCGAGGACGAACTCGTGGTCCACGAAGCGCCTTACCTCGTTCCCCTCTTGCAGACCCTTTACCGGCAGCGGGAGTACCTGGTGGTACACTCGGACACGCACCGCGGGCGGCTGTATGCGGCCACCCCCGGCGGCCTGCGGTTGCTCCAGGAGGTCGAGGCGACGGTGCCCAGCCGGCAGCACTCCGCGGGGGAGCGCTGGGGACAGCAGCAGGCCACCATCGCCCGCCACCGTGAGGACCGCATCCTGCACTTCCAGAAAGAACTGGCGGAACGCGTCGAGAAAGCCTGGGCCGAGCACTCGTTCCAGGGGCTCGTCCTGTTGGGTGAACACGAGGTCCTGGAGCACTTCCGGAAGCGGCTGCCGGCGCGGCTTGCGGCCCAGGTGGTCCACGAGGGCCCGCAGGCCTGGACCGACAAGCCTCTGGCGATCGAGGCAGACATTCAGGCGATCCTCACCAACGCGCGGCAGGCCCAGGAGGAGCACCTTCGCGAGGAGTTCGAGCGTCGCCTCCGGGAGGGTTACGCGGTCGCCTCCGGCGCCGGGGAGGTGATCGAGGCTGTGGAAAAGGGCCGGATTGGCCCGCGGGGCCACGGCTATCTGGTGTTCGGCCCGGACCCCCGAGAGGTGGTGGCCCGCTGCACGGCCTGCCGGTCCCTCTGGGTCGAGGTGCCCGCCGCCTGTCCCCGCTGCCAGGCCCCCTGCGTCGAGGCCAGCCTCTGGGAGGAACTGCTGCTGCTGGCCCTCCGGCATGACTTTGCCGCCCACTTCGTGAGGGGCGACGCTGAGTTGGCGTGCCGCGGCGGCGTGGCCGCAATGCTCCCCAGGCAGGAGCCGACCCTGCGGACTCCTGTCACTCCCCCCGGGCAAGGAGGTCCCGGGTGAACGGCGGGGATGCTCTCCTTGCCTCCTCACGGGCCCGGGGCGCCGGTCCTCTTCGCGCGGAGCAAGAGGCAATCGGCGCTCGTCTCCAATTGAGGGTTTTCCCATGGCAGATTACGAGCAGCTCCGAAAGGTCGTTGAGGACCTGGTCCAGGTCATGCATGTGCAGGCCAAGGACCTGGAAAAGCTTGTTGAACACATCGAGCAGGGGACGGGGCACCTGGGCTACCAGCACCAGTTCTCCGTCGTCGCCTCGGCACTCAGCGAGTTGCACCTCCGCGTTCAGAAACTGAGCGGGCCGCCGGCTGGCCGCTGACCCGGGCTTCGTTTCTTGCGAAGGTGGCGCAGCGGCCCTGTTGGCCCAAACCCGAGTTGCGGTCCGGCACCATGAGCCAGCCTGTCCTGGAGCTTGACGGGTCGATCGGCGAAGGCGGCGGGCAGATCTTGCGCACCAGCTTGGCTCTGTCGCTGGTCACCAGCCGGCCTTTCCACCTGCGCAACATCCGCGTGGACCGCCGTAAGCCGGGGCTCCAGCCGCAGCATCTGGCGAGTGTGCAGGCCAGCACCGCCGTCAGGTACAAGAACCCGTGAGGCATCGGCACGTAGGTGATGTCCGTGCTCCACACCTGGTTCGGCCGCGTCACCGCCACGCCCCGCAGCTTAGAGAGCACCTCGGTCCGTGGTCCAGTTTTTGGGGTCCACCTCAGTGGACGGGTTCCACACCAAGGGCGTGGAAGACGAGGGCGAAATCAAGTGGCGACGGGATTTCCTGCGGCAGACCGGCTACAAGCTGTGAGCGCAGGGAGACCGCTCCGCTCCTCCCCCGCACCCGGCAGGGGACTTGCTTCTGTGGTATCGGCCACGCCCGATCCGGTACGCGGGCAGGGGGCAGGCTGACCAAAGGAACGAACCGAGGCATCGGAGTTCGTGAACCTCGGACGGGGCTGCTCGACCTGGGGTAGCGGACGAACAAGGGCAGAGCGACCAGTTGGCGCATAAAAAAAGCCCCGCATCCCAACCGGGGGAGAGGAAGCTGACTTGCTTGCGGTCCAGCCGTAATCTTCCGTACCTCTGTTCTTGCCTCCCAGCCTGCCCGCGTCGTGTCATTACGACCGACCCGAGAGCGGCCGGGGTCGAGATCCGGAGAGGGCCACAAACCCCAACCAGTGAGCCCTCCGCTTGAGAAAGCCACTCCTACCGTCGGCAGTGCGCCTTGCTTCGCTGACTGTCCACGGCAGGTGTCGGCTGCTACAGCAGTCAGGGGTTTCGGGCTCACTCGCCCTCCTCTCCACTATTTTAGATGCGCGGCGGGTCGGGGGGATTCACGAGCCCAAGGAATGACGCGCGTTTCTCCTCGGCCTTCGACCTGGACAGTCAGTGAAAACCGGGCGCGCTGCCGTCGGCAGCAATGGCGCCTCGAGACGGAGGGCTCGCCGGACGGGGCTTACGACCTGAGCGTGGCCTCGACGCCAGCCGCCTCCGGGTTGATCGTAAAGACACGACGAAGGCGGATGTCGGTGAGAGAGGCCGCGGACCACGTTTGGACTCGTAAGCAGGTCAGCTTCCTCTCCCCCGGCTGGGAGGCCGGGCTTTTTTTATGCGCCTTGAAACTCCGGGTAGGCGTTGGCCCTGAACCTTTTCCTCTCGGCCCGCGTCTAAACTCGCGTACACCATTCTGCACGCCGAAATAGCCCCCGTCTTCTGAGTGCCACTTCTTGGCAAGTCGGGCTCAGATCGTTCTTCAGTCTCCCACCGGTTCAGGACCCCCCCCCAAGGGTTCTTGAGACGCTTCCGAGACGAATGGCGCGGGCGGCCCACTCTCCGCGCGTCGCTCGGACAAGCACCCAGGTAGGGGGCGGAGCCGAGCAACAAGTGCCGGCGAGCTTCCCCAGGGCAGCTCGACATGCGTCCATGGCCAGGAGCCCTTGCAAAATCAACGAGAGACAGGATCGACGGATGAAATCGCATCGCAAAGTGAAGTGGAATGCCACGGCGGTGGAGCGGCAGGCCCGTCGGCAGCAGTTCGATGCTGGCGGGCAAGCGTCCCCCACCGTCTCGGCAGTGGACTTTGAAGAGCTGCGGGACGGCGTCCTGGAAGACGACGAGGTCCTCCACGGCGCCGAGGAGCCCAGGGAGGAAGGTCTGACGACCGAGACCGAGGCCGATCCGGCAACTGCGCCCGCGGCCGAGGAAGACGGCCATTCTGCCGACGGCCTGACCCTATACCTGAAACAGATGGGCTCGATCCCGCTCCTCAACCGGCAGCAGGAGCTGGAGCTGGTCACGGGGCTGGACACGTCCCGGCGGCGCTACCGGCATGCCGCTTTCTGGAACTGGGGCGTGCTTGCCCGGGTCGTGGACACCTTCGAGCGCGTCCGTTCCGGGGACCTGTCCCTCGACCGGACCATCGACGTCGTGCCGAGCCTGGGACTGACCGCGGAGCACATTCGGAAGCGGCTGCCCCGCCACCTGGGCCGCCTGCGCCGGCTCCGTCAAGCGGCGGTCCTCGCTTTCGAGGAGACGCTCCGCGCCCGCTCCCGTGCCGAGCGGTCCGGCCTGCGCCGCGCCCTGCGCCGGCGACTGCGCCTCGGTGTCCGCCTGGCCGAGGAACTTTCCCCCCGTACCGAGCTGGTGGATTCCTGGGTTGAGGAGTTAAAGCAGCAGTCGGCCAAGATGCAGGAACTGGTCCAGCAGACGGAGCGTCCGGCCCGCTCGGCCGCGGCCCGCGTGGAACAGAGCAAACACTCGAAGGAACTGCGCCACCTGATGCTGCAAGTCCAGGCCACGCCGGAGGAACTCGCGGGCTGGGTCGGGGTAGTGAGCCAGCGCCAGGCGCGTTGCCGGCGGGACCGGCGTGAGCTGGCCGCCGCCAACTTGCGGCTGGTGGTCTCGGTGGCGAAGCGCTACCGGGGCCGGGGGCTGCCGTTTGCCGACCTGATCCAGGAGGGTAACAGCGGCCTGATGCGCGCGGTGGACAAGTTCGACTGTCGCCTCGGCTTCAAGTTCGGCACCTACGCCACCTGGTGGGTCCGCCAGGGCGTCACGCGCGCCCTGTCCGACAAGTCCCGGACCGTGCGAGCCCCCTACCACTGGGCGGGCAAGCTCCGGGAGGTCGAAGCGGTACGGTCCGATCTCATGGCCCGCAATCACCGGGAGCCGACGACGGAGGAGATCGCCAAGGCGTTGCAGGTTACGCCGGCAGAAGTCCGCTCGACCCTGGCTTTGGGCCGTCAACCCCTCAGCCTCGACGGCCCTCACGGCGACGAGGACGAACAGGGCTTCCACAACATCCTGGCCGACCGGGAGGCCGCGAGTCCCGCCGAGGAGGCGGACCGGCAGCTCCTGAAGGAACGGCTCGCCGAGCTGCTGCGCTGCCTGGCGCCGCGCGACCGGGAAGTGATCGAGTTGCGCTACGGTCTGCGCGACGGCATCCCGCGCACCCTCGAGGAAGTCGCCCAGGTTTACGGCGTCACGCGCGAGCGCGTTCGCCAGATCGAGCAGCGCGGGCTGCGGAAGCTGCGGCAGTCGGAACGCCGGGACCGCGTGGCCGAGTTCGCCAAGCGCGAATGAGGTCCACGCACCGATTCGGGCTGGTCGCGAGGGTCGCCCCGCAATCCTTGGGGGTGACCCGGGCTGGTACGGTGGGTTCTGAATGGCCCCTACGGAGGATGAACAATGCACGTTGTCCAGGTGTGGAAAAAGCCGGAGATGAAGTTGGTCATCGCGGCGCCCAAGGTCCGCGCCCGCCCGCCACTTCGCGGCGGCAAGCATCGAGACCAGCGCCGCCAGGCACGCTCGACCGGACGCCTGCTCCTGAGCCGCGAATACCAGAATTGACCGTCGTCGGTGATCCCTTCCCGGTGGGAAGACACCCTCACTGCCACGGAGGAACGCTAGAAACAACATGAATGACACTGGTTTGAGAAAGCGTCGTTTACCCAAGCGGACCACGGACAACGCCGGGGCGGTACGCCTCACGGCCGCTGTCACTTCAGCCGAGTCGTGCCCAGGGATCACGCCGCGGGGTCTTCAGCAAATGGGACACCCGGACCTGGTCCAGACCCCTCCTGCCGAAGGCACGCTGGAAGTGCTTCCCGACGGCTTCGGCTTCCTGCGCAGGGCCCGGTGCAATTACCTGAACTCCCCCGATGACGTCTACGTCTCGCCGGCGCAAATCCGTCTCCTGGGGCTGCGAACCGGCATGACGGTGCGGGGCCTGGTCCGGCCCCCGCGCGAGGGCGAACAAGCCTTTGCCCTGATGCAGGTCGAGGCGGTGAACGGCCAGGAACCGACCCGCATCGCCGGGCGCGTGCTGTTCGAGGACCGCACGCCGCTGCATCCCAACCGCCGGCTCATCCTGGGACGGGATCCTGAGGAAATCGAGTTGCGGGTGATCGACCTGGTCACGCCGATCGGCAAGGGCCAGCGCGGCCTCATCGTAGCCCCGCCGCGGACCGGCAAGACGGTGCTGCTGCAGAAGCTAGCGCGGGGCATCCTGCGCAACCACCCCGAGTGCCACGTCATCGTCCTGCTGATCGACGAGCGTCCGGAGGAAGTCACCGAGATGCGCCGCAGTGTGACCGGCCCTTCCGCCGAGGTCATCAGCTCCACCTTCGACAAGCCGGCTTCCGACCACCTTCACGTGGCCGAAATCGTGCTGGAAAAGGCCAAGCGCATGGCCGAGGTCGGCCGGGACGTGGTCGTCCTGCTTGATTCGATCACCCGGCTGGCCCGCGCCTATAACGCAGCAGCCCCCGACAACGGCAAGACCCTGTCCGGAGGCGTCACCGTCGGCGCCCTGGAGAAGCCGAAGCGCTTCTTCGGCGCCGCCCGCAACGTTGAGGAAGGCGGCTCATTGACGATTCTGGCGACGGCCTTGATTGACACGGGGTCGCGCATGGACGAGGTGATCTTCGAGGAGTTCAAGGGCACCGGCAACATGGAGCTGCACCTCGACCGCC
Source organism: Gemmataceae bacterium (assembly GCA_035266225.1). Taxonomy (GTDB): domain Bacteria; phylum Planctomycetota; class Planctomycetia; order Gemmatales; family Gemmataceae; genus DATFNV01. Next base: position 7,658 of record DATFNV010000506.1, read on the forward strand.
GCCTCGCTGACCGCCGAGTCTGGCCCGCCATCGACATCAACGCGTCTGGGACGCGCCGCGAGGAACTGCTGGTGGGGCCGGAGGAACTCCGCCGCGTCGGCCTGCTCCGCCGGGTGTTGAGCGACATGCACGTTGTGGAGGCGATGGCGTTGCTCACGGGACGGCTGAAGAAGAGCCGCTCCAGCGCGGAGTTCCTGGGTCAATTACAGGCCGCCTGATGCAAGGACGGCGTGCCCACCGCCCGCGACCGTCTTCCGGGCGGTACGAGGAGCGGGGGCACTCCGCGTGCCCCTGGTCGCCCGGCACCGGGAGCGAGGAAGAATCTGTTTCCGGCGGGGTGTGTCTCATTGTCGGAAAGCCCCGCCCTCCTGCCTCCCGGGACGAACTTCTCCGCCATCCCAAACTCAGGGTCCTCGTAATCGGAGGCCACCTTCCCCTTGAGGAGGTAGGCAGCCAGCCGGGGCGAGGCAGTTGCTTTCGCCCTTGCACGAACGCCAGGAACGGCATGCCGCTCTCGGGCTGTGACCGTGCTCGACGGTATGACTGAAGGCTCGGGGACCTGCTACTTGCCGTTCTCGTTGAGGATGATGCGCAGGCGTTGCTCCAACCGCGGCGGTAACGGCGTGGGCGGCAGCCGGCGCGACACGTCCACGAGGATCCGGTAGCTCTCGAGGTAAGCCAGGCACGCGGGGCAGCGGCCCACGTGCCGCTCGATGTGATCGCGTCGCTCCGGCAGAAGTTCGCCGGAGACGAGGTCCGGGAGCAACTCGACCAGTTCACGACAGGTGATCATGCCGGCTCCTCCTCGAAATGCGGGGCGAGTCGCTTCCGCAGCAGCAGGCGCGCCCGATGCAGCCGGCTCTTGACGGCCGCCACGCTCAGGTCAAGCACCTCGGCAATCTTCGCGTTCGGCAGCTCTTCGACGTCGGCCAGCACGTACACGTCGCGGAACGCCTCCGGCAACTCGGCGATGGCCGCCTCGATCAGGCGGCGGGCCTCGTGGTCCAGGGCCAGCTGCTCCGGCCCAGTCGCCCAGCGGCGGACGGGATGGCGGTGTTCCCCGGTGTGATGGAAGTCCTCCAGGGGCTCGGGTGGGAGAGGCTCGGTTTTCCGGAGCGCCCGCTTCCGCCGGTAGGCCAGGGCGGCGTTGACCGTAACACGGTAGAGCCAGGTGGGGAAGGCGGCCTCGCCGCGAAAGGTGGGCAGCTTCCGCAGCAGCTGCACGAAGACGTCCTGGGTGACGTCCTCGGCGTCGGCCTCGTTCCCGAGCAGCCGCCGCGCCAGGTTGTAGACGCGCGGGGCGTACCGGCTGAAGATCACCTCCGGGGTCAAGGGCTCGGGCGCCGCCGGCTCCGGCGGGTCTGGGGCGGCCAGCCGAGGCGCCAGCGGCAGGCGGGACGGAATCTCGCTGGGCCCGACCATAGACCTTCCCTCCTTCGGGCGCTGAGAACTCCGGCCGCGCGACCCCGTCAGCAAGAGGCGCGTCGTCATTTCCTCCGCCTGCTGAGCGGGAGCCAGTAAATGGCGGCGAGCGAGCCGCCCTCCGGCACCTCCCCGGACTTTACGACGTACACGGTGCCCGCGTGCAGGAGGGTGTGGATGGCGGCGAAGTTGAGCAGGTCCTCGTCGCCCGGCCGCGGCTCCCCGTGGACCTCGACCGCGCCGCGGGTGGCATCGTAGGTGCCGGGGTGCGCGCGGTCGCGCGCGACGAACAGGATCGCCACCTGCCCGCCGTAGGCCCCGCGCACGACCTCCGCCAGGTCGTTGGACGTGCGCCCCGTGCCGGCCAGCTGGTTGTACTGCGCCGCCGCCTGGACAAGGCGGCGTCCTCGAGCAGGTAATGGGCCGGGCCGAGCACGGCATCGACCTGCGTCCTCTGGAGGCCCCGGGCGGTCAGGGCCTCGTCGGCGCGGCCGAGCAGGTTCTTCCAGCGGATCGGGGCCTGCTCACCCCCACCCCGATGTGTCGGCAGGAAGAACGAGACGCAAGGCGGTTGGCCCTTCAGGAGGAGTATCTTCAGATCGTCCTTGCTGATCAGGTCCATGACATCGTCCCCCGGGGGCGTCCGAATCAAGTACCGAGCAGTCCCACGAGCCGGCCCCGTCCTCACGATCACAGGAGCGAGCGGATCTCGTGGGGGAGCAGACGCTCCAGGTGTGCGACCTCACCACCCGAGACGTGGCGGGTCAGCACGCCGAAGACGGCGCGCGTCACTTCTTCGGGATCGACCGGGTCGTCGCGGAAGGCCTGGGCGACGTGGGCGAGGAACTCCTCTTTCTTGCGCTCCTTCACCGGCTTGTCGGCCGGGTGCCAGCCGTCGTAGTAGATGCCGCGGACCAGCAGCGGCAGCTGCGCCGCCAGGGCAGTGGCCCCCTCGACGGTCAGCCGGTCGCGGAGGGCGTGCAGCACCACCCGCAGCGCATGATAGGCGCGGTGGCGGTCGATCCAGCCCATGCGGTCCAAGATCTCGTTCAGCCAGACGTTGGTCGTCTGAAGGGTACTGTCGAATGCCGCGATTCCTGTCTGACTCATGGTGGCGCTCCTTGGGCCTGTGTCGGCCGGTTGCAAGAACGTCAGGCGTGCGCCGGCTCCACAGAGGGCGGCGGCGCCGGCGCGGCGGCTGACGGGAATGGCATCTTCAGGGTCAGCACGGGGCAGGGAGCCCGGCGTAGGACGGCCTCGTCTCCCTGGACCGCGGGCCGTCCTCCCCCGATCACACCGGCTCGGCCAGGGCCTTGAGCAGGAGCGACCAGCGGGCCATCACCGTGTGCTGGTGCTTCTTCACGCGCTCGTGCGCCTGCCGTTGCTGCTCGTGCTTGGCCGCCTCCTGCTGGTGCGCCGGCGCCAGGGCGACGAGTTGCTCTTCCGACCCGCCCTGCTCGTACCCCGCGAGGGCGTGCTCGTGAGAGTTCAGGGCCCGCTCGTGCAGGCGGATCGCTGCCTCGTGCGACCGCAGCGCCTTGTCGTGCTCGCGCAGGATCGCCTCCAGCCCCGACAGGTCGCCCAGTGCCTTCTGAATCTCCTCGTGCCAGGCGGCCAGGTCGTCGCGCCACAGGGCCGCCTCGCCGGCCCACCGGCGGTGATCGCCGTGCATCTCCGCATGGATGTCACCACTCATGATTCCCCTCCGGGCCGGCACGGCCCTTTCATTCTTCGGGCAACGCCCCGTCGCGAGCGCCCTTCTCCTTCGGTTCCGGCACCTCGGTGAGCGTCGCCTCGGTGAGCAACAACAGGCTGGCCACGGACACGGCGTTCTCCAGGGCCACCCGGACGACCTTGGTGGGGTCGATGATGCCGGTCTCGACGAGGTCCACGTACCGCCCCGTGGCTGCGTCGAAGCCGTAGTTCCCCTTGCCGGCGCGCATCTGGCCGACCACGACGCCGCCGTCCGCGGCGGAGTTCTCCGCGATCTGCTGCGCCGGCGCCTCCAGCGCCTAGCGCGAGGCGGTCGGTTGCCGTACCGTCACCACCGGGCAGGTGGCCTGGCGCATCACCTGCTCAGCCACACTCCCCATCAGGGCCCGCCGGATCTTGTTCTTGCCGTGCGTGCCCATGACGATCAGGTCGCAAGCCTTCTCCTCCGCCGTGCGCAGGACCGTCGGGGCGACGTGCCCCTCCTTGAGCAGGCGCTCGAACTTGACGCCGGGCGGCGGCTCGAACGCGTCGAGCTGAGCCTTCATCTCCGCCCGGTAAGCCGTCATGTCCGCCTCGAAGTGCTCGGACGGCGGGATCCCCGCGGCCAACTCGGCCTCCCGGATCGCCTCCAGGCTGGGGACGACGTGCAGGACGATCAACTGGCCGCCGAGGTCGCGGGTGAGGGAGCAGGCGACGGCCAGCGCCCCCCGCGAAGACTCGGAGAAGTCGGTAGCGTGCAGGATGGTTTTGGTGGCCATGTTTAAACCTCGTCGGGCCGGCGCGCATTCTGAACGGTGACGCCCGCCGGCTAGCCTGTTCCAGGCGCGGCTGTCAGTCAGTCGGGCGTGGACCGGCGCGAGCCGCGCCGATCCGGTGATGCGATCGTTGCTGGCGGCAGGAGGTTGCAAGGCGCGTGCCACAGGGACTGGTCCGCCTCACTTCCTCCGGCAAACACGTTAACTGATGTCGAAATCGGGCGACATCGCCGCGGGGAGAGGGGTGGTGGCCTCGCGTCTCTTCGAGGCACTGTGCGGATTCGCGCCTGCCTTGGGCGGATCGTGCCTGCCGAGCGCGTTCTTGAACCCGGCGCGGAGTGTTGCCGCGAGCCGCGGCGTCCACCAGCCCAGGAACGCCGCGTGGGCCTGTTCGAGCTGCGCCTGCTGGTCATCGAACAGCCGGTGCAAGCAGGTCGCTTCCGGGGCTCGGTCGGCTTGTTCGATCCGTTCGCGGAGGCGGGCCTGGGCCGTCGCCAGGTCGTTGATCTCGCCCAACCTGTCCTGCAAGGCTTCCACAACCGGGTAGAGTTCCTCGCGGAAGTCCGGCGGGAACGCCCCCGCGAGTAATTCCATCGCGTAACGCAGTTCCTTGCCGCGGATGCGGAACTGGTGGAGTGCGGCCTCCTCGCTTGCCGCGGAGGGAGAGGCCTCGAAGAAGCGTTTGACAATCGGCCGCAGACGGGCCCGCGCCCAGTCGCCGAACCGGAGACCGCGCTTGACCGCTTCCCCGCGGCGGGGCCGGACGCGCCGCAGCAATTCCTCGATGCGGCGCTCGAAGCGCTCGTGGCGCAGCAGGCGCTCGCTGATGGCGACGATTGGCCCCTGGGCCTGGGCGCGCTCGGCCCGAACCCTGGCAAGCCAGTGTGCGCCCTTGTCGTCAGCGCGACCGTCGGCCAACCGCCGGGCAAGGACGTCGCAGTCGCGGGCCTTGTTGGCGGCGCGGCGCACGCCAGCGGGCTGGCGCACAATGTCGAAGCCGGCGACCCGCGCCGTCCCCGACGTGGGAGGCAGCAGTGTCGTGAGCATCTTGATGGTGGTGGTCTTGCCGGCGCCGTTGGGGCCGAGCAGGCCGAACACCTCGCCGTCCTCGACGGCGAGGCTCAGCGCGTCCACGGCGGTGTGGGTGCCATAGCGCAGCGTCAGGGCCAGTGTTTCGATGACGGCCATCAGGGTCCCTTGCCTCACATCGCGGGGGCGCGTCGAGACGGGGCTGCGGGGCCGCTACCTTCTCGGGGCCAGTAGGGATGCACGTCGGATGCCGTGGCCGGTGCCGCCGCCGGCCGTACCGCCAAGTAGGGGAGTGACACGGGCGGGCCTCTCGTTCATGCTGCGGAGCGCCGCCGGCCGGTGTGCGGTTTCCGCACGGCCTTCACCGCCGCGAGCGCAGGCCGCACACGCGGAACCAGCACCGGGGGAGCGCCTCGCACGGACTTCCTTTCGGTGAGGCCCTTTTCGTTCGCATTCGGTGTCCGGCATTTCGTTTGCCTACTGCGCCAGCATGTACCACACCATCCTAGTGCCTCTCGACGGCTCGTCGCTCGCCGAGGAAGCGCTGCCCCTGGCGACCGAGATCGCCCGGCATGCGGGGGCCGCCGTCACCCTCGTCCGGGTCCATACCCTCTATGCGCTAACGGAGCTCGCGTGCAGCTGGCTCCCGTTCGACAAGGAGGAGGACGAACGCTTCCGTCAGGCCGAACAGGAGTACCTGGACGCGGTCGCCGGGTGCCTACGGGGAGCCGTCGGTGGGTCAGTGACCGCGGTCGTCGTGAAGGGGATGGTCGTCGATGGCATCCTCGGCCTCGCGCGCAACCGGGGCGCCGATCTCATCGTGATGACCACGCACGGGTCCGGGCCGATCAGCCGCTCCTTCCTGGGGAGTGTGGCCGACGAGCTGGTGCGGCGCGTGACGGTTCCCGTCCTGCTCACGCGGCCACGAGAGACGGCGACCGGCGCGACTGTGGCGGCCATCCGCAGCATCCTGATCCCGCTAGACGGGTCGCCGGCGTCCGAGCAGGTCCTCGGGCCCGCCCTGGGCCTTGCTCGACTCACCGGCGCGGCCTGCACCCTTCTCCACGTCATCGAGCCGTCGGCCATCGGGCGGGACTCCCGCCGGATGGAGCGGGAGACGGAACAGGCGCGACGTTACCTTGAGGCGGTCGCCGCCCGCTCCCGGGGAGAGGCGGCAGACGTCACGACACGTCTCGTGGTTGGCCGGCGGGCTGTGGCCGGCATCCTGGAGGAGGAACGCGGGCACGACCTGATCGCGCTGGCGACGCGCGGGCGCGGTGGCGTAAAGCGGTTGCTGCTGGGGAGTGTCGCGGACAAGGTCTTGCGGGGGGCTGATGCGCCCGTGCTCCTGTACCGGCAAGCGGAGACGCACGAGAGCGCGGCCCCGTAGGTCCACTGTGCGGGCGCCGCCGTGGAGTGCTTGGGAGCGAGCAGTCAACAGACGGAGGGATGTCGTCGCGGAATTCTCGGCCTCGCGGCGATTGGTACGGCGGTTGCGTCTCGCGTGAACGCGAAGCCGCAAGCGGCTCGCGGGATTAACGACCATGGAACTGATCACACTCGACGATATCCGCAAGACCTACCACCTCGGTGAGATCGAGGTGCCGGTGCTGAAGGGGGTGTCGCTGAGCATCGACCGCGGCGAGATGGTGGCGCTGACGGGCGCGTCCGGCTCGGGCAAGACGACGCTGATGAACATCCTCGGCTGCCTGGAGCGGCCCAGCAGCGGCAACTACTGGCTCGACGGGCAGGAGGTGTCGCGGCTGTCGGGGGACGAGCGTGCCATGATCCGCAACAAGAAGATCGGCTTTGTCTTCCAGAGCTTCAACCTGCTGGCCCGCACCAGCGCCGTGGACAACGTCCGCATGCCGCTGGCCTACACGGCCAGCGGCCTCTCCGACCGCGAGGCGCGGGAGCGGGCGGCCGTGGTGTTGGTGCGCGTCGGCCTTGGGGATCGGCTCGAGCACTATCCGTCGCAGCTGTCCGGCGGCCAGCAACAGCGCGTGGCCATTGCCCGCGCCCTCGTCAACAACCCGCCGCTGCTGCTGGCCGACGAGCCGACGGGGAACCTGGACTCGCGCACCAGCGCCGACATCCTGAAGATGTTCCAGCAGTTCCACACGGAAGGCATCACCATCGTCCTGGTGACGCACGACGCGGAGGTGGCCAGTCACGCCCAGCGGATCATCCGCATCCGCGACGGCCGGATCGAGGACGGCACCGCGGCGGTCCCGAGGGACGGCCGGCTCGCCGCACCCTCGCCGTCGGCCGTAGCGGGATAGGCAGCGCCCGTGCCCGTGTTCATCTACGGCACCACGCCCTCGTTCCTGGGTGTGCCCGACTGGAAGAACTGCAGGAGGGGGACGTGTTCACCGACCGCGACGTGCGCAACGGCAGCAAGGTCTGCCTGGTCGGTCAGACGATCGTGCGCGAGTTGTTCCAGGGCGAGTCCCCGGTGGGCCAGGAGTTCGCCCCGGTGGCCGTGTCCGTCACGGTCGGCATCGTGTTCGCCTGTTACCCCGCGTGGAAGGCGTCGCGCCTCGATCCCATCGAGGCGCTGCGGTACGAGTGATCGGGTCGCCGTAGCGGACAGGCGGACCGGTTGACGGGAACACACGAGTGGTCCACCACCAGGTGAAACCGGGAGGCCTGTCCGCTACGGCGACTCGATCACATTCCCTTCCACGATGAACGCCAGCTTCAGGTTCACGTGGTGCTCGATGATCTTGGCGTCTTTCACGACTGCCGTGCTTCTCAAGACCTCCACCCCTCGGTTCGCTTGAGAGGCAATGTTGATCGACACAACTCATTGCAGGAACAAGGCTTGCGATCAGTATAGTGAACGGGCGTCCAAAATGACCCTCTGCTGTAAGTCCTTTCCTGCGATAACGTTGCGATTACGAG
>DATFNV010000507.1:0-8633 GCA_035266225.1 Gemmataceae bacterium
GAAGGGCCATGACAGCGCCCAGCACACGACTCGCGACCCCCGGAAGGAGGAATGGTTTTTCGTTCGGCCGCGCGTCGCACACCGGAGAGAGGAGACGTCGGTTCATGAGGAACTCCTCCGTAAGGGGCGCCGCGTGATCCGCCCTGTTGACAACTACCCCAAGCCGACCCCGCCGTCAACCGGGCGAGGCCTCGGGGATCCCCTTCGTCGGCGGCGAAGAATTCCGTAAAAGAAACCTGATGGACGTCGTACTCTAAGGGCAGGACATGACAAGCGCGAGCGGCGTGACTGCTCGGGGAGTTCGTACCGATGCGCGAGTCCCAGGGCGCCCTCGCTCTGATCCGCCGGCCTGGCCGGGACGGTCCCGAACACCTCGTCCAGTGGAACGAGAAGTGGGGGGCCCTCCACCTGGTCGGCGGCCACCGCCGGCCGGAGGAGTCCTTTCACGACTGCCTCTGCCGCGAGTTGACCGAGGAACTGGCCGTACAGCCCGGCGTCGATTGCCGGGTGGCCGAGCGCCCGTTGGCCCACCTGGAGTACGCAGCCTTCTCGCAGTCGGCCGGCGAGGAGACGGCGTACACGATGGAGCTATTCGAGGTGGGACTGGCGCCGGCCGTCGTGGCGCAGGTCTCCGGCGACCCACGCAACGCGTGGGTGGGCGAGGCCGAAGTCCGGGAAGGGCGCTGCGCCGACGGCCGTCCCGTCAGCGTCACCATGCGGGTGCTGCTCACCCGGGCCGGCCTGCTCACGGACGAACCGTGACGCGCTCAGGGTCACCCCGGACTGAGAGTCTGTTCCGAAGGCCCGTCACACTCAGGCATCCCGCGTAGAATCCTGAGCGAAATACAGCATGATCCGACCCCTGTCTTCGATGCTCGCCTGCTACGCCGCGATCCGCGAGGGCAGCGCTGCTCTGCTCGGGGCGCGTCTCCTCGATGCCCGGTCGCGCCGGCTGCGGTTCCTCGCCGTTTGCGCCGGCCTATTCGTCGTCAGCGCGCTCGCTCCGCCCGCGTACGCTCTCGGCACGGTTGTCGTTGCCTTGTGGCTTCTGTTGTCAACATCCCTTGCCTGGGGCGTCAACGAGAAGCAGCGCGGGCGCATCGCCAAGAAGATCGATAATACCCGGCCCGATTCTCTGCCCGACCTGCGCGATCTCGCCTTGTTCACCGCCCTGGCCGTGCCGTGCTTCCTGCCGCTCCTCCTGAAGAAGGCCCAAGGCTGTTTCGACCTTTTCTGGTTGGAGAGTGAGCCCGGCACGTTCGCGTGGCTGCGGTTTCTGCTCGACAAGACCTACCTGCGCGCCCTGCCGGACGCGGTGGACCTCGGCTTCGCCCGCTTCGAGTGGCTGCACGGCCGGGGCATCGATTACCGCGCCGGCTTGCCCGGCTACCCCGGCCGCGGGCTGGTGCTGCTCGCTTACTCGCTCGTTTACCTGGTGCTGTTGCAGGGGCTGGGCCGGGTGTGGCAGATCCACCGCGACGTCGCGGAAGCCATCGCCGGTGTGGCCAGTGACCCCGACATGGCCGTGCGCCTGGGGCGTCGTGCCGTCAAACCACTTCTGGCAGCGTGGAAGCAGTCAGAGCTGACAGCGAGCACACGTGTCAACATCCTCACCGCCCTGGGCCGCATCGGTGACCCGGCCGCCCTGGAGGTGCTGCGCGGGGCAGCCATTCGCCACCCCGAACCGGAAGTCCGTGAAGCGGCCCTGCTGGCCCTGGCGGACCTTGAGGCGAAGGACACGGCCACCATTCTCGCCAAGGTGTTGCTCGACAAAACCGAGACCGTGGGGGCGCGTGCGGCGGCGGCCACCGCCCTCGGCCGCTTGAACTCTCCCGAGGCCGCCGAGCCCCTGCTCACGAAACTGGCGGAGGTGCATCAGATCGAGCGGCGTTACCGAGAAGGGGCCAACGTCCGCAGGGAGGTCGTCCGTGGCGTGGGCAACCACCTCGGCCGGCGGCGAAAGACCGGCGAGGACGTGGGCCTGCTCATCGACCGCGCCGTGCGGCATATCCTGGCAGACACGAAGAACTCCAGCCTGCTCGAAGACGTCTACCTGCGCGTGCGGAACAAGGCGGCAGGCGCCCTGGCCGAACTGGGGGACGCCCGAGGCATTCTCCCGCTCGTCGAACGGCTGTGCGACAGCCAGTACCAGAATCCAAAACTGGTCCAGGACACGGTCCTGGCTCTGGGCAGGCTCTTCCAGTCGCTCCGAGGGGAGGGAACAGTTGTCGAGAAGGAGGTCCGCAGGAACACACTGGCGGAGCTGTCTCGCCAGCTGCAGACGTCCCCAAATGACTCGGTCCGCCAGGCCGCGGCGCGAGCCCTGGGCATGTGCGAGGCGGCCGAACTGAACGATGAGTTGCTGGCCGGCTTCAAGTCGGCGCTGAGGTCCGGCCAGGAGGAGTTGGCCCAGGCGTTGAAGGAAGGCCTGTGCGCGATCGACCCGGAGGCAGCAGGCCCCCTGACTGAGTTGGAGAAGCGGACGGGCCGGCTGTGGTCGCAGCGCCGTCGGCAGACCCTGTTGGACGGCGAGAGGGAGCTGGGCGAGCGACTGAGGGCGGCCGGTGAGCTGGGCGAATACCGTGACGAGCGGGGCCTGAAAGCGTTGCGAATGACGGCGAGCAACCCCGATACCCCGGCGGAATTGCGAGCGGCCTGTGAGGAATCGATCCAGAAACTTAATGCTCCAGTAAGTTGAGCGAAATAACCAGGCATCGGTTCAGCCGCAACCAGAAACCGTTCGTCTTGCCGAGAATCTGCTTGCTCCGCGAGCGCTTTCGTGTCACGATCTTGGCTGTCGGCCGGCCATTCGTCCCCCTGTCGGGTGGGCAGGATCTTCCGGGCCGCGCCCCCGGGCAGGTCTGTCCAGAGCAGAGCCGCCGCGGCGGCCGGAGTGCCCATGGAACCGTTCCCCTACTCTCCGCAGCAGGCGGCCGCCCTGCTCGACGACCTGGCCATCGTCAAGCCCGAGGCTCCGCTGCTCAAGAAATGGCAGCAATGGCTCGACAACGACGCCTACCTCACACCCGTGAAATGCCAGCCGGGTGAGTTGATCGCTCGGGCGGATGGGTACGGGGACCGGGTGGCGCTGGTGATCGAGGGCAGCGTACGATTCCACGAAGGCCCGTACCACCCCGGGTGGCTCGCGCGACTGGCGGTGCGCTGGGGGAAACGGGTCGGCGAAGACGACCGCGGCGAGCCCTCGGCCCCGGGCACGACCGGTGCCGACGGCGGGCCGGAGGTCCCAGCTCGCCCTCCCAAACTTCCTTCGACATTGCTCAGGGGCAAGACCACGACCGACGGCTGGCAGGAAGTCGGCGGGCGCATCCTGGGGCTGACGAGCGTCCTGTGGAACCTGCCGCGATCGGTCACCCTGGCAGCTGGCCCGGAGGGCTGCAAGCTGCTGCTCGTCAAGAGGATCGCCCTGCGATCCTCCCCGTTCAACAAGTCCCCGGCGCTTCGTCCCTGGAACCGGGAGCAGTTCTGGTCACGCAAAGTGCCGCGGTGGCTGGCCGACAACCGACTCTTTGACCCCTCGCCCGTGCCCGGCAACCTGAGGGGTTTCCTTCGCGCGGTGGCCGCTGCGGACGCGGCACCCGGCGACGAACCCGTGCAACTCCTCCACTACGACCGCGGGTTCGGCCAACGCCTCCGCGTGGTCTGCGCGCGCGCGCCGAACCCCGGCGAACCTCTGCCGGATGGGGAGTGCGCGGACGAGGCGGACCCGTTCGTCAGCTTCCGCGAGAAGGAGGCGGCGGGCGGCCTTTACTTCGTCCTCACCGGCATGGTCCGCCTGACGCGGTTGCTGCCCGGCGGGCGGGTCATCGTCAACCAACTCGGCCCGAAAACCTTCTTCGGGCCCGCGTGCGTTGATGACACGGGCAAGGCCACGGTCACCGCGGAGGCGGTGGCCGATAGCCTGCTCCTCCGCCTCAACCCGGCGGCCGTCAAGCGCTTGTGCGAGCGCTTCGAGAGTGCCCGAGTTTCGCTGCAAAAGGACGCAGAGCGCCAGGCCGACCGTGACAAGGCAGTCAAGGACGCCCGGCACCTGCCCCCTTACGGCATGTCGGAAGAGACGGCGGCCAAGCTGCTCTTGGCCACCGACCTGCTGCGCATCGACCTGGACCTCTGCGCCCGCTGCGACGAGTGTGTTGTGAACTGTGTGTGTCCACACCCACCGGGGCGTCGCCCGCTTCCAGCGCGCCAACCCCAAGATGAGCTTCGACGGCGGCGAGGTGGCCCGGGCGTGCGTCCATTGCAGCGACGCGCCGTGCCAAGCCGTCTGCCCGCCCGGCGCCATCACGTTCCTTGACGACGGCATCGTGCAGATCCACCACGACCGCTGCACGGGCTGCATGCAGTGTGTCCCGGCCTGCCCGTTCGAGGTCATCGTGATGTGCGACCCGGCCCACCCGGACGACAAGAAGTCCCCGGCGTTTCCGGATCACGGCGTCGCCACCAAGTGCGACCGCTGCCTGACGAAGGCAGAGGACGTGGCGCCGGCCTGTGTCAGCGGCTGTCCCTATGGCGCCGCGACCCGTGGACGACCGCAGGATCTGTTCCCCAAGCTCCGGGACTGGGCGGAGGGGGGCGGTCCCGTCATGGCGGCGGGTGGGCGCGCAGACGAGGCCTGCGCAGGGCGGTGATGCGCCCCCGACCCAGGGCCGCGACCGACAGGAGAGCTACTGATGTCCCCGACTCCTCCCGCTGGCCGGCCTGAGTGCGCGCCGAGTTTCTTCGGTCTGCACGGCCTGTGGCTGTCCTGGCTGCCGTTCCTGCTCTGGATCCTGGCCTGGGGCTTCTCCGCCGCGCTGGACGGCCCGGCGGTGCGGTGGTGGACACGGTGGAGCGGCTACCCCGCCGCGGTGGCGCTGCTCGTTCCCTTCGTCCACATCGCTCGTGGTCGGTTAACCCGCCTGGGCAGCCTCGCCGCGGCGCAGCCGCCCCACGCCGGTGGCGGCCAAGTCCCCCGACGCCGGTTCGGGCGCCTGGCCAATCGGCTCGCACGCTTCCCCCTGGTCGGACAAACGACTTGGTTGCGCTGGCACATTGGCGCCGCGTTCGTTGCGTTCGTGCTCACCCTCTTCCACAGCCGGGGGCGCGCGAATGGCCTGCTTACCTTCGGCATTCAGGTCGCCTTCTGGCTCGTGATGCTCTCCGGGGTCGTGGGGTACTGGGGGCGAATTGTGATCTACCGTCTCCTGCAGGTAACCGTGGAGTCGGAGTTCGGGCGGGCGAACCTGTTCTGGAAGGTGAGCAGCCGCCTTCAGCGCCGCGCCGACCGCCTCATTAAGAAGGGGTACTGGAAGCTCACCGAGTACGACGTCCGCAACTGGTACACGTTCTGCCGGGACCTGGACAACGACAAGCAGGGGCTCGTTATCAACAAGGGACGGGAGAGTGGACAGCTTCAGTCCGCCTGGCAGCGGACCGAAGCGTACGTTATCAAGGCGCCCGATAAGGTGATGGAGGCCGCGCGGGCGCTGCGGCAAGCACTGGACCAGGGAGGGTTGATGCCGGGACAGATGAACGCCCTGGTCGGGTGCCTAAATGCGGCACTGGGCAAGGAGGGTTTCTGCGACGAGGCTGACTTCGGGCGACTGGCTGGCCGCACAAGGAGCCCCTGGGCGCGAGTTGGCTTCGGGCGACCACCCGGCCGGCGACCACGGCACGTAGCCCGTCAGGGAAGACAGCGCCGTGCGAGGGCCGACTTGGGGCGGCCGGCCAGGGCCCCCAACCTGCCGCCCGAGGAGGTCGTCCGCCGCCGGCGCCTAGCGGCCGAGGCTTCCCGGGTGTTCGCGCGCGAGGAGGCGTGGAAGCGGTTGGAAACCTGGTTGAAAGAAGCACTCGTCGAGCTGACGGATGACCAGCGCGACAAAGTGGCGGAAAGCTGCACTCAGCTGGCCCGGTTGTGGCAAGGAGCGAACTGGAAGGGATCGAAGGACGACCTGCGCAAGGCCGAAGACGGGCTGAAAATCCTCCAGGGATATGAAAAAAAGTTGCACCGGGCGCAGCCCGAGCGGTCGGCTATCAGGCAGGCCTGCCGCGCTGTCGTGACACAGGCCAAGGAGAGTCGGCCGCGCGACCAACGCCTGAGGGGGGGAAGATTATCGGAGACCCTCATCCGCCGGTATCGCAAGGTGTGTTACTGCGTCCGCAAGAACCTGCCGGATTGCTCGAAGAAGCTGTCCGAGGCGGAAAAGACGCTGGGGGAGTTGCTTCGCGAAATGCGCGCCCTCGGGCCGGAACACGAGAACCGGCCGTTGGATGCGGCGAAAGAGACCCGCGCAGGGGAACTCTGCGCGCAGGTCCAGGCGCTCCTGAGGGAACTGCCTGGGGAGGCGCTGCTGCGCGACGTGGGTCAAGCGAGGAAGGACGAGGTCGGGCGGCGGAACCGCTTGTTCCTGGAAGCCGTCAGTGCCGAGGTAATCCCCAGCCAGCCGCCGGCCCCCGTCCTGGAGGAGTTCTATAACCAGGAGGTGGCGCCCTACCTGAATGTAGCGCCTGACCCCGACAAGGGCAAGCTGGCGTGGGGATGGCTGTTCACCCGGGCAGCCCGAGAGCCAATCGCGAAAAATCATGTCGATGCGATCCAGGCCGCCGTCGGCCCGGACCAAGTCCACATCGTCGAGGCCCTGATGCGCTGGGTCAACAGGCGGCGGCAACTGAACGTCGAGCAGTGGCTGGACCGCCTGGCCAACTGCTGGCTGTGGGTGCATGGCTGGGCGGCCGTCGTGCTGCTCGCCCTCGTCATCGACCACATCGTGGGCAGCTTTCTCCTCGTCGGTCATTGACGGCGGGCGCCAGGCTTACGGCGTGCCCGGCGCGATGTCGCGCCCCTGGTGGGGGTGGAATTTGAATCCCTCGACGTCCAGCAGTTGCCGGCGCGGCGGGTCACGGGCCAGGGCGCCCGCGCCGGCCAGCGGCGCGTCGCCGTCGTGGTAGCGGTGGCACAGCACGCAGTCGTTCCGGGCGCCGCGCCAGGTGACCGACCCCGGCGCGTGACACTGCAGGCAGTTGCTGATCCCCGGCACCAGCACGTCAGCGGCCCGCGTGGAAGCGTCGCGGTTGGGCCCGCCGCCGAGGGCCTCGGGCGAGGCGTTGGCGTGACAGGCGCGGCAGTCCAGGGCGCGGTGGGCCGTATGGCTGAAGACGGCGTGCCGGAACCACACCGCTGGAACCTGGGGCGGCACGATCCGCCGCTGCCGCACCGGCCCGTCGGCCGGCTCGTAGTGATGGCACTTGCCGCAGGCCGTCGCGCCGGCGTACAGAACCCTCTCGGCCGCCACGACCTGCGCCTGGATCTTCTCGCGGGCCATCACGGCCTGCGGCCCGGGGAACTGGCCGGGCAACGGCAGCTGGTTCGGCCGTACCGGCAGCGGACGGTCCAGCAGTTTTGGGTCGCCGCGCAGGTACTGCTCGGTGTAGGTATGGTCCAGGAAGCGGCCCACCTCCGCTGGTTGCAGGCGGTGGGGGACCTGGAGGGCGGGAGGGCCCGGCTCGAACGTCAGCGGGTGGCAGGCCTGACAGTGGCGCTCGTAAACGATCGGCAACAGGTAGGCCCCGGTGGCGGGCGCAGGCCGGTTGCCGTCCGGTAGGGGCGGCAGCGGGGCCCGGGCATCGCCGGCGTCGCGCTCGTGGCACGAGGCGCATTCGAGCTGGACTGGCGTGTTCGGGAGCTTGCCCCGACCTGCGGCTGCCTGATACGGCTCGGGAAGCCCGGCGTAGGTGAGCGCCTCGCGGAAGGGCCGCCCGCCGCGCGTGGGAACCAGGCCGGGGGTCATGTGCAGGGCGTGATTGAACTTGAGCCAACCCGGGTCCGCGTTGATCGTGCGGCCCGCGACGAGGGACAGGGCCGCCATGAAAGCGCCTTGCCCCAGGGGCGAGTGCATCAGCGCGACGGTCCGTCCGACCTCGACGGCCAGCGACGGCCTTAGCGCTTGGAACTCGGGATGGGCCGGGGGAGCGCCGAAGTGACGAACCATCGGGGCGAAGACGAGCCACTGCCCGCCATCCGTCGTGTGAGCGGGCAGGTCTTGATGACAGCGGGTACAGTGCTCGTCGGACACGCGCAGCGGAGAGAAATCGCGGCCCAGGTGCTCTCGGTGGCAGGTAGCGCACTCCCCGTCGTGCCCCTGGCATCGGTGGTGGTGCGGCGCCCCCGCGTGGCAAGACTGGCACAGAGCGGACTTCACACCCGGGGGGGACGTCCCGTGGCAAACATCGCAGTTGGGCTCCCACGCGGCGTGCGCGGCGGAGAGCGGCCCGGGGGAATGGCGCTCGCCGCGCCCCAGCAGCGTGGTGGCCAGGATCGCGCCCAGCAAGCCAAGGACGGCCACCGCCCAGTATTTCTGGGGGCGCGGCCAGTTCCACACCTTCCAGCCGAGGCGCGGAGGGGCGTAGTGATCGGTGAGGGCGCGCGACGCGAGTTCACTTTCGGACAGGGCCATGAGCTACCCCCTGCAAGTCCCGAGGAGACGTCGGTCGAGGGCATCCCACCTTTACCATCCGCCATCAGTAGGGTCAATGGGCGGCGGGTCAGCAACCAAAGCGAGGAAAACTCGCGCCAGTGAGGGCCGAACTCGAGGAGTCGCCATGAGTCACGGGACACGACTGCTGATTCTATTGATCCC
>DATFNV010000508.1:0-18620 GCA_035266225.1 Gemmataceae bacterium
CGCCGCCTCGAAGCGATGGGCCTGACCATGTACGGCCAGATGACCGCGGGGAGCTGGATCTACATCGGCTCGCAGGGCATCTTGCAGGGCACCTACGAGACGTTCGCCGCCTGCGCCGCGCGCCACTTCGGCGGCACCCTGGCGGGGCGCCTGGTGCTGACGGCCGGCCTCGGCGGCATGGGCGGCGCCCAGCCGCTGGCCGCGACCATGAACGGCGCCGCCTTCCTCGGCGTCGAGGTCGATCCGGCGCGCATCGAGCGCCGGCTGCACGGCGGCTACCTCGATCGCATGTCCCGTAACCTCGACGAGGCCCTGGCGCTGGTCCTCGACGCAAAGCAGAAGCGGCAGCCGCTGTCGGTCGGCCTGGCCGGCAACGCGGCGGCCGTCATGCCGGAACTGGTACGCCGCGGCGTCGTGCCCGACGTGCTCACCGACCAGACGTCCGCCCATGACACGCTCAACGGCTACGTCCCTCTTACTTGGGATCCCGGCGAGGATCTCGACGCTCTGCGCCGCGACCGTCCCGACGAGTACCAGCGCCGCGCCCGGGAATCGATTGGTCGCCACGTCCGCGCCCTGCTGGCGATGAAGCGCGCCGGGGCCGTCGCCTTCGAGTACGGCAATAACATCCGGGCGCAGGCGGTCGAGGCGGGCGTGGCCGACGCCTTCGAGATCCCCGGTTTCGTGCCGGAGTACATTCGGCCGCTCTTCTGCGAGGGGAAGGGGCCGTTCCGCTGGGTGGCGCTCTCGGGCGACCCGGAGGACATCTATCGCACCGACGAGGCGGCGCTGCGGACCTTCCCCGGAAACGAGGCGCTGGCGCGATGGATCAAGTTGGCGCGGGCGAAGGTCCACTTCCAGGGTCTGCCGGCTCGCATTTGCTGGCTCGGCTACGGCGAGCGGGCGAAGCTCGGCCTGCGCTTCAACGAGATGGTGCGCTCGGGCGAGCTGAAGGGTCCCATCGTCATCGGCCGCGACCACCTCGACGCCGGCTCGGTGGCCTCGCCCCATCGCGAGACGGAAGGGATGCGAGATGGCTCCGACGCCATCGCCGATTGGCCGGTGCTGAACGCGCTGATCAACACGGCCTGCGGCGCCGGCTGGGTCAGTGTCCATCACGGCGGCGGCGTCGGCATCGGCTACAGCCTGCACGCCGGCCTGGTCGTCGTGGCCGACGGCAGTGCGGGCGCGGAGCGGAGGCTGGGGTTGGTGCTGACCAGCGACCCCGGCACCGGCGTGATCCGCCACGTCGATGCCGGTTACGAGGAGGCCCTGCGCTGCGCCGAGGAGCGCGGCGTGGCCGTGCCGGGCTTGAATTATTGACGGGTCGCCGCTTGCGGCCCGCGACACCGCCGCTACACTGCCAGCAGACCTAACGTGGCCTTACCCCGGGAGATCAACCGTCATGGGCCAACTCTTTGAAGCGGTCGTGGATTACCTGACCGAGGACGACTGGAAGTTCCAGGTCGTCAAGGACGACACCGCCCTGATGCTCAGCTTCCGCGGCGAAGCCGGCTCCTGGCAGTGCTTCGCCACCGTCGATGAAGAGAAGCAGTGGTTCACCTTCTACTCGATCCTGCCCTCCAACGTGCCGGAGGAGAAGCGCGTCGAGATCACCGAGTTCATCACCCGCGCCAACTACGGCCTGGTCATCGGCAACTTCGAGATGGACTATGGCGACGGCGAGGTGCGCTACAAGACGAGCGTTGACGTGGAGGGCGGCGAATTGACGCCGAAGATGATCGAGAACCTGATGCGCGCCAACCTCATGACGATGGACCGTTACTTCGCCGGCGTCATGGGCGTGCTCTACGGCGACCGCGACCCCGCCGAGGCCATCGCCGAGATGGAAGAGGACGGCCACGAGCACGACGAGGACGTCGAGGACATGGACTTCGGCGGCGAGGAGGACGACGACGAGGAGGACGAAGGCAACGGCTTCGGCAGCGGGCCAGAGACCGGCATCAAGCCGCCGGACGACCCGACGCGCCCCTGAGTCATCCCGCCGCTTGCGGCTTCGCCATCTTTCCTGCGAAGCCGCAAGCGGCAATTCCAGGCCGTTAGCGGATGATCTGCGTCAGGTCCTGCAGCACCTGGTCGCTGACCGTGATCGTGCGGGCGTTCACCTCGTAGCCGCGCTGGGCGATGATGAGCTGGGTGAACGCGGCGGCCACGTCCACGTTCGATTGCTCCAGCACCCCCTGCTGAACCTCGCCGCGGCCGGCCGACCCGCCGACCCCCACCAGCGGCTGACCGGACTGCGTCGTCGCGGTGTACAGGTTGTTCCCCTGCCGCGCCAGGCCGCCCGGGTTGGAAAAGTCGGCGATCGCCAGCTGCGCGAGCGGCGTCACCTTGCCGTTGGTGAAGACGCCCTTGATGACCCCGTCCTTGCCGATGCTCACCGAGGTCAGGGTGCCCGAGGCGAAGCCGTCCTGGTTGGTCGCCGCCGCCGTCGAGTTGCCGCCGAATTCCGTCAGCCCCGCGAAGCCGCTGGCCGTACCCAGGTTGAAGTTGATCGTCTGAGTGGCCGAGGCCCCGCTGGCGCTGAAGTCGAGCGCCAGGCTGGTGCTACCGAACGACGCCGGTGAGCCGTCGCTGTTGAAGGTGATCGGCCCCAACGTGCCGGTGACGGTCCCCTCGCTCGGCGGCACCGAAGCGCTGACGGTCCACTGGTCGCCCGTCGGCGGCGTCTGCGTTGGGTCCGCGTTCGCCGTCTTGGTGAACGTCATGGTCAGGGTGTGGCCGGTCCCCTTCGAGTCAAAGATCTGGATGGCCGTTGGCACCGTGGTGCCGAGCGCGGCGGTGGCGTCGAGGTTGCCCTGGAGGCTGAGGTTGGCGGTGACCTGCCCGGGGGTGCTGCTGCCGAACGGGATCTGGATGCGCGGGTCGCCGGCCACCTGGAAGCCCACCCCGGCGGCGCTCGGCTCGCCAACGTTGCCGAAGCGCAGGACGTTGAAGCCGGTCGAGGGGTCGCGCAGGAAGCCGCTGCTATCGACGGTGAACGAGCCGGCCCGGGTGAAGAAGGTGTTCGCGCCGTCGCTCTCCTGGAAATAGCCGGCGCCCTGGAGGCCCATGTCGAGGTCGTTGCCGGTCGGCTGCAGCGTCCCCTGCGCCAGGTTATTCTGGATGGTGCCCATCTTGGTGCCGAAGCCGACCTGGATCGGGTCGGTGCCGCCGGCCACCTGCGTCGAGGGCGTCGCCGGCTGCAGCGTCTGGTAGAAGAGGTCCTCGAAGCTGATCGACTGCCCCTTGTATGCCGTCGTGTTCGAGTTGGCCAGGTTGTTGCCAACGACGTCGAGCATCTGCTGGTTGGTGTTCAGGCCGGTCACGCCGGCCAACAGCGAGCCAAAGGCTGCCATGTCTGAGTCCCCTGGTGCGGTATCGAAGGTGCAAGTTCTGGGAGTAATTCGATCGAGACAGTAGTATTCGCCGGGGCCTCCCGGCGCGCGGGCGGCCGGGGGGAGCGCCGGCCGCCCACGAGGGCGGGCGGAATGCCTACGCGGCCTTGATGCCCTGGATCTGGGAGAGCGGCACCGACGCCGAGCCGATCGTCAGCTGCGCCTGGCCGTTGACGAGGCTGACGGCGCTGACGGTGCCGCTCTGCGCGGTGCTGGAGCCGGTCGCCTGGTAGGTCACGTCCCTGCCGATCAGGCCGGCCGCCTGGGTGAGCTGCTGCGAGGATAGCAGCTGGCTGAGGTTCGTGTTGAGCTGACTCATCCCTTCCACCTGCGACAGGGCCGACGTCTGCGTCAGGAGACTGTCACTGCTGGTGGGGTTGAGCGGGTCTTGATTCTGGAGCTGGGTGAC
The DNA here is from genome assembly GCA_035266225.1 of Gemmataceae bacterium. Classification (GTDB taxonomy): domain Bacteria; phylum Planctomycetota; class Planctomycetia; order Gemmatales; family Gemmataceae; genus DATFNV01. Next base: position 3,808 of record DATFNV010000508.1, read on the forward strand.
CATCAGGTTGAGGAAATCGGTCGCCGTCAGCCCGGCGAGGCCGCCGGCCGAGCTGGAAGCGGTCGCCGGGGTGCCGCCGCTCGAGGAGGCGGTCTGGGTGGTCGTGTTCGGAAGCCCGCCCGTCGCGGTGATTGCCGAGCTCATCATTATGGATCCTCCTTCGGGAAAAATAGCCGGGGGAGGCGGAGATTCCTGCCCTCGGTTGGTTGTCCGGCAGACCGAGGCGTCTGCCGGGAGGTCAAGCCACGACATCGACCCTTCCGGCCGCCACCAGGGCCGCCGGCGCGGACTGCGGGGCGACGGCAGTCAGCACGGTGCCGCCCCCCAGGTCGGGGGAGGGGAACAGCGTTTGCTGCCGTTGACCGCCGCGGCCGCCGCCACCGCTCACGTCGAGCTGTCCCAGGCCCAGGCCGGTGTCCTGGAGTCGCTGCCGCAGCGAGTCCATCTGGTTCTGGATCAGCTGGCGCGTCGCGTCGTCGTGCGCCATCAGCCGCGCCGACAGGGTCTGGTTGCTCAGCGTCAGCTGCACGTGCACCTGGCCCAGTTCCGGCGGGTCGAGGCGCAGGTGGATGTCGATGCGCCCCTCGCCCGGGGACGAGTCCAGTTGAGCGAGGATGGCGTCGCCGAGCTGGTCGGCCACCGGCCGCGCTGGCGCGGCGGCGCCCGTGGCCAAGGCCGAGGCCGAGGCCGGCTGCGCGGCGTAGGCCGCCATGGGACCGCTGGCGGCGGGGGCCGGCGCCGGCCGGGCCGTCGCGGTGTCGGCCCGGGTTGGGGCGGTGGCAACGACCGGCGTCAGTGTCAGCGGCGCGACGCTTGCCGCGGTGGTCGGGCCGTTGAGGCCGGCCGCCTCGGCGCGGGCGAAAGTTTCTTGCACGGACGGTGGCCGCCCCGTCGCACCGCCCTGCTGCTCCGTCGCGGCGGCGGGGACGGCCGAGGCGGCGACGCCAGCCGCGGGGGCGGGCGTCGCGCTCCCACTGGCCGAGGTCGTTGCCGTGCCCGCCGTGGCATCGGGCGCGGCCCGCAGGGTCGCGGTTGGCACCGTCGCTGCCCCCTTTGCGGTGCCCGCCGTGGGAGTAGTCGGCTGCCCGGCGTTCGGAATGTTAGTTGGAACCGTCGCGGCCGCTGCCTTCGGCACGTCCGCGGCCTGCGGCGCAGGTGTCGCCGGCGCGGCCGGCAGAGTCGCGTTCGGCGCGGCCGCCGCGCCGGGATGGGCCAGCGCCGCCTGTGTAGCGGCCGCCGCGGTTGGTTGGGAAAGGCCGGTCGATCCGGCGGACGAGGCCGACGTTGCGGAAGAATCCGGGTTAGTGGGCTTTGCCGAACTGTTCGGGGACTGCACCGCCTCGGGCTGCGTCGTGGGGTTCGTCCCGGAGCCGTCGGCGGTCTTCACCGCCTGGGTGTTGGTTGGAGTGTCTCCGGGGTTGGAGGCCGGCGTCGCGTTGACGGTGGCGGCCGGCGCGCTCGGGGCGGGAGCGGCGGGCAGCGGGGGCGAGGCGTTGGCGGTGAGCAGAGCGCTGCCGGCGAGGGCCGCCGCTAGCTCGTCGGCAAAGCCGCTGTCGTCCGGCCGCCGGGCGACGGAGCCGGTCGCGGCCGGCTCGGCAGGCGCGGACAGCTGCCCCTGCGGCAGCACCGCGATCAAGGCCGCGGAAAACATGGTGCCGGGTCTCTGGGTTCAGAGGGTTATCTCGAAGATGCAAGGAACATAGCACACGCGCGGCGGGGGTTGAGGGGCGCGCGGCGAATTTCGCCGGATTTTCCCCGAAGGGGGGGCGCTGTTCGTCCGACGGCGACAGAATTGCGCCGGCGCCCAAACCGACCTCGGCCGGGGGCGGAGAGGCGGTCCCTCAGTATCGTGCGCCGACCCCGGCGGTATGACCTATGGTTAAGCGGAGTCCGCCTGCTCCCGAGCCGCAGCGATTACGGGAACCGACCGGCCATGCACTTACCTGATTGGATGCGCCGCCGCAAAGACCCCTCCGCGGGGGAGGCGCGGCCCGTCCTCGAAACCCTGAAAGCAACAGTCGGCAACCTCGGCCGCCTGCCGACGTTGCCCGAGGCCGCCACCAAGGCGATGGCCATCGCCAAGGACCCTAACAGTTCGCTGGCCAAGTTGTCGGCGGTGATCGAGCGCGACCCGGCGCTGGCCGCCGGCATCCTCAAGCTGGCCAACAGCGCGCTGTACCGCACCGGGTACGGCGTCGGCAGCCTGCACCAGGCGGTGGTGCGCCTGGGCGTGCGCGAGTGCCAGAACCTGATCCTGGCGGTCGGCATGCGCAGCCTTTTCCGCAACGTGCCGCGGGCGCACCAGGTGCGTTACGAGGGGTTGTGGCGGCACTCGTTCCTGACCGGCTGCCTGTGCCGGCGCCTCAACCGCGCCCTGGACCTGTCCTTCGAGGGCGAAGAGTTCGCCAGTGGTCTGTCGCACGACATCGGTCGCGTCCTCATCGCCCTGGGCGCCCCAGACCACGCCGAGGCCGCCGACCCGATGGACTTCGTCGAGGGGCCGGAGCTGCTGCTGCGCGAGCAGGCGGTGCTCGGCACCGATCACTGCTATTTCGGGTCGTGGTTCGCCAACTTGAACAACCTACCCGCGCCCCTGGTCAGCGCCGTACAGTTCCATCACACGCCGGAATGGGCCGAGGAGCACAGGGCCCTGGTGGCGCTGGTGGCGGTCGCCGACCACATGGCCAACTACGTGCAGCGCGAGCACCGGGCCGAAGGCTACGACGCGGCAGACAACTCGGCGTGGGTACTGCTGGAGCCGCACGTCCCGCCCGGGCGGTGCTTCGAGGAATTGGCGGAAGGCGTCCTGAGCGAGGCACGAAAAGAGGCCGAGGACGTCAACGGCGTGGCGGCGTGAGACACGGGCCCGGTGATCCTGTTCGTTTAGCGGCCGCCCTCGGAGCGCCGCTCAGCGCTCGTAGTGACCCGATTTATCGGGTCCGGCCAAGACCGCATGAATGCGGTCACTACGAGCGCCGCCCCGAGGGCGGCCGCTAAACGAACAGAGGACGGTTGCCATGCGCATCGACGTCGTCAACCCAGGGCAGGCCGGCGCGGGGAACCCGCTCCAGTCCGGGGGCCTCGCGGTGCAAGTGGTCGCCGGACAGCTGCCGGACATCACCGTCGGGCAGCAGGTTCCGGCCACGGTCGTGCGCACCCAGGGCCCGGCCACGCTCCTCGACGTGCGCGGGCAACAACTCCTCGTCGAGGGGCTGCCGCGCCTGCCGCCGGGCACCGCGGTCGCCGTCACGCTCCAGGGATTGCTGCCGAGCCCGGTCCTCGAAGTGGTCCCCGCCCCGCAACCGGGCGCCGCCGGCCTCCCGCTCAGCGTCGGACAGGAAGTGGTCGCCCGCGTCGTGCAGCAACTCCCCGACGGCCACGTCCTCATCAACGTCAGGGGGGTGCCGTTCGACGCCGCCGCCCCGCTGGAGCTGCAACCCGGTGGCGAGGTGGCGCTGCGCGTGGCGGCAGTCCAGCCGCAGCTGGTCTTCCACATCGTCGAGACCTCGCCGTCGGTGGAGACGCAGGCGGCGCAGATCGTGCGCGTCAACCTCGCCGAGCGCGCCCCGGTCGCCGAGTCGTTGGTCGCCCTGCGGCAGGCGATCGCCGAGCTGGTCGCGCCGGAGAACGTCATGCCGCCGCCGGCGAGCATCGCCAAGCTGCAAACGACCCTCGACCGGCTGCTGCCCGAGCAGGCGCCGCCATCGGCCGCGGGCCTCGCTGCCTTCGTGCGCGACGGCGGCCTGCTGCTCGAGGCCAAGCTGGCGCGGGCCGCCGAAACCGGCCCGGCCGCCGGGCGCGTCATCGACGGCGACGTCAAAGGGCTCGTCCTCCAGTCGCTGCACGACGTCCAGGCCGGCGGGGCGGCGCAGGCCGACGGGCTGGTTGCCGCGCTGGCGCAGCACCTGGGTGGCATCGAGACGCAGCAGGCCCTCAACCTGCTGGCCCATCTGCACGGCGAGGCACTGCAATTGCAGCTCCCCTTCTACGCTGGCCAGGATCTGACGACGGCCTTCCTGTCGGTCGAGCCGGACGGCTCGCCCGGCGGCCAGAAGGGCGGCGGGCGTTCGGGGTACAACGTGCTTTTCCTGCTCGACCTCGACCGGCTGGGCCGGACGCGGATCGACGCCCACTTCAGCGGGCCCTCGATGCGCGTGGTGTTCTACCTCGAGGGGGAGCAGTCGCTACAGCGCGTGCGCTCGGAGCTGCCGGCGTTCGGGCAGGTGCTGCGCGGCCTCGGCTACGAGGAGGTGCTGCTGGCGGCGCGGCCGGCGGGCGAGATGCCGCCGGAGCGGCGACAGAAGGTCGAGGCCATGGCGCTGGGGGTGCCGGCCGGCGTTCACCTGGTTGACGTGAGGGCGTGACGTGGACGAGAAACCGAAACGGCCCCTGCAAGCGGTCGCCCTGCGCTACGCGCCGCGGGAAGACGAGGCCCCGCGCCTGACCGCCAAGGGGCGCGGACACATCGCGGAGAAGATCGTCGAACTGGCGCGGCGACACGGCGTCCCCATCCGCCAGGACCGCAACCTGGTGCAGGTGCTGTCGCGCCTCGACCTGGAGCAGGACATTCCGCCGAGCGTCTACCGGGCGGTGGCGGAAATTTTAGCGTTCGTATATCGGCTGAGTATGGAGAGGGGCGGCCCTCAGGCGGGGCCGTAGGCGCGGCGCATCGCGCGCGCGCGGATCACGGCATCGACCTGCGGCACCAGGCGTTCGTGTCGGGCGGCCGCCTCCTGCTCCGCCGCGGCGAGGCTCTGCGCCAGGCGCTGGATTAGCTGCGTCGCCTCGGTGAGGACCGCCCGCAGTTCGGGGCCCGGCGTGCTGCCGCCGCGAGTCCATTGCTCCTTCAGCGGGCGGACGCGCTCCTCGATGGCGGCCACCTCGGCGAGGAGCGCCATGACGCGGCCGAGGCCTTCGGAATGATCGTCGCCCGAGCGGAGCAGCGCGGGAAGGGATTCGGCCAGCGCGCCGGCCTGGCGATACCGTTCGGCCTGGTCGCGGTAGGCGGAACAGAGGACGGCCTCCGGGGTGGCTGCGTGGGTCATGGCTTGCTCCCCAGTCCCTTGCGGCGCTGGCGCACCTGGGCGAGCTGCGACTCGACGTCCTTGCGCCAGGAGAGCGTGTCCAGTTGCCAGCGGGCGCAGTCGGCGACAAACGGGTCGTCCTTGATGGCGGCCACGTCGCGGTAGACCTTGGCCGCCTCGTCGCGCTTGCCGAGCTTGCGGAGGCAGGTGGCGATCATGTACTGCGTTGGCGCCCGCTCCTCGGCGGCGACGCCCCGGGTCGGCACCTTGCGGTAGGCGTCGAGGGCCGCCTCGTAGTCGCCCGCCCGGAAGTAGTTCTGGGCCACGGCCACCGCGTCGATCACCCCCCCGGGCGTCTCAGCGTCGCTCGGGAGGGGCAACGGCAACGGCTCCCGCGGCCGCGCCGCGCCCGCGGGGCGGCTGGCCGCCCGTCCCGCCAATTCTTGCATCCGTTTGCGGAGCCGGGCGATCTCTTCCTCGTTTCCCGTCGGCGGACCAGACGGCACCGCGTCGCGATCGGTCGCAGAGGGCTCGTGGCGCAGGGCCTCGCGCTGCGCGCGCAGCTCGCGCAGCAGCCGCTGCAATTCGGCCGAGTCGGCGTCGGGTCCGGCGCGTGCCGGTCGCGACGCCGGCAGGTCGGGGAAGGTCGCCGGCGGGGCGGTGGGATCCTTCTTCGGCTGCGGCAACTCGTCAGCGCCGAGCGCGACCACCCCGAGGAAGGGTAAAAGCCAGAAAAGATGAATGCAGTGGCGCATCATATTCCTTATATCGTCGGGGCCGTGCGGATCGCATCAATCTTCTTGGGGTTGACGCCTTCGCGCTTTTTTCCCATGATTCGGGTGGAACGATCCCCTCCCCAAAAGCGTCTCAAAGAGCGCCACCCCCCTTCTCCCCTCCGTCCTTGGAGGTTCCCGTGAATAACCGCCGCAACGACTACCGCCATCCCTTCGCAGTCGATGATCGGCTGCGGGTCGAGTTGACCGCCGCGGGGGGCCGGCGCCTCGCCGCCGGTCAGATCGTCGACCTCTCGGTCGGGGGCCTGGCTTACCTCGGCGACGCCCCCATCCGCCTCGACCCGGCGCACCCCGTCGTCGTTCACTTCGCCATCCCCCACGGCTTGCGCCGCTTGGCCATCCCCGCGGCGGTGGTGTACACCGGGGCGGAGGAGGAAGGCAGTCCCTTTGGTTTGCGCTTCCTGCCGCTCGACGATGCCGACGCCCAGGAGGAGCGCGACAAGGCGCTGTGGGTGTTCCTCCTCGACGAGCAGCGCCGCGAGCGCCGCCGGCGGCGCGGGGAAGCACCAGGCTAACGTCAGCTTAGCTCGCACCGGAAGGAAATGCCACGGCGGCGCGGCGGCGCGAGGGGCGACACATTTCCGGGATGGGAACTGTTCGCGACCACGTACCACCGCTATACCGACTCTGACAGATCGTCACATTGTCTCGCGGAATGATCCGATGAACGCCGACCCTAACGCGATGCCGGCCGCCGCGAGAGAGGCGGACCGGGCGGCGGCTCGCCTGGTGCGACTGCTGGCCGTGCTGCAAAAAGGGCTTGGACACGAGCTGCCCAACCGCCTCGCCGCGGTGCAGGGGTTGGCCCGGCTGCTCGAACTGGAAGAGGGGGAGCGGCTCAGTGCGGATGGGCGGGAGTACTTGTGGCGGTTGGCGACCGGCGCGGAGAAGGCGCACGCCCTGGTGACGGCGCTGGCCGAGGTGGCGTGCCTGGGGAAACCGGCTCCCCCGGCCGGGGCGGTGGACGTCGCCGAGGTGGTCGCCGAGGCCGTCGCCGAGGTGAAACAATTGGCACCGGGCCGGTCGGTGGAGTATCATGCGTCGGAGCGGACCCTTCTGCTGTCCGCGCCGCGCCTCGCTCTGCGCAAGGTCCTCGTCGTCCTCCTGCGGCACGCCGCGAGCGCGGGCACCGAAGTGTACCCCCTGCAGGTCGCCGTGAGCCCGCCCATCACCGACACGGAGGTCGAGGTTCGCGTTGCCGTCGGGGGCCCGGCCATCCCGCCCGAGAAGATGGACCGGCTGTTCGAGCCCTTCACAGGGGCGGACGACCCCGGACTCGAACTCTTCCTCGTCCGCCAGCTGGCCGAGGACTGGGGTGGCGTCGTCCGGGCCGAATCGGGCCGCGATTCGGGCACCGTGTTTATCGTCACGTGTCCCCTAGTCCTTAGTCCTTAGTCCTTAGTCCTTAGCAAAGAACCATCGACGAATGACTAAGGACTAAGGACTAAGGACTAAGGACTAAGGACGACGAACAGGGAGAAGGACCATGACCGAAAGCCTGCACCTGTTCGTGGTTGAAGACGACGACGACATCGCGCTGCTGGTGCGCAAGAGTCTGGAGCGGGCGGGCCATCGCGTCACGCGCTGCCGCACCGGCGCGGACGCCCTGACGGTCCTGGGGCACACGGCGTTCGACCTGGTGCTGCTCGACCAGAAGCTGCCCGACCTGTCCGGGGCCGAGCTGCTGCAGGCGCTGGCGAGCGAGCACATCGCGGTGCCGGCCCTGATGGTGACGGCCCACGGCGACGAGCACCTGGCCACGCGCGTGCTCCAGGCCGGGGCGCTCGACTATGTCGTCAAGGACCGGGAACTGACCTTCCTGGCGGAGTTGCCCAAGCGCGTCCGCGACTCGGTAACGCGCCACCGCTTGCAGCAGAGCAACCGCCTGCTCGTGGCGGCCCTGGAATCGGCCGGCGATGGCGTTATGGTCACCGACTTGCACGGGACCATCATCCACGTCAACCGGGCACTGGAACAGCTTACCGGCTACCGGCGCGACGAATTGGTCGGCCAGACGCCAAGCCTGCTCAAGAGCGGACTGCACCCCGCCGAGGTGTACGCCAAACTGTGGAGTACCGTGCTGGCCCGCGGGGTCTGGCAGGGCGAACTGACCAACCGGCGCAAGGACGGCCGACTCATCGAGGTGTCGCTGACCGTGTCGCCGGTCCTGGACGGTCACGGGCAGCTGACGCACCTGGCCGGCATCCTGCGCGACGTCAGTGAGCGCAAGTACCTGGAGCGGCAGCTGATGCAGGCACAGAAGATGCAGGGAGTTGGCACGCTGGCGGCGGGGGTGGCCCACGAGTTCAACAACCTGCTGGCCGGCATCAGCGGCTATGCCTCGCTGGCGCTGCACGAGGAGGGCCTGGGGGCCACGGCGGCCGAGTTCATGCGCAACGTCGTCAACCTGGCGGAGCGGGCGGCGCGGCTGACGCGGCAGCTGCTCATCTATGCCCGCAAGCCGGAGATGACGCGGAAGCCGGCGTCGGTAGTCGGGATGGTGACGGCCACCGCCGACCTGATGCGGCAGACGGTCGGCCTGGAGGCGGCGCTGGCCGTGCCGCCCCCCGGCGAGCCGCCGCTGCTGGTCTGCGGCGACGCCAACCAACTCCAGCAGGCGCTGGTCAACCTGGGGCTGAACGCACGCGACGCCGTCCCCGCCCGGGAGGGCGCGGGCTCCGGGACCGCCGGCCCGCCGGCCGTCACTTTCCGCGCCCGCGCCCGGCAACTCGCGGAGCAGCTCAAGGCATTCCCCCAGAACGTGCCGCCGGGGGATTACGTCCTGATCGAGGTCGAGGACCGCGGTTGTGGCATGAAGCCGGAGGTGCTCGCCCAGGCGATCGACCCCTTCTTCACCACCAAAGAGGTCGGGCAGGGGACGGGACTGGGCTTGCCGGTGGTCTTCGGCATCGTGCAGGGGCATCAGGGCTATTTGAGTATCGAGAGCGCCCCGGGGCGCGGCACCTGCGTCGGCATCTACCTGCCGCGTCTGGACAGCGCCCCGGAGGAGGGAGTCGGCCGGCTGGCTTTCGAGTCAGGGCAGGTGGTGGAGCCGGAGGTGACGCCCGGGAGGACCATCTTGGTGATCGATGACGAGGAGGCGGTCCTGGACGTGGTGCGCCGCTTCCTGGAGATCGCCGGCCATCACGTCATCGGCGTCACCAACGGACAGGACGCCCTGGAGCATCTGCGCCGCGGCCGCGACATCGACCTGGTGATCCTCGACCTGATGATACCGCGCGAGGACGGGCTGCGGACCTGGGAGCGGTTGCGGCAGTGTCGACCGCGGCTGCCGATGCTCCTCTGTACCGGCCTGCCGCAGGCCGAGGCGGCGCCCGACCTTGTCGCCCGCGGCGCGGCCGGCCTGCTGCGCAAGCCCTTCAAGATGAACGAATTGTGGTACGCCGTGCGAGAGGCGCTGGCCGGTCATTAAGCGACAATCGATCAATAAGTTCCACCGTTTAGCGGCGGGTCGCAGACCCGCGCGGGTCTGCGACCCGCCGCTCAACGGAAGTCATTCTTCGATGGCCGCTAACTAATGACCAATGACTAATGACTATGCTCTACCTCATCGACGGCTACAACCTGCTCTACGCCCTGGGGGTCCTGCACAAGCGCATGGGGCCGGAGGGCCTGGAGAAGGCGCGGCAGAACCTGCTCGGCGTCCTGCACGGCTCGTTCGGCGACGAGTCGGCCAACGTCACCGTCGTCTTCGACGCGGCCCGGCCGCGGCCGGGCGCCGCCGCCGAGATGGAGTACCACGGCATCCACGTCCGCTTCGCGATCGGCATGGCGGCGGCCGACGACCTCATCGAAGTGTTCATCCGCAAGGCCTCCGCCCCGCGTCACCTCACCGTCGTGTCCGACGATCACCGTCTTCAGAAGGCGGCCCGGCGGCGCCGCTGCGTCGTCAGCGGCTGCGGCGACTTTTTGCAGGCGCTGGAGCGCCGCCGCAGATCGCCGGCCGCGGCGCCCGACGAGCCGCCGGCGAAGCCAACCCGCGTGTCGCGCGAGGAAACGCAGCACTGGCTCGAGGAGTTCGCCGACCTCGCCGACGACCCGGCGATGAAGGAATTGCAGGACCCGCCGGAATTCTTCGAGGACGAGCGCTGAGGCGTTCGACGGGCGCGGCGAGCGAGAGAGTGAGGAAGTCGGCCGGGCCGTCGCGGCCGAGCTCCTTCAGCGTGGCGTCGAACGGCATTGACATGGCGCGGGCTCCGAAATGGCGGGCGAAAACCAACCGACCTTCGCCCACGTCCTCCATCAGCCGCGGCAACAACCTCTCGGTCTCCGCCCCGCGGGCGTGTCCGAGCCAATCGGCCTTGACACCCTTCGCCGTCGCAAGAGAATTGCGCTGGTCGATTCCGGGGCGGTAGGATGAGTGAATCATGGCCACAGCAACAATCTCCCTCGAAGTCGATGCCGACAGCGCCCGCGCCTTCGCCGAGGACCGGCGGACGAAGGTACAAGGGATTCGCTTGGCTTTTCGCGCTACTTCGGATAAAGTTGGGAGCAGAGAGAGGGGCGGCCGGAGGGTAAGGAATGCCTCCCGAGTCCGGGGTGGGCTTGACACCCGAGACAGCCGTCTGCCGCATTGGCGGCGGTAGCATCGCCAACCTGCGGCTCAAGCCCGCGCAGGAGGCACTGCGGCCGCCCGGTTTCTCCGTCCTGCTCGGCGGGGCACCCGGCGACGCGGCCGAGCAGATGCGGCAGGCGTTCCCCGACCCGCGCAAGTTCGCGCGGCTGCACCTGTTGGCAGAGACGGTCGGGACAGCGACCGTGGCCGCCATCCGGGCCGCCGGCTTCGACGTGCTGCCCGATCCCTCGACGAAGTTCCCCAACCACGCCCGCATCATCAATCCCGGTGGCGTTGCCGGGTTCAGCGACGCCAACCTGGAGCGGCTGGCGCGGGCGTTCACTGACACACCGACTCCCGGGAGATAGCCATGTCCCTGCGCCACCTACAGCCCATCTCCCTCCAGGATAAGCAGGATCGCGATCTCGGCCGGGTCGTGATCGAGCGCGTCGAGCACGATGTCGTTTTTGGCCGGTTCACCCCGGGGCCGGCTTATCCCCAGGTCGAGCGCCTCTTCGCCGAATACGTCGATGCGGCCAACGATCAGCTCCTCGGCACCGTCGCTGCGCTGGACGAGCGGATCGGCGCCCTGGGCCTCCGCCTGCACTCGGCCGATGGGGCCGCTGTGCCGGCGATTTACGACGTGCAGGTCGGTGACGGCGTCATCACCTTCCGCACCCGACCCGCGGCGGATGAGTCGCCCTTCCGCGACACAGCTCCCCGGACGAGCGTCGCGGGTGCGGGAGTTCGTCCCGAGGCGCCAACGGGCTGACTCAGGGGCTCGCTACGGGGCATCGAATCCTTCGGGATTCGACTCCCGACCCCTTACTCCTCTTCCGACCCCTTACTCCTCTTCTGCGTCCACTCGGACACGCCCGGTTCGCCGGCGATTGCCCGAGCCATCCGGCAGGCCCTGGCCGCGGCGGGCATCCCGGTTTCCCCCTGTCCGGGGGGCCCCCTCACCTGACAGGCTCCTCCGGGCGTCTCGCCGGTCGCAGCCCACCCGGTACGATTGTCCCCGCAAGTCCCTTTCGGACAAGAACCTACGTAGAGCGTCACCATTTCCCCACCATTTCCCCATTTCCCACCATTTCCCAGGTGCGCGCCAACCAAGCCAAGGTAGAGTTCCACCCCTCTGTCTTCATGGCGCCGAACGCTAGAATGAAGCCGGACCAAGCGAAGTACCAGGAGGACCAGTCATGCAGATCCCCGTCCTGATCGAACCCATCGCCGGCAACGGCTACCGAGCGAGCGGGGGCCAGCTGCTGGCCGTGGTCGTGGAGGCGCCGACCCGGGAGGAAGCTCTGGCCAAGCTCAAGGAGCAGCTGCAAGCCCGTCTCCGCGACGGGGCCGAGATCGTGCCGCTGGAAACGGCGCCTCAGCCGCATCCCCTCGCGAAGTTCGTCGGCATGTTCAAAGACGATCCGCTCATCAAACACTGGAAGAAGTCCATGGCCGAGTATCGCCGGCAAAGCGACCGGGATCGAGACCGCCCATGACCCTCTACGTCCTTGACACAGCCATGCTGACGCTGCTCGAAGAAGGCCACCCGGAGGTGGGCCGGCGCTTTCTCGAACAGCGGCCCGAGGACATAGCGATCACCGTGCTGACGGTCGAGGAGCAGCTGTCCGGATGGTACGCCGAAGTCCGAAAAGCCAAGCGCCCCGTGAGGCTAGCGTGGGCGTACCGCCGACTCGCGGATACGGTTAGCTTTCTGGCGCACCTGCGGATTCTGACTTACGATGAGCCGGCGATGCAGCGCTAGGAGCAGCTTCGCAAGGCAAAGATCAAGATCGGTGGAATGGACTTGCGAATCGCCGCCGTCGTGTTGGAGCACGGGGCGGTTCTCGTCACCCGGAACGCCCGCGACTTCAGGAAGGTTCCCGGTCTGCAATTCGAGGACTGGTCGGCGTGAGCGAGAAGGCCCGCACGAAAAGAGGCCGCCGTTCGTTTACAACAACGAGCCGCGTCCTCTTTTTGCCTTCCCGCGATGACCACATCACGACTGGCCCGAGCAGTCAAATAACTGACGAACGTCGTTTCGATGTAGATTCGTTGAGGCATGGCAGCCGACTCTGCTTGGAGAAGTGTCAACTATCCGAAAAAAGCCGTGTCCCCTTTCCCCACTCAGACGATTTAATCACGCTGTCCCCTTTTTTCCCTTCGTCACGCTCCTCTTTGCCGAACTTGCCCTTCGGAGTCTTGTGCTGTGGCTCCGGGCCGCTACGCGGGAAGGATAACTGTCGCCAGGCGGGTGTACCACTCGGCGATTTTTTCGACGATGTTGTCCAGGGAGTTCCGCATAATCATGGTGCAATCGAGATGCTCATTGGGAATGAGCTTGGGCGGGCCGTCATTTGGAAAATGCGGCTCCGAGATCCAGGCGTAATAGCCGACATCTTCTTTGACGGAGTACAGCAGGGCGATCACAGGCAAGAAATACCTGTGGCTGCTTTTCGAGGGCTCGTCCTCACTCTTCCACCGCCGGGTGGCAAACTGGGAGGCCGCCATCTCCGAGGAGACGGACTTGTTGGTCCCCCACACGATCACCCCGAACGGGCTGAAGCCCTGAATCTTCAGGCTCGCCGAGGGGTCCAGCGTGACGACAAAGCCCAGGTCGTAGTCATTGAACGGGTGGATGACCACTTCGGGCCGTCGCGTCAGGAACTCGCGGGCCAGGGTCTCCGCACGATTCACGATGAACTTGTTCTCAGTCTCGTTCATGGCACCACTCTTAGGCATCGAACTCTGAACTGTCCGGGAGCATTGACCGTGCTTTCCAGTAATCATCTACCTTCTGCCAAATCTTCTTGATGTTCCTACAGTTTAGGCGATGTCGGAGAGGGATGCTGGAGAACGATTGGGGCGATCGTGCAGAAAGCTGCACGAAATATCCCTTCTTGCTGTCAATGTCGATGCCGACGAGGAACGCCGGGCCTGGGGCCTGCTTTAGCTTGGCCGTGTCCTTCTTGGAGAGCTTCACCTTGAGCCTGCGTGCCCGTCCCTTGCCAACGTACTTGCCAATCGTGGCCTTCACCTGTGCATAGAAGACAGCATCACCAGAGGTCGGCTCAATGAGGTTGACGATGAAGTCCTTGATGGGTTGCTTCTCGCCAAGAAAGTTGTCATCGAACCAAGGCTCCCCGTCACACCACTCCGTGATCAGAAATCTGAAGATCGCCTCCGCCCGTTTGCCGATGTAGTCCCTCTCGTTCATCGAGATGCCCGGAGTTCGGCCAAGCGGTTCGGTCGGTCCCTTCTCCCGTCAGCATACCGCGCCGCACGAGGCCAGGGCAACTTCAGGCCAGACCGATTCAATGGTTTGCTCGCAGGTTCTCCAAGACTCCCAGGAGCCTTCAGCAAAGGCTTCCGCCACCGGATGCCTCCGCCCGTCGGGTAAGGAGGTGCTGTTGCCAGCACCTCCTCCCCTAAGAACTGTACGGGCACCATTCCGATGCATACAGCTCAAGCCTTGGCAAACGCCCCTTGCAGAACGCGGTCCCTCCCCCTGTGGCTCATGCCGCAGCGGCTGGCGGTGACCAGTACAACCCGTCACCACCTCGGGGCAAGCAATCCGATCCGGTTTCACGTTGATGTGTCGTTACTTCCCGGTCGGCCGTGGGGGAGTTCGAGACCCCCCAAACAGACGAATTGTACCACGGGGCGACCGAATCGTACAGACTCGGGCCGCCGCCGCTTGTCGGAAGAGACCTTCACGATACTCGCCTGGAGCAGACAAACCTGTCGCCAGGTTGGGAACCGCACCAGCTAGCGTTGCCGCTGCCGACATATCTGCGTCGCCCCCTGAAGTCTGTTGGCCAGGTTCTCTCGTGACGCCAGACCAGAGGGAAGTCTGCCCGCTTTCGCGGCAGGGTGATGTTGCAACCCCTATCCGTCCCATTACAGGCCGGCATTCGCTTCCTCCCTCCTCCTTTACCTGCTGCCCTGTCGGCGCACCTTGCGGGTTGCTTTCCCTCGACCCCATTGGATATGGGACAGGGAGGACAACAGGCTTACCACGTTCCGCCGATGTACCCGAGTGGATAGGACGCATCTCTACGCCGGTGGCTCGACATCTGCGCCGGAGGAGTTCGGGGCCTCCGGACCTGGCCACTTACCTTTTGGTCCAAGCGTGTCAGCAGCTTGCGCTTGTTCTATGTGACGACGCCTACGATGCTTTACCTGGGTTGGCCATACCACTCGATCCTGGTTCCCGACCACCCTTGCTGCTGGCAGTCGCAGTTGCGGCTCACGCCTTGGCTGCCCTCCCGAGGCCCCACGTCCCCATAAGAGGAGGCTACGTTGTCCCGGCGCTTGTTAGCCGGTATGATACTGTTGGCAGAACAACAGGTGCTGTCAACACTTATCCAAGTGCCTCAGCACAGCTACATCGGCGACCTCGTGTCGCACCCGAACGAC
>DATFNV010000509.1:0-13956 GCA_035266225.1 Gemmataceae bacterium
CCTACTGCCACGAGTTCGCCACCGCCCTGCGCGAGTGGTCCGGCCGCTATACCGCGACCGTGACCGGCGGGGCGGTGGGACTCCCGGACGTCGCAGTCGCGACCGGCTCGGGCCGGTCGTCGAAACTGTGGGGGATCCTCCTGGGCGCGCTGCTCACGGCCGGCCTGCTCGGCGTGGGGGCGTACTTCCTCTTCTTCAAGAAGCCGGGGACTGTGGCGACCCCCTCGTCGGCCGCGCCACCTTCCACGCGGAAAAAGGGCCCCTGGCAGGACGACTGAGCCATACCATCCGTTTAGCGGCGGCTCGCAGAGCCGCGCGTTAAACAGCGGAGGAGACACACGTGATCAACCGCTCATGGGCGCTGGCGTCCTGCGCCTTCGCCTTGTTGCTATTCGCCGGCCGGGCCGCCGCCGGGCCCGCAGACGCCGTCGCGGAATTGCTGCCCGCCGACACCGAGCAGTTCCTGGTCCTCCAGGTCAAACCGATCATCGCCTCTCCGGCCTACAAGAAGTTCGCCGCCGAGGTGGTCAAGAAGGTGCTGGCCCGGGAGGAAGTCAAGGAGTTCGTGGACAAGACGGGCATCGATCCTCTCAAGGACGTCGAGCGCGTCGTCCTCGCCACGCCGCCCGGCTTCAACCCCGTGAAGCCCGAGGGCATGATTGTCGTGTGCGGCTCGTTCGACGCCAAGAAGCTCGCGGTCGCCGGCCTGGGCTTCGTCGTGAAGTACAAAAACAACGTCGCCGTCGTCAAGGACGGGCCGTACCTCCTGCTCAAGATCACCTTCGGCGAGGGCGTGAAAAAGCAGGAGTGGTACGCGGCGGCGGTGGACGACAAGCGCCTCATACTGTCCCCGAAGCAGGAAGAGGTGCGGGCGGCCCTCGACCGGGTGGCCGACAAGAAACCGCCGGCGATCAAGGACAAGGCGACCCTCAAGGCCCTCGCCGCGGTCGATCCCGCGGTGGCGCTGGCCGGCCGCTTCGACCGCGCACAACTCCGCCTCCTGCCGGGCCTGGACGACCCGGCGACGGCGAAGCTGATCGACAAGGTCAGCTACGGGACCGTCGAGGTGCGGGCGGGCTCAGACCTCAAGGCCACCCTCGACCTGGTCATGAGCGACGCGGCTGCGGCGAGGGCCATGAAACCGACGGCCTTCCAGGTCGCCGAGCAGGTGAAGACCCTGACCGGGGTGCTCACCCTCGCCGACGCCCGCTGCAAGCCGCTGGCCGACGCGGCCCGGACCCTGCAGGTGACGACCAAGGGTCGCTCCGTCCTCATCCACGGCCGCGTTCCCCCCGAGGCGCTCGACGCGCTCGCCAAGATGGCCGGGAAGTAAGTTTAGCGGCGGCTCGCAGAGCCGTCCGTCGGCCGACGGGCGGCTCTGCGAGCCGCCGCTAAACGGAGTATCCGGAGGAGCAGTGATGGCCACGTCGAACTACCCCGCGCTCGTTGACCAGGCGACCCAGACCGTCTACCCGCTGCGCACCGCCGAGTCGTTCCTCGTCGGGCGCAACGAGACGGCGGACCTGTGCGTCCTCGACCCGACCTGCTCGCGCCACCACTTTCGCATCGTGCGCGTCAACGGCCGCCACTTCGTCGAGGCCCTCGCCGCGCACAACCCGACGCTGTGCAACGGCCGGCCGGTCGTCAAGCGCCAGGCGCTGGAACACGAGTCGCTCCTCCAGGCTGGGCAGTCGCGCTTCCAGTTCCTGCTCCGGCCCCTGACTCAGTCCGGCGTCCAAAAGACCCCCAAGACGCCGATGCCCGCCCTGGAGACGATCGTCGGGCCGGTGCCGTCGGCCCGCGATACCGCCCTGCGCACTGAGCCGATCCAGCTGTCCGGCGCCATGCTGATCGGTCGCGAAGAGGAGAGCGTCCAGATCTACCTGCCGCACCCGGCAGTGTCGCGCCTGCATGCGCACATCTCCCTCCAGGGCAAGACGGCGACCCTCCGCGACCTGAACAGCGCCAACGGCACCTTCGTCAACGGCACGCGCATCCGCCAGCCCACGGCGCTGCGGCGCGGCGACGAGATCGACGTCGGCCCCTTCTCGCTGCAGTTCACCGGCACCGCCCTCGTGCCGCGGGCGCGCTCCGACAACGCCGAACTGGTCGCCCGCGGGGTGCGCCGCGTGGTCACCAACCGCGACACCGGCAAGCCGCTCGTCCTGCTCGACGACATCACCCTGGTCATCCGGCCGCGCGAGTTCGTCTGCCTCCTCGGTCCCAGTGGCTCGGGCAAAACGACGCTGCTGACGGCCCTCTGCGGCCGCACTCCCGCCGACGAGGGCGCCATCCTGTTCAACGCCCAGGACCTCTCGACCCACTTCGAGGCCGTCAAGCAGGACATGGCCGTCGTCCCCCAGAAGGACGTGCTGCACGATGCCCTGGCCGTCGGACAGGCCCTGTGGTACACCGCTAAACTCCGCCTTCCGCCCGACACCAGCGGCGACGAGATTGAGACCTCGCTGCAGGAAATGCTGGCGACGGTCGGCCTGACGGAGCGGCGGCGGACGATGATCCGCAACCTCAGCGGCGGACAGGTCAAACGCGCCAGCCTCGCCAACGAGATCCTGTGCAAGCCGAGCCTGCTGTTCCTCGATGAGGTCACCTCCGGCCTCGACGAGCAGACCGACCGTGAGATGATGAACCTGTTCCGCTCCCTGGCCGACGCCGGCAAGACGGTGGTGTGCATCACGCACAGCCTGGCCAACGTCGAGCGGACCTGCCACCTCGTCGTCGTCCTCACCGTCGGCGGCAAGCTGGCCTTCGTCGGCAAGCCGGCCGAGGCCTTACAGTACTTCCGCATCGACCGTCTCGGCGACGTCTACGAGCTGGTCAAGGACCCCGACAAGGCGCAGCAGTGGCAGGAGGCGTTTCTCCGGAGCCCCTTTTACAAGCGCTACGTCACCGACCGTCTGCCGGCGGACACGGGCCAGGACAAGGCGGCGGAGGCGCCGCCCGCGACCAGCGTCCGCGGCCGGCTGCGTCTGTTCGTGCGCCAGACGACCCTGCTGACGCGCCGCTATTTCGCCATCTGGCTGGCCGACTATCCGTCGATGCTGGCGATGGTTTTCCAGGCGGTGCTCGTGGCGGTGTTGCTCGGCATCCTGTTCGGCGACCTGAGCGAGAAAAAAGAGGACCCCAAAAACGCCAAAGGGCCCGCCACCCCGGCCGCCGCCAAGGAGGCGGAAATCGCCGCTAAGAAGGAGTCCAAGCGCGCCAGCAGCACGGTCAACCTGCTCTTCCTGCTGGCGGTGTCGAGCTTCTGGTTCGGCTGTAACAACGCCGCCAAGGAGATCGTCAAGGAGCGCACCATCTACACCCGCGAGCGCGACTTCAACTTGCTCGTGGGCAGTTACTACACGTCCAAGCTGCTCCTGCTGGCGATCTTCAGCTGCTTACAGGTGGTCCTGTTGTTCGGCATGGTGCGCGCGCAGTGCGGCGTGTCAGGATCGTTCACGGGCGAGCTGGTGCTGCTGCTGCTCCTGGCGGCGTCGGGCGTGACGCTGGGGCTGGCGATCTCGGCCTTCGCGAAGACGGAGGAGATGGCGATCACGCTCATCCCGATGGCGGTCATTCCGCAGATCATCCTCTCGGGGGTGATCGCCCCGCTGGAGGGCGTGAGCAAGGCGCTCGCCCTGGCCGGCATCACGACCTACTGGGGCAAGCGCGGCCTGGACGGGTGCTTGCCGGAGGACCTGGCCAAGGCGATGCAGCCCGAGGCGCTGGAGCAGCACTCGACCTTGGCCGCGATGACGGTCCTGGGGGGTCATGCGTTGGCGGGCATCGTGGTGGCGCTGGGGATTCTGTACTGGCAAAACCTCCGCCGCGGCGGCCTGGCCGCCCTCGTGCGCCGCGCCACGAGGCGCTGACCGTATAGGAACTGTAACAACAATGTCTTCGCCGCTTGCGGCTTCGCATGCCCTGCGAAGCCGCAAGCGGCAAGACGGTTGTTGATACAGTTTCTCAGGAATTGAGGAACAACTGCGATGCCCAAGATCATTTGCCCCAACCCGAACTGCCGCTTCGTGAGCGAGGCGCCCGAGCAGAGTCTGGAACAGGAGGTCACCTGCGAGGTCTGCAATACCGTGTTCGTGGCCAGCGCCGCAGGCGGCGGGCGCAAGCTGAGCGACATCCGGACCCGGCTCGTCAGCGAGGCGGCGGCCGCCCAGGCCGAGCCGGTTGTCGCCCAGGCGGCCCCGCCCCCGCCGGCCGGAGCCGTGGCGCCCGTCCCCCGCCGACGGACGGACATCCCGCCCGCGCCGGCCAAGGCGGCGGGGGATAGCGGCGACGGCGCGGCCACCTACATGTCCTTCCGCCTCTTCGTCTATTACAGCGCCGTGGGTGGTGGTGCGGCCGCCTTCGTCGGCTGGCTCTTCGGCCGTCTCCCCGGCAGTCTGCACAACTCGCTGCTGGAGGCCGGCCTGAAGGGGTTGTTGCTCGGCCTGATGGTGGCCGTCGCCCTCGCCGTCGTCGATTCGCTGTGGAACACGTCGCGGCAATTGGCGCCCGCGGCCGGCCGCGTCACGGTCGCCGCCGTCATCAGCGTCATCGGCGGGTTCCTGGGAGGCGTCGCCGGCCAGGGACTTTGCCAGCTGACCGACAACACCTTTCTCGACGCCATGTTCCTGATCTTCGGCTGGACGCTCACTGGCCTGCTCATCGGCGCCTCGCTCGGCACGTTCGACCTGGTGACGCAACTTGCCACGGGGCAAGGCGCCGCCGGCGCCCTGCGGAAGCTGCACAACGGGGTCATCGGCGGCGCCGCCGGCGGCATCGTCGGCAGCTTTCTCTACCTCGTGCTGATCTCCGCCTGGACCGCCGTCTTCCGCAACAAGCCCTTCGAGAAGTTGTGGAGCCCCAGCGCGATGGGCTTCGTCGCCCTCGGCGCCTGCATCGGCCTGCTCATCGGCCTGGCGCAGGTCGTCCTCAAGGAGGCGTGGTTGCGCGTCGAGTCGGGGTTCCGCGCCGGCCGCGAGCTGATCATCTCCAAGGCCGCCGTCACCATCGGCCGCGCCGAGTCGTGCGACGTCGGCTTGTTCGGCGACCCGGCGGTCGAAAAGGTCCACGCCCGCATCGTCCGCCAGGGCGACTGCTACCTGCTCACCGACGGCGGCAGCGGCGCCGAAACCTACCTCAACGACGAACGGATCGCCGGGCCGACCGAGCTGCGCTCGGGCGACGCCATCCGCGTCGGCCGCAACGTCATTCGCTTTCAGGAGCGCCAAAAGCGGAAGTGACGGAGCCCGGGCCGCGCCTGTTTCTGGGGACGACCGCCCTTTCTCCCAACCGGATGAACCCATGATCGCCGCCTGCCGCACCTGTCGCCGAGTCAACCCGCCCGACGCGGCCTACTGCTACTTCGACGGCGTGCCCCTGGAGGGCCACGCCCGGCGGCCCGCCGCGCCGCCGGGCAGCGAGCCCTTCCCGATGCCGTTCACCTTCGCGTCCGGCCGGGCCTGCCACAATTTCAACGAGCTGGCCCTGGCCTGTCACACCGACCGGGCGGCCGGCCTCGAAGTGCTGCGCGGGGGCCACCTGGAGCGCTTCCTCGGCGGGGTGGGCCGCCTCGACCTGGTGCGGGCCGCCGAGGAGGCCGCCCGCTTCCCCGACCGCGAGCGCGGCCTGGACCAACTGCTCGGCCAGCTCCCCGGCGACGTCCTGACCCCTGGCCAGATGGTCGTCAAGACGCCCGGGATCAGCCTCGGCACCCTCGTCCCCGGCACCGACCGCCGCTTCGTGCTCACCCTGCAGAACGGCGGCATGCGCCTGTTGTACGGCTCGGTGACGGTCGAGGAGGCCCCCTGGTTGGCCTTCGCCGATTCGGTCACTCCCAACGAGAAGCTCTTCCAGTTCGACGGCCGGATCGACGTCACGGTGCAGGTCGTCGGCAAGCAACTGCGAGCCGGCAAGCTCCCGCTGGAGGGCCGGCTGATCGTCTCCTCCAACGGCGGCAGCGTGAGCGTCCTGGTCCGCGCCGAGGTGCCGGTCAGGCCGTTCCCCGACGGGGTGCTGAAGGGGGCCACGACGCCGCGCCAGGTCGCCGAGAAGGCCAGGGCGTTGCCCAAGGACGCGGCCGTCTTCTTCGAGAACGGGGCGGTCCCGCAGTGGTACAACTCCAACGGCTGGGTCTACCCCGTGCAGGGGCCGTCGGCCTCGGGCCTCGGGGCCGTGCAGCAGTTCTTCGAGGCGCTGGGCCTGACCCGGCCGCCCAAGGTGGTGCTCAACGTGCCGTCGCTGAACCTCCACGGGCGGCCCGGCGACCCCGTCAGTCACATCCTCCGCGCCCAGACGGAAGAGAACCGCCCGGTCTTCGCCCACGCCGTCAGCGATCGGTCCTGGCTGATCGTGGGCCGCATCGAGCTGAAGGGCCGCGTCGCCCTGATCCCGTTGAGCGTGCGCGCGATCCCCGACGCCCCGGGACAAACGCTGTCGGCCAAGGTGACGGTGCAGGCCAACGGCAACCAGCGCTTCGTGGTGCCGGTGACGCTGACCGTCAGAGGCACGAAGTCCGCCGGTCGCGGTCGCACCGCCCCCGAGGAATTCGTCCCGGTGGTGCTGCCGGCGGACGAACGACCCGCCGCGAAGGTGCTGCCCATCAACGAGGAGTTCACCCCCGTCGTGCTGCCCGCCGACCGCTCGGCGCCGGTCGAGGTGCTGCCGCTGGACGACGCGATCGAGGTTTCCCCCGCCGACCCGCCGCGCCGCCGGAGCAAGCTGCTGCCGGAGGCGGTGGCCGTCCCCCCCAGGACCACGGCCCAGGCCCGGGGAGGGCGGTGGCTGCACCTGGCGCCGCTGGGCGTGTTCGCCCTGATCTTCCTCGGCCTCTTCGTCCGCGACCTGTTCGTCTCGGCCGAGGACGACCTGGACGACGACAACCCGCAGGCCGTGGTGGTGATCGACCCCAACCCGCAGATCGCCGTCCGCTTCCACGACGCCCCCAAGGACCTGAACGACCTGGGGCTGCTGCAGGGGACCATGCGCTTCGGCCTGGTCATGCTCACCGAGAACGAAGGCGGCAACCCGAAGAAGCTCACCTTCGACCTGTACGGCCGCACCAACAACACCTGCCTGCGGGTGGACGGCAAGGACGCTCTGTTCGGGGACACCCTCGGCGCCCGCTGGATCGATCGCGGCGTGGCGCGCTGGAAGGACGAGACCGGTCAGGAGCACGACGGCATGAAGTCAGTGTGGTCGCTGAGTAGGCCGCCCGTGAGCGTCGCGCAGACAGTGGAAGTGGTGCCCGGCGAGGTCACGCAGGACGCCAACGGCCGGCTGGTCCGCTACCGCGACACCTGCCTGGTCCGCTACCTGACGGAGAACACCGATGGCATCGCACACACCGTCGGCCTGCGCTTCTTGCTCGACACCTACATCGGCGCCAACGACGGCGTGCCGTTCGTCATCCCCGGCGAGGCCGGGCTGTGCGACACGATGAAGGAGTTTTCCGGAATCCGGGCCGTGCCGAGCTACATCCAGGCCCAGGAGCACGACGACCAGGCCCGGCCCGGAACGGTGGCCCACCTCCAGTTTAAGCTCGGCGACCCCATCGAGGCGCCCGACCGCGTGACCCTCGGCGCCTGGCCCGACGCGTCCCTCAGCCTGTGGCTGGGCAAGCGGCAGGCTTTGGGGCCAAAAACCCTCTGGGACGTGCCGGTGCTGCCGATCCGGGCGCTGGCCGACGAGGCCCGGCGCCGCAGCCGCAGGGAGGTGCCGCCCGACTCGGCGGTGGTGATGTACTGGGAGCCGCGGCGGCTGGGGCCCGGGGAGCGCCGCGGCGTCGGCTTCGCCTACGGCCTGGGCAAGGTGTCCGCCTCGAAGGGCAACTTCCTGCTGACGGGGGACGGGGCCGCCGTTGAGGGCCAGGAGTTCACGGTGCAAGCGGTGGTGAGCCGCCCCACGCCGGGGCAGACGCTCACCCTGACGTTGCCGTCCGGCCTGAAGCTGGGCGAGGGGGTCGCGGCGGAGCAAAAGGTGTCTCCCGTGGCTCCCAACTCGACGCGCGAGAGCAGCACCGTCACCTGGCAGGTGCGCGCGGTCCGCGAGGGGGTCTACCGCCTCGAAGTGAAGTCCGACACCGGCGCGTCGCAGAAGCACCCGGTCCGCGTCCGGGCGGCGATGAGCCCGTTCGGGCGCAACTGATCAGGAGTCATCCCATGATCCAGTTCGAGGGCGATCGCGACTTCGCGCCGCCGCCGGCGGCGCTATGGGGAAAGCTGAGCGACGCCCGTTTCCTCGTGAAGTGCCTCCCCGACGTCGAGTCGGTGGCGCGGGCGGAGTCCTCCGAGGCGGTCTGCACCGTCCGGCCCGGCTTCTCGTTCGTCCGCGGCACCCTGGAGCTGACCATCCGCGTCGCCGAGGCGGTGCCGGAACGGTCGGTGAAACTGCTCTTGCAGAGCAAGGGGATGGGCAATTCCGCCGTGGTGGAAGCGCTGCTCGCCCTGGCGCCCCACGAGGCGGGCACGCGGGTCCACTGGCAGGCGCAGGTGAAGGAGATGGGCGGCCTGCTGAAGCTGGCGCCGCAAGGACTCGTGCTCGGGGCGGCGCAGAAAGTCCTCGCCGACGCCTGGGTGGCGGTGGAAGCGCAACTGAAGACGTAGCCGCAAGCGGCTACAGGGCGGCGCGGGGCGCGCCGATATCGACGACGTGGACCGTCCCGACCCATTCGCGCGCCGCGGGATTCGCGAACCCCTTTTTCGGACCCACGAAGGTCACGGTGTGCTGCGCCCGCACCGTCGCGCCGAGCGGCTCGCCGGTGTCGCAGTCGAGGCCCGACGGGATGTCCACCGCCAGCACTTTCGCCGCGCCGGCGTTGATTCCCGCAATCACCTGGTCGAACGGCGGCCGCACGGCACCCGCGAGGCCGGTGCCGAACAGGGCATCGACCACCCAGTCCGCCCCCGCCAAGTCGCGCCGCAGCGACTCCGCATCGACGGGTTGGCCGCCGCGGACGTCGATGGGTACCCCCGAGCGCCGCAGGATGCCGCAGTTGAGCGCCGCGTCGCCGCTCAACTCCTCGGGCCGGGCGAAGAGCAGCACCCGCACCGGGACGCCGCGGTTGTCGAGGTGGCGGGCGATGACGAAGCCGTCGCCGCCGTTGTTCCCCTTGCCGCAGCAGACGACGACGGGGCCGCGGGCGCCCAGCGCCAGCAGCACCTCGGCGGCGCCGCGGCCGGCGTTCTCCATCAGCACCACGCCGGGGACGCCGAACTCGTCGATGGCGCGGCGGTCGATGGCGCGGACCTGATCGCGACTGAGAAACACGGTTGATACCTCGAACGCTAAGCCGCAAGCGACTACCGGCTGATGCGCAACCCGCCGCCCTTGACGACCGCCTCAACCTCGTCGCGCGTCACCCAGGCGAAGTCGCCGGGCAGCGTGTGCTTCAGCGCACTCATCGCCACGCCGTAATCGACGCCCTTCTGCAGGTCGCCATCGAGCAGCCCGTGGATCAGCCCCGCGGCGAACGAGTCGCCCGCGCCGAGTCTATCCACGATTTCCACCTCGTAAGTACGTGTGCGATGGATCTTCCCCTCGCGCCAGGCGATGGCCGTCCAGCTGTTCTTCCACACCAGGGGGTTCTCGCGCAGGGTGATCGCCACGGCGGCCAGCGGGAAGCGGCGGCCGAGCTGGGCGGCCACGTCCTCAAAGTCCTTGCCCTTGATGCCGAAGACGCGCTCGGTGTCTTCTTCGGTCGTGACGAGCACGTCGCAGCACTGCATGAACTCGCTCATCCAGCGGCCGGCCTCGGCGTTGCTCCAGAGCTTGACGCGGTGGTTGAGGTCGATGCTGATTTGCAGCCCGCCGGCCCGCGCCGCCTGCAGCGCCTCGCGCGTCGCCTCGGCGGCGCCCGTCCCCAGCGCCGGCGTGATCCCGGTAACGTGGAACCATTTCGCCCCCGCCAAGACGGTCGCCCACGGCACCATGCCCGGCCGCACCGCGGCGATGGCCGAGCCTTTACGGTCGTACAGGACGCTGCTGGCGCGCGGGGCGGCGCCGAACTCGAGGAAGTAGAGGCCGACGCGGTCATCGTCGGTCCAGACGACGTGGTCGGTGTTGACGCCGGCCTCGCGCGCCTTGTTGGCGATGACTCGGCCGAGCGGATTGCGCGTCAGCCGCGACACCCACGCCGCCGAGCGCCCTAGCCGGGCCAGGCCGACGGCGGTGTTCAGCTCGGCGCCGCCCACCTGCACCTCGAGCGCCTGGGCCTGCTCCAGCCGACGGAAGCTCGGCGGCGCCAGGCGGACCATCGCCTCGCCGAAGGTGACGACATCGAAGGGCATGAGGATCCTCCGCGCCGCCCGCTCGTAGTGACCCGATTTATCGGGTCCGGCCGAGCCGGACCCGATAAATCGGGTCACTACGAGCGGGCGGCGGCTAAACGTTGCGGACCTGCCGCACGATGGTGGTGTACTGCCGGGCGAGGTCGCGGATGCGGTCGAAGTTGCCCTCGGCCACCGCCTTGGCCTCGACGAGCTGGCCGCCCACCCCGAGGCAGCAGGCGCCCGCCTTGAGGAAGTCGGCCGCCGTCTTCAGATCGACGCCGCCGGTGGGCATCAGGCGGATCTGCGGCAGCGGCGCCCGCACCGCCTTGAAGAACGCCGGCCCCAGTACGTCGGCGGGGAACACCTTCACCACGTCGGCGCCGGCCTCCCACGCGCTCAGGATCTCGGTCGGCGTAAAGGCGCCCGGCATCACCAGCTTGCTGTAGCGCCGGCAAACGCGAATGACCTCCCGGTTGACGACCGGCGCCACGACGTATTCGGCGCCGGCGAGCAGGGCGGCTCGCGCCGTTTCCGGGTCGAGGATGGTCCCCGCCCCAAGCAGGACGCGATCGCCCAGGGCCGCGCGTACCCGGCCCAGCACCTGCAACGCGTCCGGTACAGTCATGGTGATTTCGGCGACGGTAACCCCGCCGTCGGCGAGGGCCCGGCACACCTCGACGAGCTGCTCGCTGTCGGGGGAGCGCACCACCGCGACGATGCCGCAGTCGAGAACGCGCTGCAGCTGATCTTCTTTCCTCATGGAGAAGGGTTTTATCCCGCAAGCCCACGGGTTGCAACCTGTGGGCTTGTGGCAATCGGTGGGCTTGCGCTACTTCGTCTCGATGAGCGATTGCGTTTTGACGACGGTGTTCTCGTCGGGGAAGGTGTGGAAGGTGCCGATGAAGAGGCAGCCGGCGCGGGCCTCGACGGTGATGAGGCCGAGCGGCGACAGGGCGAGGCGGTGGTGCGGGTGGAAGTTGTGCAACAGCCCGCGCTTGCCGCCGTCGCTGACGATCTCGTCGTGGACGTGCAGGAACTGCTCCGGCGGCAGCACCTCGACCTGGAACGTCGTCTGGTAGGTGACGCGGTGGGCGCAACGGATCGCGTCGCTGCGCTCGCCGCGCAGGCGCCAGCTGAGCAGCCGGCGCTTCTCCGGCAGCGGCTGGTCTCCCGCGGCGGCGACTTCGCTGAGGTGGACGTCGGCGTTGGCCCACGAGATGACGTGACCGGTGCGGGTGATCCGCACCGTCATCTCGTAGTCCTCGCGCTGCACTTTGCGGCTGGCGAGGATGTCGAACAACTCGGGATGCAGCGGCCGGCCGTAGACCTGGAAGACCAGGTCGCTGACCCGCGGCCGCGTGAGGTAAACGCCCATGACCGTCCAACCCGCGTTCCGCGTGACCTAACGTCCCTCAAACCTTCACGGATTATAGGTCGGCCGCGGCCCCCTCACAATGCGTCTTCAACCGGCCCCGCACCGCAGCGCCGTCCCTTGCCGCAAGGACGGGCGGGATTGCGGTTTCTTCGCCCCCGTCCTCCTCTCGGCAAGAGGGAAGACAGGCGCCGGGGGCAAGAAAAACGGGCGGCGCCGGTCAAGCGCCGGCACCGCCCATCCGCTTCGGCCCGCTCCCTCACCGCCTGTCAATTGTCCGACGAGCCCCCCGTCGAGGGCAAGTCGATCGTCACCTCACTTTCCCGGCCGGCCCGCACCGTCACCTCCTGGGTCTTATTGATCTTCTTCCCGTTGCGGGTCGCCTCGGCGCGCAGGGTGTACTGGAAGTCCTTGCCGGCTTGCAGCGGCGGGGAAACGAAGGTCCGAACACCCTGGGTCGAAGTCGTCGCCGCCCCATCGACGGTCAGCGTGGCATCGGCGGGCAGGCGCACCACGATGGTCGCCGGCGCCGTGCCGTTGTCATCGCCGTAACGGTTGCCCGCGTTGGCCGGGTCGCCATAGCTGTACCCGGCCGGCAGGTTGCCGTTGGACATCGCGTAGCCGTAGCCCGTGGCGTAGGGCATGCTGCCGTAGGAGTAGCCGTAGCCGCCGTAGCAGCCGCAGCCGTAGCAGCCGCCGCAGCCGCCGTAGCAGCCGTAGCAGCCGCCGTAGCAACCGTGGCACCCGCCGTAGCAGCCGTAGCAGCCGTGGCAGCCGTGGCAGCCGTGGCAGCGGTAGGCTTTCTGGCTGTTATCGCCGTACTTGGCGACGTGCTCGCCGGTGGCATCGTGCCACGCCGGTCCGTTGGCGCCGCCGCTCAGCGCCATCATCAACACAACGCTGTACATCAGGGGACCCTCCTGCTCTCGAGAACAGAACCGATTCTGAACAACACGACCGGATCAGTCCCAGACACCTGGAGCTGGTCGAAGCCCTGGAAAGATAGGCAAAATGCGCGCCGCAGGGCGAAAGGACAGTTTATGCGGATTGTGCGGCGTATTCCGTCCGAGCTGGTGTAGGCTGCTGCCCATGAAGCGGCAAGGGGCGACTCAACCGGAGAACACCGGCGGTAGGCCCCGCGAGCCGAGCGGGGCTTTGTTGGCCAGGTCCCGCTCGGCTCGCGGGGCCTACCGGCCGGAAATGAAAGAGATGGGGGTCGGCGGGGGAAACGAAAATGGGGAGAACCTTTCGGTTCTCCCCTTGCCCCGATGTGGTACGACGCGGTTCAAGCCGCCGTTAGGTCAGTGCCGTCTGCTGGGCTCCAGGCAGAACCGCAGCCGGCTCCGCCGCGGTTACTTGGCCGCCACCGTGACAGCTGCGAACTTGTCGGTCCCGATGCTCACGCGGGTCTCTTCACCCGCCCGGACAGTCACCTTCTCGCTGGCGGTCAGCTTCTGACCGTCGCGAACGATCTCGGCGCTCAGCGTGTACACGAACTCCTTCGCCCCGGCCAGTTCCGGCGTGACGAAGGTGCGGGTCGCGGAACTCGAACTGGTCACGACGCCGTCGATCGAAACCTGGGCGTCGGCCGGCAGCGACAGAACGATCGTCGCTGGGGCGCTGACTTCTTCCTTGCCCTTCTCCTTCGGCGGAGCGAGCTTCTCGCCCATCGGAGGAGCCGGCGGGGCGTACATCACGCCACCGCAGCAGCCGTCGCAGTACCCACCGCAGCAGCCGCAGCTGTAGTAGCCACCGCAGCAGCAGCCGTAGCACCCACCGCAGCAGTAGCTGTAGCTGTGGCAGCTGTGGCAGCCGTGGCAGCCGTGGCAGCTGTGGCAGCCGTGGCAGCCGTGGCAGCTACTGCAGCCCCAGCAGCCGCTGCAGCTGACGTAGCCGTAGCAGCTGCAGCTGCAACTGCAACTGCAACTGCAACTGCTGTGGCAGTGTCCGAACAAATCCGGGGTCTCGGCGCCACCGCTGAGCGCCATGAGGAGCACAACACTGTACATAAAGTACACCTCCTGCAAGAGGAAATAGAGGAGCCAACCCACGCGCTAGGAAAAGCCCACGCCTGGAGCCGAAATCGCAAACTCGTCTTGTCGTGCTGAGGGTAGCTACATGCAGAAAGCTGCGAGCTGGGGCAGGGGGAGAGTCGAGTCCCGCTGCCGATCTTCGACCGAGTTCCAGGCCGGTCGAAGAACACGCCCTTCCGTGTTCCTGGCCGCGGTTGGTTGACCCTCCCAAGGAGTCACACGACCCAATCGCAACCATTCTCGTAACTTAGGTGCATAGTAAAATGGGGCAAAAAAAGAGTCAATC
>DATFNV010000510.1:0-7979 GCA_035266225.1 Gemmataceae bacterium
GATGGCGGCCCTGTCGGCGGAGGGCCGGCTGCTGGCCACCGCCGCCGGCAGTGACTTCCATGCCGGCGGCAAGACGCGTGCGCCGCGCGGCGCGGCGGCAGACGCCGGCTCGCTCCGCCTGTGGGAAGTTCTCAGCGGGCAGGAGGTGCTGCGCTTTCCGGGCGATCCGCCCACCGCCCTGGCATTTTCCCCCGACGGCCGACACCTTCTCTTCGGCACCCGGGCGGGCGCGGTCTGCCTGGTCGGGTCGGCGCCGCCCGGCGCCGCCGGCGCCGAACGGCCGGATCGCAAGACCCTGGAAGCGCTCTGGAACGACCTGGGCAGTGCCGACGCGGCCGTGGCGTACCGGGCGCTGGTGGCCCTGGGCGCGGCCCGCGACGACGCCCCCGCGTTTCTGGAGCAGCGGTTGAGACCAGCCGCGGCGGACGATGCCGGGCTGCGGAGCCTCATCGCCGACCTGGACGCCGAGCGCTACGTCGTGCGCCGCGCCGCCTTTGCCGAGTTGGTCCGGCGCGGGGCCGAGGTTGCCCCCGGCTTGCGGGCCGCCCTGACGAAGACGGAATCGCCGCGCGGCAAGCAGCGCCTGGAGCAACTGCTCGCCGCGCCCGCCGCCAAGGTCTTCCCCGACCCCTTGCGGCGGCTGCGCGCGGCCCAGGTGCTGGAGCGGATCGGGACGCCGGAGGCGAAACGGGTACTCGGCGCCTTGCCGCCGGTGCCCGAGCCGATCGAGGACTGATCCCCGTCGATACGATCGTCGGTTTAGCGACGCTTCGCAGAAGCGTGTTTGACCTCACGCTTCTGCGAAGCGTCGCTAAACGTATCTCATGGTCCTGACAGCCAAGAACCTCTGTCGCCGCAACCTTTCCTATCGTAAGATGCACGCTTACTCGCAGCGACCCGTGGAGGCATTATGCCTGAGGACCGGGACGTTCAAGTGTACCTGCTCCCCTGCCAGGTGCCGCCCGGCCGATTGACCGGCGGCCTCGCCGTCGTCATCGACGTGCTGCGTGCGACGACCACCATCGTCCACGCCCTCGCCGCCGGCGCCGCCTGCGTCCGCCCCTGCGCCGAGGTCGAGGAGGCGCGCGCCCTGGCCGGCGAGATGCGTGTCGGCCGGGCGCTGCTGGGCGGCGAGCGCGGCGGCCGGCCGCTGCCCGGATTCGACCTGGGCAACTCGCCGCGCGAATACACCGCCAAGGCGTGCAAGGGGAACACCGTCGTCCTGACCACGACCAACGGCACCCGCGCCCTGCTGCGCGCCGCCGAGGCCGAGCGCGTCCTCGTCGCCGCCTTCGTCAACTACAGCGCCGTGTGCGAACAAGTGCGGCAGGACGCGCGTCCTCTTCATATCGTCTGCGCCGGCACCGAGGGCGAAGTGTCGCTGGAGGACACGCTGCTGGCGGGGGCGCTGGTCGATTGCCTGTCCCAGGCGTGCGAGGTGCGGCTGAACGACGCGGCCCGGCTGGCGTGGGACTGCTTCGAGAATCACGGCCGGTGCCTGCTGGGGGCGCTGCAGGTGGGGCAGGGGGGAGCCGCGCTGCAGCGGTTGGGATACGATGACGACATCAAGGCGGCCGCCCAGGTGGACCGCTTCGCCCTGGTGCCGGAGCTGCGCCGCGACCCGCTGCGCGTCGAGGTCGGGGCGGTTGGGATCGTGAACAGTCATTGGTTGAAGTAACGGGGTGCCCGATGGATATGGAGAAACTGGTGGCGCTGTGTCGGCGGCGCGGGTTCATCTTCCAGTCGAGCGAGATCTACGGGGGAATCGGCGGTTTCTGGGACTATGGCCCCCTCGGCGTCGAGCTGAAGAAGAACATCAAGGGCTCCTGGTGGCAGGACATGGTGCGCAATCCGCCGCCGGGGCCGGACGGGCAGGAAATCTCGATGGTCGGGGTGGACTGCTCGATCATCATGAACCCGAAGGTGTGGGAAGCGAGCGGGCATGTTGGCGGGTTTGCCGACCCGATGCGGAAGTGTCCCGGTTGCGGACACTTCGTCCGCGCCGATCAGTTGTGGGACGCGCTAGCCACGGGATGTAAGTGGCTTGATTCCCTGCTGCAGGAATTCACGCCCATCACCGGCGCGATCGACTCGCCGCGGCTTCTCAACTGGGCCAGAACCAAAGGCAAGAAACTCGCGCCGAACCTCGCTCTCGTCCGCAACCCGGAGGTTACGCTGAGTTGGCTCGCCACGCGCGTTAACGGACAGCCCGACGCCCCGCCGACGATGCAGGAAATCACCCAATACGTCGCGACGGAGCAGCTGCACGCGACCGGTCTGCAAGACCCGTGTCCGCGCTGCGGCGGTCCACTCGGCCCGCCGGCGCCATTCAAACTGATGTTCGAGTCGTATGCCGGGATCGAGCAGAAGGAAGAGAACAAGGTGTATCTGCGCCCCGAGACGGCGCAGGGTATCTTCGTCAACTTCCGCAACGTGCTCGACAGCACGCGGCTGAAGCTGCCGTTCGGAATCGCGCAGGTCGGCAAGGCGTTCCGCAACGAGATCACCCCGCGGAATTACACCTTCCGCAGCCGCGAATTCGAGCAGATGGAGATCGAGTTCTTCTGCCATCCGGCCGAGTCGATGAAGTGGTATCTGTACTGGCGCGACGTGCGCAAGAACTGGTACACGCAGCTCGGCATCAAGTCGGACCGCTTGCGGCCGCGCGAGCAGGGCAAGGACGAACTGGCCCACTACTCCATCGGCACGACCGACATCGAGTACCTGTTCCCGTTCGCCGACGAGCCGCAGGAACTGGAAGGCGTCGCCCACCGCGGCGCCTACGACCTGACGCAGCACGCCAAACACAGCGGCAAGGACATGAGCTACTTCGACGAGGAGGCCTGGGAGCGCGACAAAGCCGGCCGCGGCACCAACTCCTTCAAGGAGTGGCTGAAGACCACCCCGCCTCCGGCGGAGGTCGAGAAGTACCAGTTCATCCCGCACGTCATCGAGCCGTCGGCTGGCGCCGACCGCTTCACCCTGGCGGTGCTGTGCGAAGCCTACGCCGAGGACGAGGTCGGCGGCGAGAAGCGCGTGGTGATGCGCTTCCACCCGCGACTGGCGCCGATCAAGGCGGCCATCTTGCCGCTGGTCAACAAGGACGGGATGCCGGAGCGGGCGCAGGCGCTGTACCGCGAGTTGAAGCGGGACTTCAACGTCTTCTACGACGACAAGGGCGCCGTCGGCCGCCGCTACCGTCGGCAGGACGAGGCGGGGACGCCGTTCTGCATTACCATCGACGGGCAGACGGCGCAGGACGACACGGTGACGATCCGCGAGCGCGACAGCACACAGCAGCGGCGCGTCCCGCTGAAGGCGGTCGGCGACGAGTTGCGGAAGTTACTGCGACCGGGGACGTGATTCGCCGCTTGCGGCTTCGCAGGTCATGCGAAGCCGCAAGCGGCCGTTATGCGCGCTGTTTGGCGTCCACCCCCAACCCCATCACCAGGATCGCGACGAGGACGTGCTTGGCGGTGAGCAGCGCCAGGACCGCGGGGATCCAGCCGAACGTGCAGATCCAGGCGGTGACGGCCACCGTGGCGGCGGTCCACACGATCTGCCATAGGCGGAAGCGGACGCGATTCAACCCGTCGCCCTCGCCGAGGGCCACGTGCGGGGGCGACTGCGGGGGTGCCATCTGCCTCATGTCTGTTTCCATCCTCGCCCGACCGTGCGAGCAGTCGCCGGCTCGACAGAGAGGGGAACCAACCGAACCCCAGTTCAACGTCCGGCAGCGTACCACAGTCGCCACCGGCGGGCAAGAACCGGCCTCCGGTCATTGCTTCTCGCGCTCGACGACGCGCAGGAACAATTCGCGCGTCTGCGTCGTGTGCCGCTCCAGCTCCGCGAGGAAGTGCCGGCCGGCGTCGCCCGCGCCCGGATCGAAGCCCAGCCGCCGGGCCAGCGTCTCCAGCCCGGCCGGCGTCTGCGGCAGGTCGTCGAGCGAGCGGTTGTGGACGATCCGCAGCCGGCTCTCCACCTCGCGCAGGAAGTCGTAGCTGGCGCGCAGGGCCCCGTGCTCCTCCGCGGAGAGCAATCCCCGCGCCTGCAGGGCGGCCAGGGCGTCCCAGGTGTTGGTGGCGCGGAGGTCGGCTGCCCCACCCCCGTACTTCAGTTGCAAGAGCTGCACCAGGAACTCGATGTCGGCGATGCCGCCGAAGCCGCGCTTGAGGCTGCGCTCACTGCGGCTGGCCTCCAACCGCTCGCGCATGCCGGCGATCTCGACGAGCATCTCCGGCCGCCACGGCACGCCGTAGGCGCGCTCGGCGACGGCGGCCATGACCTCGGTGCCGAACTCCGCGTCGCCGCCGACCACGCGCGCCCGCGTCAGCGATTGCCGCTCCCAGAGCTGCGCCCCGCCGCCCTCGTAGTAGCGTCGGAACTCCGGCAGCGGGAGGACGAGGCTGCCCGACTTGCCCGTCGGCCGCAGGCGCATGTCCACCTGGTAGAGCCGGCCCATCGGCCCGAGCACGCCGGCCACCTTGATGATCCGCTGTGCCAACTCCGTGAAGAAGTGGAAGTTGTCGGTCGCGTCGAAGCGCGTGAAGCGCGACGATCCCTGGGGCGGCCCCGTGCGCCCGTCCCCCTCGTAGACCAGGACCAGGTCGAGGTCGCTGTGGTAGCTCAGCTCACGGCCGCCGAGCTTGCCCAGCCCAATCAGGGCGTAGCGGCTCGGCTGACCGGCGCGCGGACCCTCCGACAGGTAGGGGACGCCGAAGCGCCTCAGTAAAGGAGGATAGTGCAGGGCGGCTATCTCCCCGAGGATGGCCTCGGCCAGGTCGCTCAGCGCCGCGGTGGTTTCGCGGATGGTCTCCTTGCCCAGGATGTCGCGGACGCCGACGCGCAGCAGCTCCTTGTCCTTGAAGCTGTGCAGGATGGGGTCCGGGTCGGCGGCGCCGCGGCACAGGCCGGCCAATTCCTCGCGCAGCTCGGCGAGGGTGCGCGGCTGGTTCAGCACCAGGCTGTCGAGCAATTCGTCGATCATCCCGGGGTTGCGGATGAGGATTTCCGACAAAAACTCGCTCCAGGCGCACAGATCGACGTACAGGGTCAGGCTCGGCGGGTTGAAGCTGAACAGCTCCCAGAGGACGGCCTTGGCCCCCAGCGTGCCGGTGACCTTTTCGAGGTTGACCAGGGCCATGTCGGCGTCGGGCGTGTCGGCGAGGGCGCGCAGCAGGTGCGGGGCGATGCTGGCGAGGAAGTGCCGGCAGCGGCGCGTCGAGAGGAACGGCACCGACTCCTGGGCCAGCTGCGTCAGGTTCTGGTAGGCCCCCTGCACGTCGCGGAAGCCGTAGCGGCTGAGCACGGCACGGACCGTATCCGGGTCGGGATTGGGGTCGAGGATCAGGTCGGCCTCGGGCGACGCCTCGCCGTCCTCGCTCTGGAACGCCTGGTGCAGCAGGTGGTTGAGGATCTGGCGGTCGAGGCGCGTCTTCTCGCGATAATCCTGCTGGAAAGCGTCCAGGGCAGGCAACAGGGAAGACTCGTCGGTGCTGTTCCCTGTTCCCTGTTCCCTGTTCCCTGACTGGTAGCCCATGCGGAGGGCCAGCTTGCGCAGCTCGTCCTCGCCGGCGGGGAGGCGGTGCGTTTGCAGGTCGAAGAGCAGTTGCAGGCGGTGCTCGGTCTTGCGTAGGAAGCGGTAGGCGTCGTCGAGGATCTGGTACTCCTGGTCGGTCAGGCAGCCGACGCGCTCCAGGGCGGCCATCGCCAGCAGGGTGTTGCGCTGGCGAACGGCGGGCAGGTCGCCGCCGTTGAGCAACTGCAGGAACTGGATGGTGAACTCGATGTCGCGGATGCCGCCGTGGCCGGTCTTCACCTCCGAGTCGCCGGCGCCGGCCTTGCTCGTCTTCTGCTCGATCTGCCGCTTGAGCGCCTTGATCTCGTTGATCTCGCCGACACTGAGGTATTTGCGGTAGACAAACGGCTCGATGAGGCGCAGGAACTCGGCGCCCAGCTTGAGGTCGCCGGCTACGGGGCGCAGCTTGATGAGCGCCTGCCGCTCCCAGGTGCGGCCGAGGGTGTCGTAGTACGACAACGTGCTGGCCAGGGAGCGAGCGAGCGGGCCGCGCTGCCCTTCCGGCCGCAGGCGCAGGTCGATGCGGTAGGCCTGGCCGCGGTCGGTGTGGGCCGACAGCAGGCGCACGACCTCGCCGACGACGCGGCCGAAGAACTCGCCGTTGTCGATGCTGGTGACGCGTTTGCCGCGCGTGCCGCCCTCCTCGTCGTAGAGGAACATCAGGTCGATGTCGCTGGAGTAGTTCAGCTCCTCGCCGCCGAGCTTGCCGAAGCCGAGGACGACGCAGCGGGCGCGCGTGCCGCCGACGGTGTACGGCTCGCCGAAGCGCTTGCCGACGTTGCGCAGGGCGACTTCCAGGGCGACTTCCAGGGCGATGTCGGCCACGCGCGAGATGTCGCGCGTGATCTCCTCCAGGGGGCGGTCGCGGATGATGTCGTTGGTGCCGATGCGCAGCACCTGCCGCTGGCGGAAGCGGCGGAAGACGCGCAGCACAGCGGAGTCCTCGAACGCGGCGTCCACCTCGCCTCGCAGCCCGTCGCGCAGCTCGGCGTCGCTGGGGCTGCGCCGCAGTGGCACGCGCAGCATGTCGAGGTAGTCGGGGTTGGCGACGAGCAGGTCGCTGAACGACTGGCTGGTGCTAAGGAGCTGCAACAGGATTTCCAGCGGCCGGGCTCGCCCTTCGAGGAGGAGGGGCAGCTGCTGGCGGCCGCCGGGGTTGGCCAGGAAGCGCTCGAGGTTGTTCAGCGCCATGTCCGGGTCGGGACAGCGCGGCAGGTAGCGCGCGAGGAAGGGAGACAGTTCGCTGAGAGGGTCGAGACCGGCGGCCTCGGCGAGGTGGCTGAGGTTCTGCCAGCCGCGCTCGAAGTCGCGCAGGCCCCAGGTGTGCAGGAGGGGACGGGCCTGGGCGAGCGACTCCAGGGAGTGACGCAGTGAGTCCGGTTGCATGCGCGGCAGTCGGGATGGCGGGAGAGACGGTTAACGGAGGTCGAGGGCTTCCACGATGGCGGCCTTCACTTCTGCCATCTTCGCAGCAGAGAGGGTGCAAATCAAGCGGCTGAACGCGCTCTTCGGGATGGTGTTGATCGAATCGCAGTTGACGACGCAGGTACGCGGCACGCCGTCGGCGGGTGTGAGGAGGACTTCGACCGGCAGACGGCGGATGGTCGTCGTGAGGTAGGCGACGGTGATCTCGCCGCGACCGGGCGGCAGCGAATCGCGCGAAAGGATCAAGACGGGACGGCGCCCGATTGCCCCCGGCAAGTCGGCCCACCAGACTTTACCGCGCTTCATGGCGGTTATGCCCCTGCCCGCTGAGACGTCAAGTCATCGCCGTCGATGCCGAATTCGGCGCGAGGCTGGTCGGGATGCTCGCGCAGCCATTCCTTGTAGTCCCGCTCCCACGAGCGCGGCTCGGTGTACGCCAGGCATGCCTCGCGCACGACCTCATCGACGGAGAGCCCCTTCTCCTCGGCGACGAGCCGCAACTCTGCAATCAGGTCGGCGGGCAAGTGGATCGTCAACGGCGTGATCGGTGAGTCAAGATCGGCCATCGTTACCTCCCGCGCTATTGTCGCCGGTATCGATCAGCAACCGAGCCGCCATGAGAGTGCCCACAGGGGTCAGAAGCGATCCATCTCAGCGCGGAGCGTTTCCAGTGAGGGTAAGTCGTCTCGATCCTTCCACAGCCCGCGCCCTTGGCGGAGCAAGTTCAAGCGATCCCGCGGAGGGAAGCGGTTGAGATACTGGCTCACGGCCTCGCGCAGCAAGTCGCCGCGCGTCTTGCCGGTCTGTGCGGCGATCTCGGCCAAGGCGCGGTCTTCGGTTTCGGTCAGCGGAACATGTGCAGTGGTCATTTTCGTTTCCCCTGGGAACCGCTGGCAAAGTGTCCTCAGATTATAGCAACGGTAAGCTCACGCGCCGCCCGGTTTCCCCGGTCCCCGGCGGCGCGCACGCTTCCGCA
>DATFNV010000511.1:0-17560 GCA_035266225.1 Gemmataceae bacterium
AGTCGCGGACGCGGAGGTCGTGGCCCTGCTGCGCGAGTTCGCCCCCGCGACCCGGGGCGCGGCAGCCACCGCCTGATCGGCCCAGGGGTCCTCCGGAAAGCTCCCATCGCCCCGGTACTCGGGGAACGGGGAACATGGTCAAGCCCGACGTCGTGGCCCCCGGCCAGTGGTACACCGCCCCCGCCGCCCGGAACACCCAGGCGCGACTGGACTCGTCGGGCCACTATCGCCTCTTCAACGGCACCAGTGCCGCCACGCCTTACTGTGCCGGCGTCGTCGCCCTGCTCATGCAGAAGAAGCCGGACATTACCCTGGGGGAGATCAAGAACCTCCTCAAGAAGTGCGCCACGCAGGACGACTTCACCGGGAAAGTGCCCAACCCCGATTGGGGCCATGGCAAGCTCGACCTCAAGGCCCTCGAAAAAATGATTGCCGAGGTCTCGCACCCCAAACGCCCGCCGAAGTGAGGCCAATTGGGGCTTGTCGAAGCCGTCGCGCCTCCGCCGGTCCGGAGGGCTGGGACGAGCCAGGCCATCACGTCTAGCTGGCCAGTGGGATCACGCCGTCCCAGCCGGGGGGCGGCGTGTGGTTGTGCTGGATGATGAACCCGGTCAGGATATCCTTACCCAGGTCCCGCGGCGGCACCCGCTGACAGCTGGTTCAGATAGGGGTGCTCGACGATCAAGCCCCGCTCACCGCTCTCGTCCGGCCGGGTATCGATCAGGACGGCGAACTGTTTCCGGGTCCACTCGTACCTCGTGGAACCGCCCAGGTCGGTCGTCATCACCAGGACGCCAACGGGCTCGGAATCTTGGGGGCCGGGGCCGGGGACCGGGACGCTGAAGGCGACCGTCCAGGCGTTGTTGCCCTTCCGCCGGTAGACCATCGACCGGTGGGGTCGGGTGATCGGTCTCGGCGGCGACTGTCCCTTCGGAAGGTTGAAGCCCAGCCCGTGGAAGTAATCGCGGTAGCCGAAGTACTTGTGCAGGAAGCGGTCATCGGTCGGGCTGCACGCACGCTGGTAGCCGTGGCGGTCGTACACGGCCCACAGCGACGCCTGGGCGTCGGGGGCGAAGCGTTCGGCCCAGAAGGCGCGTCGTTCGTTGATCCACTGGGCCAGTTCGGCGCAGGCCTTGGGGTCTTGCTCCAGGTCAGCCCCCTGCGCGAGGCGCCGGCGCAGGTTCGCATCGAGGGCCTCCTGTTCCAGGATGCCCCAGCGCTTCTCGACCTGGAGGGCAAAGCGCCGGGCCACCGACCGGGCGGCGAAGTGGTCGCTTTCGAGGGCCCGGTCGATCACCTCGCGCTGCGCCGTGGCGACCGTGGCCCGGAATAGCCAGCCCGCGATGAGGGCCATGATCAGCATCACCAGGACCGGCCCCAGCGCACCAAGCACCAGCAGCGGCCGCCGCGCGCGCCTCAGCGACCGGGCGTCCAGGGCGCTCAGGACGGCCTGCACGTTCGGGTAGCGCTGGGCCGGGTTGACGGCCAGGCAGCGATCGACAATGTCGGCGAGCGTGCGGTCCACCCCGGGGACGCTCCGGTGTCCCGAGGCTCGCGGCACCTGCCGCAGGAACGACCGGTAGCGCTCCAGACGTTCCTCGAGTCGGCCCGGCTTGAGGACCTCGGCGGCCCCCGCCGCGGTCCGGTGAGGCGGATCCCCCGTGAGCATGCGGTACAGCAGCGCCCCCAGGGCGTAGACGTCCCAGCGGGCGTCGGGCACGGCCTTCAGGTCGGCCTGCTCCGGGGCCATGTAGAACAGGGTGCCCAGCGCCGGCGAGTGCTCGTGGGTGAGGCGCGATTGGCCGAAGTCGGCCAGCCGGGGTTTGCCGTCCTGGTCGAGCATGATGTTGGCTGGCTTCAGATCGCAGTGCAGGATCCCCTTGCCGTGGGCGTGGACGAGGCCGACCGCGACGTCGCGCACCAGGCCCACGGCCTCACCGACGGTGATCGGGCCGCTCAGGAGCCGCCCCTCCAGCGAGCCGTGCTCCATGTACTCCATGACGTAGTACGGGGGGTCGGAGTCCCACCCCACCGCCAGCAGTTGCACCACGGAGCGGTCGCCGAACAGGTGCCGCAGTTTCTCCACCTCGCGCGACAGCAGCGACCAGTCGAGGCCGCCCCGCCGGTGGTAGTACTTGATGGCCACCCTGCGGCCGCTGTTGCTGTCCGTGGCCACCCAGACCTCGCCGAAGGCCCCGCGCCCGAGGAACTTCTCCTGCTCGTAACCAGGCACCCGGAGCGGGGGGCGCAACGTCTGCACACTCAGCTGCTGGGAGTGCCGGCGCTCGGTTTCTCCCATCACGGGTGTCAAATCATCGCTCATTGGCAACTCGACCGGGCCAGGAGAGGGTCTCCCATTAAGCCGCTCGCTCAGTTCGTGTGGGGCATCTTCGTCGAACTCGGAGCGCGATCGCGCGGAAGTCGTTGCAAGTCACGGGCCAATCCCGGCCCGGGAACGCCAGGGCAACGCCCCGATGAAAGACGGGGCGCCGCATCGTCCCAAGGGTGCGGCCCCGCCAACAATTCGGGTGCCGTAACGATTTCCGCGACCGACACCGCTGACTCAGCCCTCGCCGGTGGTGTGCGGAATTCGCCCCGCGGCGCGGGCGCAAGGGGCGCAACCGGCACAACTTTCCCGCTCCATTTCGTGGTCGGGAGAGTG
The DNA here is from genome assembly GCA_035266225.1 of Gemmataceae bacterium. Classification (GTDB taxonomy): domain Bacteria; phylum Planctomycetota; class Planctomycetia; order Gemmatales; family Gemmataceae; genus DATFNV01. The sequence goes on from DATFNV010000511.1 coordinate 2,663, forward strand.
ACGTCGGCTTTTGCTCCGCTCCCGATCGATCTAAGCCCTTTAGAAATCAGGACTTGGGCGAAGGACCCGGCTGCGGGACCGATCAATGGGCGTTTGGCACACTCTTCGCTTCTTGGAATCACCAATGGATAGGGCCCTCTTCGCGATCGCACCGCGGGGCGGGATGGGGGAGTTATTCCCCGACGGCCCAGTCCAGACCCGCCTCGGGACCATCACCCCTGTGAGAACCGGGCCTCAGCGTTGGACCGTCCCTGCGTTACTGTCGTTACTGACGAAGGAGTTCCCCATGAGTCGGCAACCGCCGTTCCGGCCGGCGTTCCGCCGGTTGACACTCTCGGCGCTCATCGTGGCCCTGGTTGCGTGGTCGGCCCCCGTGGCGCTGGCCGACAACCTCGACCTGGGGCTGGTCAAGAAGGCGCCCGAAATCCTCAAGTTTCTAAAGGACAAGGGGTACAAGAACGTCGGCGTCCTTCACTTCCAGCTTCAAAAGGGCCGCGGCAAGGCGACCTACACAGCCGGGCCGATCAACAGCAACATGGCGTCGCGGCTGGAGAACGCCTTGCTGATGGAGATCGACCCGAACAACCCGGTGGGCATCATCCGCGACGCCAGCGCCGTCGCCGCCGCCAAGGCGCCCAACAAGCACTGGTCCGAGAGCGACCCCAAGCAGCGGGCCGCCCTGTTCGAGTACTCCTACCCCCTGGCCTGGGGCAACGAGACGGTGAAGGCCGACGCCTTCCTGCTTGGCCGCGTCAAGCTCAGCGAGGACAACCGGACGACGACCGTGCTCATCGCCTGCTTCGATCACAAGGCGGAAAAGGAACACGAGGTCTGCACGATCGAGGCGAAGACCGACCGCAGCATCCTGGCCGACGCCGGCCAGAGCTACGTCCTGTCGCGCAGCCTGGTGAGGAAGCGGAGCGCCGAGGCCAAGGATGGCGACAGCCTGGACCAACTGATGAACAACGACGCCGCCGACAGCGCCAAGAACCGCGATGACAAGAAGGGAAGCGGCCTGGCCAACGAGTACCTGGACTTCGAGGTCTACTACGACGACGAGCCCCAGCCGGTCACCGGCGACCCCGGCGAGGGCGGCGAGCTGCGCATCAACCCGCCGCGGACCGGGCAGACGGTGATGTTTCGGGTCCGGAACAAGACCCCGGACGACATCGGCGTCGTGGCCTACGTCAACGGCAAGAGCACCCTGGAATACATGACCGACTCGGCCGACCGCTGCCGCCGTTGGGTCCTGCCGGCGGACGGTCCGAGTTACTGGATCCGTGGTTACGTCGATGAGAACGACGTGCTCACGCCGTTCCGGATCGTCGGCCCCAACGACGACCTCGTCAAGAACGAGTTGGCGGACAAGCTGGGGCTCATTGAAGTGGTCGTCTTCCTCAAGAACGTGGGACCTCCCCCCAAGGAGGAAATGCTGGTCAGCCGCCACCTGAACCTCCGCAAACTGTCGCCGCACTACCAGAAGAAGGTCGGCGCCACCAAGAAGCCGAAGACGGCGGCCGAGGCCCGGAGCCTGGCGTTCAAATCGACAGGGCTGAAGGTCCCGGTCAAGTCGCGCTCGATCGGCGATGGGGAGGCCGGCTACATCGTTCCCGACCCGGAGCTGCGCGAGCCGCTGCAAATCCAGCAGCTCGAGTTCCCCAACCCGAGCCCGGTCGCCGCCCCCATCGTCATCCGCTACAACGATCGGCTCGCCAACTGAGAGTCTGTTTTCCAAGCCGCTTGCGGCTTAGCGCTCCCGCTAAGCCGCAAGCGGCATCTTCCTGGGAGTTTCATTCATGACTGGCTACCGTCTGTTCCGCCCGCCGTGGCTGCGACCGCTGGCCGCCGTGGCGCTGGCCCTCGGCCTCTGCGCCGGCACCGCGCGCGCCGACCACCTGGACGACCGGCTCAACGCCCAGGCCCCGAAGATCGTCGAGGCCCTCCGCAAGCAGGGGGTCAAGAACGTCGGCGTCCTCCGCTTCCGCGTCAAGGAAGGCAACCGGGCGGAGACCTTCAGCGCCGGGCCGCTCAACGGCAACCTGGCCGCCCGCCTCGAAAACGCCCTGGTCATGCATGCCGGCGACGACGACACGGACGCCCTGGGCGTCATCCACGACGCCGGCCGAGAGGCGGCGCGACACAAGGTCGGCAAGTGGCACGACAACGAGGCCGAGCAGCGCAAGCTGTTCGCCATCGACACCTACCCCCTCGCCTGGGGGACCAAGAAGGTCAAAGCCGACGCCTTCCTTAGCGGCCTGGTCAAGGTGTCATCCGACTACAAGCAGGGCAGCGTCGTCATCGAGGAGTTGCGGGGCCCGGGAAAGGTCGAGAAGCTGGCCGAGTTCCCCTTCGAGGGTGACCCCGCCCTGCTGACCGACCTGGGAAAGTCGTACTCCCTCGGCAAGCGCAGCCTGGCCGCCGCGCGCACGGCAGCGAAGACCCGGGCACTGGTGTTCGAGGCGGTCAAGAAGCGCGACGAGGGTCAGGCCGACGGTGACGACCCGCTCCAAACCAGGGACACCATTGAGGTCGGCGGCGTCGAGTTCCAACTCCTCAGCGCCGGCAAGGCCGTGCCGAACGACTCGAAGGACACGGCGGGCGCGGGCCCGGGCTATCAACTCCAGTCCCCCGAACAGGGCCAGGAGATCGTCTTCAAGATCACCAACAAGACGGAGAAAACGCTCGGGGTGGACGTGAAGCTCAACGGCACCAGCCTGTTCCTCGAACAGACCGACGAGCCGGCCAACTGCCGCGTCTGGGTCCTCAAGGCCGACGACACGCATCGCTCGTACTCGCTACGGGGCTACTACCTCCAGGAGGGTGACGGGGACAAGACCAAGCTCGCCCCGTTCAAGGTGCTGGTCGGCGACGAGGCCCAGAAGGCGCGCGAGGACATGAGTGGGCAGCTGGGGGACAAGGTCGGCACGATCGCCGTCACCGTGTTCGAGGAGGGCGACCAGGGCGGGACCGAGATCCTCGTCAGCAACCGCGGAGTCAAGAAGCACCAGGAGAAGGCGGCCCGCGCGGACCGCGCCACGCTGCAGCGCAGCCTCATGAAGGCCGGGCACCTCAAGAGGGACCCCGTCAAGCGCGAGTTGATCGTGGCCGACAAGGAGGCGATGAAGGAGACGGAGGACGGTCTCCTCAAGAGCGTCGATTTCCAGCGCAGGCCCGTGGCGATCGGCTCGGCGACCATTACCGTCGTCCCGAAGACCACGACTACCTCCCCAGATTCTCCGAATTGAAAAGGGTTAGTCCCGAGGCGGGTCCCGGCGCGCCCCGCGCTGCGCCGGGACCCAGTCGTCCCTGTCAGCCGCGTGGCTGGCGTTCGAGAAGGAACCCCATCCATGGACACGTCGCGCTTCCCCTCTCTGGCCGGGCTGATCGCCGTCAGCCTCCTCGCCCTTTTGCCTGTGGCCCGCGCTGAGGACCCCGACCCCCCCGGGCCGCGCGAGTTGAAGACACTGCGGGCCCTGCTGGTCCTCGACACGAACAGCAACCTGGCCGCGAGCATCGAGCACGACAGGAAGAACATGAAGGTGTTGCTGGAGGAGTACGTACCGGCCGAGCGGCGGCGGATCGACTACCTCGAAGGGGCGAAGGTGACGCGGGAACAGGTGCTCAAGTATTACCGCGACCTCAAGGCCGGCCCGGACGAGGCGCTGCTCTTCTTTTACGCCGGTCACGGCGCCATCGACGCGAATGGGGCGCACGTCTTCCAGCCGCAAATGGGCAAGACGCCCGCGCTGACGCGGGGCGAGGTCCGCAAGGCGATGGAGCAGAAGGGGGCCGGCCTCGTCCTGCTGCTGACCGACTGCTGCAGCACGCGCATCCGGGGTTGGCCGAAGGCCAAGACCCGCGAGCCGCGGACCAAGGTGGAGATGCACCCGGTCCTGCGCTGCCTGTTCTTCCAGCACCGCGGCACGGTGGACGTCACCGCCGCCGAGGACGGCATGGGCTCGTACGGGGACGAGCATCACGGCGGCGTCTTCACCAGCGCGCTGGTCACCCTCCTCGAGGGCGACCTGAAGCCGTTGGACACCAACCGGGACAAATTCGTGTCGTGGAAGGAGTTTTTCCCGCTGCTGTCCCGGGAGACCGAGAGGGAGTTCAAGGGCTTCGCGGCACGGGCGCGGGCCAATAACGAGCTGGTCGAACAGAGCACGCAGCGGCCGCGCTACTTCACGCTGGCGGAGCCGGCGGCGAAGGGGCCGGATGCCGACGCGAGCAAGACCTACGCCGTCGTCAGCCTCCGCAACGACAGCGGCAAGCCGGTGCGCTACCGCTACCGCTGGTCGGGCGAGAAGGAGTGGAAGGAAGGGACGATCCCGGAGCAAGGCCGGGTCGTCCACGAGCTGGCAGTGGCCGAGGGGGCGAAGGTGCCGGACTTCGAGATCGAGGCGGGGGCCAACTCCGAGTCGGGGAAAGCCACCCTCAAGCCGGCGAAGTGGACCGGTAAGGGCCGGCCGTCTTACAAGGACGGCCAGAAGTATGACATCACCTTGAAGTAGTCGGGTCTCCCTTGCTTTCCGTCACGGCTTCCGCAGGTCGGACAGGTCAGCGGGGAACCCTTCCCTCGTGTTGTCGATCAGTCGGACGTCGCGTGTCCGGGCGCCGATCCGGATGCCCACCCGGCTCGGCGGCTTCCGCGTCTCGCGGAGCCGGTTCTCGGCGAGGGTGATGGACTCGGTCTCGCCCTGCACGTCGATGCCGACACCGTTGGCGGGGCCGCTAGCGACGATGCGGTCCTTCTCCAGCCGGTGCGGTGCGGGGCGAACGCTTGGCCGCGCTCCGGGCGGAACAGGGCATGGTTCAATACCGGGCGGTTTCGGGTGACAGTGGCTGTGGCGGCACGTTTCCAACGTGCCGTATCCCACCGGCACGTTGGAAACGTGCCGCCACAGCCACTGTCACCCCGATTTGAACCATGCCCGGAACAGCACCAGGATGTCACCACCGGAAGAAGCGATACGGGTCGTCCCATTCCTCCGGGGTGTCGAGGTAAAGTCCATCCAGCCAGCGTTCCTCGCTCCTGGACGCCTCCACGCGGTTCCGAAAGCGGGCCAGGAGCGGCGTGGACCCGGCGGCCCCCATGTTCGCCGCCAGCCGTGTGACGAGGCCCGAGGCGCGCCGGAAGGTCCGCTTCAGGTTCGTTTGCTTCTTCGGGTCGAACTGCCAGGGGACGAACTGGCACAAGACGACGTTGGCGTTGTCGGCCTTCGCCAGGATCCCGTTGCCGAGGACCGTCGCCCCCGCGGTGACAAGGGGCAGTTCCCGCGGGTCGCGGTTGTGGACGTCCGCGGGCCCGATCCCGACGAGCAGAGACTTCTCGCCGGGAGGCTCGAAGTACGCCGCGATGTGCTCCCCCTTCTTCATCCCGACCCTGGACGGCAGGAACGCCTCGGCTTCCGCCCCGTCGAGCCCGAGCGCCAGGACGTGACCGCCTTCCTTCAGCCACTTGCCGAGCGCCGCCGCGTCGCCGGCCAGCTCCTTTCCGCCGCCCGGACCGACGATCAGCACGCGGTCGGCCGCCAGTTCGTCCTTCGCGTAGGAGGTCAGGGACAGCCCGGCGGATTCCAGGTGCTTCTTCCCGGCGGGGTCGCCGACGTAGAGGGCCTTGCGCCGGGGCAACGGCTTCCAGCCCGAGACGTAGCGGAGAATGTTGCGGGCCAGGGCGTCGGCCGCCGGCTCGCCTTCCGTGCGTCCCGTCACGTCCGCCTGGCAGAACAGCACCATCCCTTGGCCCTCGCGGTACTCCAAGAGCGGGCTGTACTGCAAGCCGTAGCCGCCGTCGAGGACCGGCAGGAAATCGCCCCGCGCCGGCTTCTCGATGAGTACGGAGGCGACGTTGCCGCGGCAGCCGCAGCGCCAGGCCCGCGGCACCTCGATGCCGCACCAGCGCACCGTGGGGCCGTATCGCGGCCGCAGCGTGTACTTCAGCCGTGGCGGCAGGAGCGTCGCCTCGCCGCGCCAGTCGCGCAGGTGGTCCGCTTCGAGTCCGGCCAGCAACGGGTGATCCGGCACGCGCCGGAAGACCTGCCGCAGGCCGTACTCCGCCACCCGGAAGCCGAAGCGCTCTTCAAGGACCTTCGCCGCCTGCTCGAACACGATGACTTTCAGCCCGTCGCGCACGCGGCCCACGTCCGGCCCCGGCCCGCCGCTCGTCAGCGCCTCCTTGCCGACGATCAGCACGTCGTAGCCGGACAGGTCCGCGGTCGCCTCCACCTTCCGAAACCGGACGTCCAGGCCAGTCAGCAGCCTGGCCGTCTCGCCCTTGGGGTCGAGCAGTGCGATCTTCAGGTCCGCCCGCAGATCGGCCGGGCCCGGCAGGACGTTGACGGTGAAGGAGTCCTTCTGAGTCTCTCCAGTGCTGAACCGAACCGTTGCGGTGAGTTCGTAGTTGCCGGCGGCCAGCGTGGCCGGCAACTCGAAGCGCAACGGGACGCGTTCCTGCTCGCCGATCCCAACGGAGACCTTCTTGTTGCCTCCGGAGGGCCGGGGCAGGCCGAGCGACCACTCGCACTCGCACGCCACGGTTTCGCGGGAATTGTTGATGACGATGAGCTGCTTTTCGACCGTCTCGCCCGGACGGAAGTTGTGGTCCTTGCTCGTGAAGTTGCCGGACTGACCGCCGACGTAGGCCAGCAACGGCCGGTTGTTGCGGAGCAGCGCCTGCGCCGCCGTCGTCGGCACCCAGTCCGAAGGCTCCCCGTCCACGCTCATCCACCCCTGCCGCGGCTGGACGTAGTCCGGGCTGAACCCCGGCTTTTGCAGATTTTCCCAGTCTACTTTCAACTCTTTCCGCCGCCGGTCCACGCCGTCGCGCAATTTCCAGAAGGCCGCGTATTCCCACGGCGAATTTGCGGAGATGCCCCAGGTGCGATGTGTACGCCAGTTGTCGGTGATGTATCGGGCGAAGACCTCCTGCCGGTCGTCGAAGTCGCTCGACCCGACGGGGTGCGGGTAATCCCAGCGGTGCCAGAGGTTGCCGGCCCGGAACTGCCTCGCCTCCCAGCGGAGGTCCTGTTTCTCCGCCTCGCCGACCCGGAAGGCCCGGTCCCCGAGGAACTGGGCGTTCCACTCGGCGAGGCAGAACTCCCACGGCACCTTGGCGCTGCCCCACTCGCGCTGGCCCTTGTACCAGCCGCGGTACATCGCCCAGTCCCAGGTGAACGGCACGCCGTACTCGCACGGGAAGACCGGCTTGACGCCCTTGGTGGCCCAGTGCTCGAACCAGTCGGAGACTTCCTGGATCGGCACAAAATTCAGATAGAAATTAACCGTGTGCATCGAGCCCAGGTTGCCCGACGAGTGATGGTAGACGATCCGGCCCGGGTCCAGGGCGCTCACGAGGGCCTCGGCGCGCAGCGCGAGCTTCGCGTTGTTTCGACTCCAGGTATCGTCGCGCGGGTCCTTGATCCCGTCGATCAGGTCGGGATTCATGTCCTCGTCGTAGCCGGTGGCGTTGTGGCTCATGCTGTAGAACACGACCGACGGGTGGTTCTGCGCCGCGCGGACGTAGAACTCCGCGTGGCGCGCGTAGCCGTTGGCCCGGTCGGCGTCCGCGGCCTTCCAGTCGTAGTGGGCGAAGTGGGGCTGCGAAAAGGCCACGAGCATCCCCACGTCGTCCGCGGCCCGCAGCACTTCCGCGAAGCTAACGTGGGAGCCCGGCTCGCAGCCGTAGTTGTGGGTGTAGACGAAGTTGATGCCGAAGCCCTGGAAGCGCTTCATCGTGTCGCACGCGCCCTCGTAGCTCGCCGCCCGGGGGCCGAGTTGCGCGCTTTCCAGCGGGACGGCGGAGAGGTGGATGCGGCTGCCGTTGAGGAAGAAGTCCCGGCCGTCGATCCAGAACTCGCGGAACCCGCAGCGCACGGGATGGTAGGCATCCAGCAGCTTGCCTCCGGCATCGACCAGCGAGACCTCGGCGTTGAACGTGTTCCCAGGCGTATGGAGGTCCCAGAGCTTTTGAGGCTTCCATTTCTCGGTGACGGCGATGCGGCCGCCCTTCAGGTCGCTCGCCTTGAACGCCTTGCTCGCGAATTCGCGGACGGTGCGGCCGTCCTGCTCGATCTTGACGCGAAGGGCGAACGATGCGTCATCGGCGAGGCCCTCGAGCGCGGCGCTGACCGTGACCTCGCCCTTGCGAACCGACGTGTCGATCTTCACGTCGGCGACGCGCGCGGCGGAGGGCGTGGCGGCGAGGTAGACATCGCCGCAGAGGCCGCGCCGTTCCACCGAGCCCTTCACCTCCCTGGCCGAGTTGGTGTCGGTGTAGGAGAGCAGGACGCCTTTGAGCGGCAGGGCCACCACGAGGAGGCTGAGGACGTGCTTGCCGCCGGGGCGGCACGCGGCGGTGAGGTCCACCTCGCCCGCCGGGAACCGGACCTCGCCCACCTTCTTGCCGTCAATGTGTACCACGGCGAAGGAGTTCACGTACTCCGCAGAGAGGGTAATGCGGCGGCCGGCCCATCCCTCGGGGACGGTCAGCTCGCGCTGGTACCAGGCCGCGGTGGTCCCCCGCAGGTCGGCGTCCTTCCACTTCGGATGGGCGTGGAGCGTCTGGCAGTCTTCCTGGATGTAGTTGCCGTTTCCCAGCCAGAACCCGGGGACCTTGAAATAGCCCCAGCCGTCGGCGGGCACGGAGTCGGCGACCTCCTTGCCCGGTTGCCAGCGCCACAGGCCGTTGAGGCAGACGCGCTCGCGCGTGGCGGTCTTCTCCTGGTGGGCCTTGCCCAGGTTCCAGACGGCCTTGACGCCGGAGGGAAGCGAGGACGGAGCCGGCCCCTCGGCGCTCGCCAGCCCGCCGAGGACCAACCCGCCGGCGCAGAGAAACTCGCGGCGGTCTAGCGGGCCGCGACGGCGTTCCGGGGCCATGGGAATCTCCTTCCGAGAGAGAGTGCGGCAGGCAGGACGGCGCAAGCGAGCCGGACAAACACCCTGCTTTTGTATGCGCCCTGGGGCCTGACGCCATCACTCCCGGACGGCTCCCGTCTTCGTTGTGCCCGACGACCGGTCCCATTCCCATGGTCTCGACCGTGCGCCCGCCGGACCGTTTCCTGACCCCGGGCCACGAGAGCCGATGGGTCGTACATCCCGGTGACCCGGAAGGAACACGGCATCGTCCCGCACTTCAACCCGCGGAAGATAGGACACCGAAGCAGCCTAGCGCGTGCCATCTTGCGACAGGGAGACTGGCTCTCCCGTGAGTGCGCCCGGGGGGCCGACGGGTTGAAGCGGGAGCGGCGGCGAAGTTGCTGCCGGGCCACCGGTGGCGGGCGGGTAGCAGCAGTGTCGGGGGTGCCACCAGTGGCAGCAGCCCGTCTGTCCGAGGGCGACGAGCACGCATGCGAAGAAAGCGAGTCGGGACGGTCGCATGGGGAGAACCTCCTTGTCCCTCCCTCACGCAAGGGCCGTGCCGCCCCCGCGCCATCCGATGAGAGCGAGCGCAAGTGTCTCTGCCGCTAAGGGTAAGAACAAGGAAGGCCTGCGTATGGCTCGGGGCGACTTTACAAAACGGTCCGGGCCGAGGAAAGAGTTACAAACCGATAGGCTCTGCGGCGTCCCGTGTCTGCGAATCGTCGCCTCCAAGGAGTCCGGCCCGTCGTCGTTGCGGTTCGCCGTAATGAGGAGCACCTCTTCCGCCTGGCACTTCAGCCAGACGTCCGACGTCTGAATGCCGTCGTCCAGGGAAGAGTGTACGAGGGTCTGGCCCTCCACGGAGTCGAGCAAGGCGTTGGAAGGGGGCCCCGGCGCCCAGGTGATTTGGTCCGTTGAGCGGCCGCCCTCGATTGATCGTTTCGCGAAACGATGAATCCGCGCCGCCCCGAGGGCGGCCGCTCAACGAGATTGGCTCACGGCTTCGCCGCGCCGCCGGCCCTCGGCTTCTCGGCCGTGGGCTTGTCGAACTGGAGGTACTCCACGGACGCGGCCTCGCGGAATTTGTCGAGGCTGGTCTTGCCCGAGCCGGCGTGCTCGAGCAGCGCCTTCGGCACCTTGATGATGAGCTTCCCCGGCAACGGCACTTCCGCCTTGCCCTCGGCCGGCCGTTCGCCGCTCCCCAGCCGGTCGGTCATCTTGACCAGGCCCTGCACCACCTTCTCCGCCTCGGCGACCTTTCCCTGGGCAATGAGCGCCCGCGCACATTTGCTGGCCACCTCGATGACCTCCAGTTGCGCCGCCCCGTCGCGGGCGACAGTGTCGGATTCCTCGATGGCCTTGCGGTAGTACCCGGTCGCCTCCGCATAGTCGTGTTGCTTCATCGCCAGGTCGCCCAACAGGACGAGCTTGCGGAATGCAGTGCGGTCCAGGCCGCGGTCCCCGTCGCTGCTTCCGCTCGTGCTCGAGGAACTGCCCCCACCCGTGCTGCCACTCGTGCTACCGCTCGTCCCACCGACCCCGGGGGGGCGGCCGCCGGCCGGCCCGCCCGGCTGCATCCCCCCTGGACCGGCCGGCCGGCCGCCGGCACCAGGAGGCATCATCCCGGGTCCGCCGCCGCCCATCATCCCGAGGGCCCCGCCGCCGCCGCCCCCCATCATCCCGAGGGCCCCGCCGCCGCCGAACCTCCCGACGTGGCACTTGGTGCAGGCCGGCAAATGCGCCAAGGTGACGACCACGGTCACGCTCTCGCCCTCGGCCAGCTGCGTCAGGTTCTTGCCGTTGTCCGCGAGCACCTTGAGCACGGCGTCGGCGATGCTGGTTTCGGACGGCTCTCGCGGTTTCTCCGCCTCGATCTTCTCGCCACGCAGCTCCCGGCGCGCGCGCTCCCACTCGGTCAGCGGCTTGGTATCCACCTTGTCCGGGCCGCCGACGACCTTGTGGAAATGGGCCGGCAGCGTGGCGGTGTAGACGATTCCCTGCCCCTTGAGGTACACGCCCTGCACGCCGGCCAGGTCGAGCGGGGGATGCGCGGAAACCTGTCGGCCGGTCTGAGCGTCCCATAACCGGACGCTCCCGCTGCCGGATTCCGTCACCAGCCTTTTCCCATCCGGCGAGAAGGCGAGGGAGCGGGTCCCATCGACCTTGCTGAGGCCGCGGTCGAGCAGCCGGGCCATGATCTCGATCTCCTCGTACTCCTCGCGCAGGGCCTTGACCCGCACTTGCTCCTCGGTCAGGCGTTCCCGCTCGTAGAGGAGTTTCGCCTGGACCTCTTTTTGGATCTCCGGCGTTTGGGCCGCCACGGGGACGACGGCCAGGCCCAGGACCAGGGTTGCCAGAAGTGACTTCGCGGGCTTCATGGGAAGGCTCCTTTCTGCTTCTCGGGGAACTGGGCGGCGTACAGGGCGGCCACGTCCTTTTCCGTGGCGACCCGCTGCTCGATGAGTTGTTGCTGAAGGCCCTGCATCTGTTCGCGTAGCCGGGCGATCTCCTGCCGGCGCCGCCCATCGCGCAGGTCGGCGTCCTCCGACAGGGTCTGCACCAGTTCCGTCAGCAGCCGGAGCTGCTGCTCGATGTCGGCGGACGTTGCCGGCGGCGAGAGGGGGAGGACCGGCGGCTCCGGTCGAGGCGCCGGGTCCGGGGGCGCCGGCACTTCCGGCTGCGGCGGTACGGCACCCCAGCGCAGCACGACCTGGTTGGCGTCGAGCCGCACTTCCAACCGCGACAGGAACACGGTGAGGAGGACAGCCGCCGCGGCGGCAACCGAGGCACAGGCGATGCGCCGCCAGCGCCGCAGTCGGCGGCCCTCCTGGCGCTCGGCGGCTTCGCGGTACAGCCGCGGCAGATCGACGGCGACCGCCGGCGCCGGCACCGCGTCCAGAAGTCGCCGCACCTGGACGAGGGTCGTCTGCTCGCTCTGACAGGCGGGACAGCGAGCCAGGTGCTGTCGGACCTCATCCGCCTCGTTGGCCGGCAGGTCGCCGTACAGCAAGGCGGGCAGGCGGGCGCGCACGTCGGCGCAGTTCATGACTCATTCTCCTCTGGGCCGCAGCCCAATTCTCGAAGGCGCACGCGCAGGCGGGTCAGGGCGACGGCGAAGCGCGACTTGAGCGTGCTGGCCGGCGTCCCCGTCAGCCGGGCGATCTCCTCGAAGCTCATTTCCTGGTAGTGGCGCAGCACCAGCACTTCGCGCAGGGCTTCGGGCAGGTGGGCCAGGGCGCACGTGACCAACTCGATCGCCTCGCGCCGGCAAAGCGCCTCGTGCGGGGCGACGTGGTCGAGAGGCTCGTGATTGCCGAGCGTGAGGCAGTCGTGACGGCGCCGCCCGGCATCGCGCGCGACGTTGAGCGCGATGCGATAAATCCAGGTGGCGAAGGCGCCTTCCTCGCGGTAGCGCGGCCCGGCCACGTACAGGCGCAGGAAGACCTCCTGACACAGGTCGGGGGCGGCGGCCGGGCCGGCCAGCCGGCCCAGCAAGCGCCCGACGCGACCCTGCCAGCGGCGCACGATCTCCTCGAAGGAGGCCGCGTCGCCGTCCTGCCAGTGGCGCATCAGCTCGGCTTCGCTCGGCTCCATGCGGTTGTCATCCGTCTCCCCCAGAATAAACGCGGCAGACGGCCGAATCGACGAAAGAAAATGGTTACGCACCGCGCAACGGGCGCGGCAAGAGTTCCGGGGGGTCTTTGGAGTGCGGCGATTTAGCGACGCTTTCGTTGGGGCTAATGCCGACGGCGGCCGCACAGCCCAGCCAAAGCGGCGATAAATCGCCGCACTCCAAAGACCTCACCCCGCTCCCGAAAAACTGGCCGCGCTCGCGCCGTCCCGGGGACGAGACTACTTCCGCGACCGCCGCGCGATGGTGCGCTTGACGGCCCGAGGTTCGGGAGAAAGCGCCGCTCCACCCTGCTCACGTGCCGACCACTTTGCTCAGGTGAGCAAAGTGGTCGGCACGCGCAACTCCTTGGGTTTCATCCACTTGCGCCGCTGCGCCGGCCACTTTGCTGGCATGGTTCAAGCCGGGGTAACACTTGGCGCCGTAGGTCAGGCTTTCCAGCCTGACAAGAAGCGAGTCAGGCTGGAAAGCCTGACCTACGGCCGCGCCACCCGAAACTGCCCCGTTCTGAACCATGCCACTTTGCTGGGCTGGTTCAAACGCGGGTCGCGCTCTGCCCGTGCCCGTGCCCGTGCCCGTGCCCGGTCTGGAATCGGGCACGGGCACGGGCACGGGCACGGGCACGGGCACGGACCCGCGCCACCTGAAACGGCCCGTTTCTGAACCATGCCACTTTGCTCACCGCCGCACTGTGAACACCACGACACACCTGAGCGCCCCTCGGAGGCCGGGCACGGCGGGAGAGCGGGATTGCGTCGTCGGCGCCCCCGACGAATGCCGAAGATCGCACAACGGGACGCCGTGCGACCCCTTTTATCTGCCGAGGAGAAAAGCAATCGCGAGCGACGCCAGTTCGACCAACGGCTTCTGCTGCAGGGTCGCCCGCAGACGTTCCGCCTCATCGATAGTCGCTTCGTCCCAGCCGACCTCCCTGCGGATCAGAGCGACTCACGGGGTGAGTGCTTCGCCGGCCAACAGCAGCACCGTCGCCCGCAACGAAGGGGCGATGAAGAAGTTGAGTTCGTTCATCAGGCGGTCCAGGAGAGGGCCGACGGCCGGAACCACCCCCTGTTGCTTACCCTCCACGAGCACGGCGAGCACCCCGGTGGGTTGCAGGCCAACTTGTTTGGCGATCCTGCGCCCCTTCGCCTCGTCAATGAGCAACGACTTGGCCTGCACCTCCAGGGCCAACGCGATGGCCTCGGATTCGCCCCGCTGGAACGTTTGCAGGAAGTGCTGCACGGCGGACTGATCCCGGGGCGATTGAACGCCGATAAACGGGAACGGCCCGACGTCAACGACCGCGTAGCGGGCGGGTGGGTTCGTCAGCTCGTGGTGGACCGCCGGGGGAAGAAGCACTTGACCGTAAATGGTGCGCAGCAGGTCAATCAGGCCCAAGTGAGCCAGGGCGCGGACCGGTGACGTGTCACTCACGACGGCGGACACGCTTCACCCCGCAAGCGCTTCAAGGTCTCGAGGTCTTCCCTCAGGTCTTCCGCCGTCGGCCGATAAATCGGGATGTTCCGTTTGATCAACTCGCTTTCCATCTCCACGCGCGTCAAGGCGGCCAGCTTAGCGGCGTCCGGCAGGTAGAGCTTGCCGGCGTCGAACAGGCGGCAGGCGATCTCGATCAGCGCCTCGCGCTCGCTCAACCCGGCCTGCTGCAGAACCTCATCAGGGATCACGACCGGCATGGCAATCCACCTCCCGCGCTCCTGCTAACAGATTCCGCAAGGCGGGGCCAATGTTGACAATCCTCGTAAGCGGAATGTCCTCTGCATCTTGCATTGTAATCAGTCCAGGCGGAAACAGGCGCGACAGCCGACGTAGTGGTCGCGGAAGCCGGGGGCGACCCAGTTCCGGAACGCGGCGCGGCAGCGCCTGGCGACGTCGTACCAGGAGCCGCCACGGAGAACGCGGCGATCTTTATCGTTTTCATATAAATTAGCGCACCACTGCCAGACGTTGCCGTGCATGTCGCACAAGCCCCACGGATGCGGCGGGACCGCCTCGTAACTCCCCACCGCCGTCGTGCGCTGCTTGTACTAGCCCTTCGTCTCGGTCCCGTAGGGATTATTTCCATCGCAATTGGATAGATAGCCGTTCAGCCGGTCGCCGAAGTAGAACGGTTGCCGGTTGCCCTTGCCGCCGCGGCAGGCGTACTCCCACTCGTCCTCGTGCGGCAGCACGAACTTCCCCCGGCCCATCACGGCCGGCACGTTCCCCTGGGCATTCATCTTCCCTAGTAGTACAGCGCGCAGTCGGTAGATAGACAGCGCAATTGCTTGGGTGATACAGCGCAAAATACCAAGAAAAACGCGGGCAATTACTGCCATAATGATGATTTACATAGTAGCTATAACTGCCCGTCCATGAAAACAAATAACACGGGTCTTCAAATAACACCGTGT
>DATFNV010000512.1:0-2326 GCA_035266225.1 Gemmataceae bacterium
TGGCGCTGCTGTTCGCCTTCGCGGTGCTGTTCCTGCGCGGCAAGTCGGCCAACCTCTTGTCGATCGGGGCGGTGGACTTCGGCATCATCGTCGATTCCTCGGTCATCATGGTCGAGAACATCTACCGCCACATCAGCTCCGGCGAGTACCCGGAGCTGCCGCTGAAGGACCGCATCCTCCGCGCCTGCCACGAGGTCGAGAAGCCGTTGCTGTTCTCCACGCTCATCATGGTCTGCGCCTTCCTGCCGCTGTTCACCATGACCGGCCCGGAGGGGGCGCTGTTCGGGCCGATGGCCCAGACCTACGGCTTCGCGCTCGGCGGGGCCCTGTTGTTGGCCCTGACGCTGGCGCCGGTCATGTGTCTGCTGTTCTTCAAGCACCTCAAGCCGGCGCCGGACAACTTCCTGGTGCGCTGGCTGAAGAACAGCTACCTGCACCAGCTGGACCGGGTGATCCGCCACCGCTGGGTTGCCCTGGGCCTGTTCACGGGGCTGATCGGCTTCACGGCGGTCTACGCGGTGCCTCGGCTGGGGCACGAGTTCATGCCGGAGCTGGAGGAGGGCAATTTATGGGTGCGCGGCACCTTCCCCTTGAACATCTCTCTGGAGCGGGTGACACAGAACGCCGACGTGGTGCGCGGCATCTTGACCTCTTACGAGGAGGTGGAGACGGCGGTGGTGCAGATCGGCCGGCCGGACGACGGCACCGACTCGTGCGGCTTCTACAACATCGAGCTGTTCGTGCCGCTGCGGCCGGACAAGCAGTGGCCCAAGGTCGTCGAGGAGACCGGCTGGCGGCGCTGGATCCACGGGCGGAAGCGGGCGCGGACGAAGCCGGAGCTAGTCAAGGAGATGAACGAGGAGCTGTCGCGGAAGGTGCCCGGGGTGGACTTCAACTTCTCGCAGAACATCCGCGACAACGTCATGGAGGCGCTGTCGGGCATCAAGGGCGACAACTCGGTCAAGATCCTCGGCCCCGACCTGGAAAAGCTGGATGAGATAGCCGAGAAAGTGAAGGACCGCCTGCGCGAGGTGCAAGGGATCGAGAGTGTCGGCGTCTTCACGATCAAGGGGCAAACGAACCTGGAGTTCGCGGTCGATAAGGAGAAGTGCAAGAAGTTCGGCGTCAGCGCCAACGACGTCAACACCGTCGTGCAGACGGCGCTGGGCGGCAAGGCTTACTCGACGATGATCGAGGGGGAGAAGCAGTTCGACATCACCGTGCGCTGGCCGAAGTGGCGCCGCGCCAGCGAGACGTCGATCCTCGAAGTCCCCGTGGACATCGTCAACAACCAGCTGGTGCTGGCGTCCGGCCCGGGGTGGACGCCGAGCGCGTCGGGGACGGGGCTGGTGGGTCCGACGAAGGGCGGTGCCCAGGTGGACACGACCAACCCGCTCACGAACACGCCGCGCTTGCGGCTCGGCGACCTGGTGACGCCGTTGGGCAAGGACAACAAGCCCGACCCCACCGGCAAGTTCGTCCGCTCGGGTGCCTCGACAATCTACCGCGAGCAGGGCGAGCGGCTCATCGCCGTGAAGTTCAGCGTGCGCAACCGCGACCTGGGCAGCGCGGTGGCGGAGGCCCGCGAGAAGACCAAGGACCTGTTCCAGGCGCCCTACCGGGCGGAGTGGAGCGGCGAGTTCCAGGAGATGGAGCAGGCCGAGGGCAAGCTGATGTGGATCATTCCGCTGTCGCTGGGACTGATCTACGTGCTGCTGTACATCGCCTTCCGCTCGGTGATCGACGCCCTGCTGGTGCTGGCCAACGTGATGGCCTTGTCGCTGGGCGGCATCTGGGCGCTGCTGCTGACGCACACGAATTTCAGCATCTCGGCGGCGGTGGGGTTCGTGTCGATCTTCGGCGTGGCCATCATGGATGGCCTCTTGCTGGTGTCGTACTTCAACCGCATGAGGGCGCACGGGTTGCCGCTGCGCGAGTCGATCCTGGAGGGGGCGAGCAAGCGGGTGCGGCCGGTGATGATGACGGCGCTGACGGCCGTCTTCGGCCTGCTGCCGGCGGCGTTCTCGACGCGCATCGGGGCACAGACGCAGCGGCCGCTGGCCATCGTCGTCGTCGGCGGGATGATTACAACGCTGTTCCTGACGCGCTACCTGATGCCGCTGCTGTACAGCTTCTACGGCCACCGCGACCCCCCGGCCGGCGCCGGCGACATGGCGCACTGAGCCGACCCCTGCCGGCTTGGAGATCGTCCAGCTTTTAAGTGGTGTTGGTCACGGGGTTTGCGGCGGCCGCCTTGGCCTGCTTGGCCCGGAGCTTCGTCTCCGCCGCCTCCACCGTTACCAAGTTATGCGCCAACACCATCAGC